>JAOZHP010000144.1 GCA_026014815.1 Candidatus Bathyarchaeota archaeon
CTGATCGAATCACGTTGCCCTTCTATCGGCCTGATGAGGATCTAACGGCAGGAGGACCGAATCCAAACGTGAACTTCTTAGGAGGTATTCGAGACGCTCCCGGCGCGAGCCCGCGTGAGACCGAAGATGGAAGACTGCGGGTGCTTGAAGATGCTGAGGTGAACCAATTCGAGGTAGAGGACGACTAATGCCTAATATTAAAATCTCAGATTTAGAAACCATCGCGCCGGGGTTTGATCCAGACCTCGTCTTCGTGGAGGTCCAGAACACCGTAGCTGGGGAACCTGCCAGTCGAAAGGCTACCGTCACTGAGCTTACTGCCGGTGCGAGTCCATTGACTGCAACTTACGTCACGGTCACAGCGAATGCGATTCTGCCGAATGAACGCATTCTCACAGCGGGCACCGACATCGACATCGTGGATGGAGGTGCCAATGGAAACATCACTATCAGTCTTGCTTCGGGGGCTTCTTATTTCCGACTGAGTGCGACGGGCAGAGTCGTCGGTTCTGACGCGGGTACATCACAGACTGGTGACAATGTAATTCTTGGAGGCGCACTCGCAGGCGACCTCAACATTGCAGATGGCGTCATTGCACTCGGTCAGAATGCCTTAGCTGCTGCAGCAGCGCTCGACTTCGTTGGCTCCATTGCTATCGGTCGGAATGCAGGTGCACTCATGGGTGACACTCGTGATCCGTGGATCATTATCGGTGATGGTGCTGCGGCCAACATTCCCACTCAATCCTTCCATGATGGGAACACCGTAATTGGAACGAGGGCTCTTGGAGCCCTTGCTACGGGTAATACGCAAAACGCGACGATTCTTGGTCACGATGCTTGTTCTGATATGACCGGGGCAAGTGGATTAGGAATTGTTAACACTGCTGTAATTATTGGCAATGACGCTGGCACAGGAAATGTAGGTGCTTCCATTTCTAGTTCGGTGCTTATTGGGAGCCGTGTTTGCAGTGACCTTCAAGTAGGAGGTGTTAGCGGATCCGTCGTTATCGGCAACAGCACTGGCGAATCTATGGGCGGAGCTTCATTAAACGTCCTTATTGGTTCTAACAATACGGCGAACGCTATAAATATTGACTCTTGTATCGTTCTCGGCTGCAACACTTTCGCTATCGGCGTCGCGCAAACAGCAAATCAAATCATTCTCGGCCATTCAAGCATTCCCGGCATTCTTACTGGTGAGACGAACGTACTCATTGGGAATTCCATGGGAATTACCGGAACACAGCTCGACTACGATCACTGCATCATTATTGGTCACCTTGCAGGTAACAAGTTCGTTGATGATCAAGACATTTTTGCAATCGAACAGCCTCAAAGCAATACCTCCAATTTAGCTCGCCCGTACCTGTTTGGGAATTTACTGAATGGGAACTTAGCCCTCTTAAATATCGCTGCAATGACTGGCGGCGCTGAAACGGGCACTCGTATTAATCCTTCATGGGCAGATGCTGCCCCCACCGCTGGTCAGGGTGTCTTCTCCATGTATGGGGCCGGAACTGACCTCGATCCTACGACAGACGCGGACTTTGTGCACTTCTATGTTGCCTCAGCTGACTCAGCTTTGACGCTGCGGTATCCGGGTGGTGGTGATGTCACGCTCCTGCACGACGGCACGGACAGCATCCTCGCTAACAGCGCGGGAGACATGCAGCTGGTTGGTACCGGCGCGGTGGTCCTTGCCCCCAACAGTGTTGAAGGTCTGCGGCTCACGGAAGATAACAGTGGTGTCCTGCAAGTACCATCCGCTTCGGTTGCGATCACAGCCAACGCAGGTGGTGGACAAGTAGGTGCCGTGCCACTGATCCACTCGTACAACGTGGTCACGGTGGTGGCCTCCTTCAACGACTCAGTCAGACTGCCTGACGTCTTTGCAATTAACTCCATTGTTTACGTGAAGAATGACGGTGCTAATCGGGTTGCTATTTTCCCAGCCTCAGGCGACGACTTGGGCGAAGGTGTAGATGCACTAATTTCGCTACCTACAGGCAGCTCCTATGCGTTTATCGCTACCGTTGCCAACTCAACGTGGACGCAACTCGTTGACAGTGGCATCGCCACAGCGCTCCTTGGGCTCAACAACAATGGTCCTCAGATTGCGGACATTGCGCCGACTGATGTTATACCGACTATCCTTCCCAACAAAGTTGACATCGACACTGGTCTTGGGTGGACCGGCTCTGATATTTGGGGCTTAATCGCAGGTGGTGTGCAGGCATTCCAGCTTCGGGAGTTAGGTGGTGGTGTGGTTCAAGCACCGTCTGCCAGCTTGGCTGTTACAGCATTTGCAGGTGGTGGTCAAGTCAGTGCCACCCCGCTGATAGATTCTTACAACGTCATCACTGTTGTCGCCACGGCTGGTGACTCGGTGAGGCTCCCCTCTGCCTTCTCTGCCAACCCTTCCGCCTTGGTCTACATCAAGAACGACGACGCTACCGAGGCAGCGGACGTGTTCCCAGCATCAGGTGATGATCTAGGCGCTGGTGTGGACACGGCAGTGTCATTGCTAGCAGGCCAGAGCCTGACGTTCATCGCTACGGTTGCCAACTCTACATGGACACCGTTGATTGTTGACACTGCTGGCGGCGCTGGAATCTCAGGCGAGTTCGACAATCTGCTTCTTTCGCAGACTCCCGGTGTTCATGCTGCTTCACCAACTCTTAGGTTTGGTGACGGTAACACTGGTTTCTACGAGAACTCGGACAATCAGCTTGCGGTGTCAATAGGGGGTGTCCCTGAACTGTTCTTTGATTCACTTGGCATCCGCACCGTTGTCAGTTCTGGCCCAACATTCGCAAACATAGCCGCATCGTCAACTGTCCCGACATTGATTCCGAATCAACAGGAACAGGATACGGGTATTGGTTGGACCTCCGCAGATCGCATAGCGATAATCTCTGGCGGCTCTTTGGTTGCCGAGTTCCTTAACACTGCGGGTGTTGAGCAGGTCATCATCCCGCTTCAGAACAATGCTTCTACACCGTCACTCGCCTTTGGTGATGGCAACACTGGCTTTTTTGAATCTGCTGACAATATTCTCACGACTTCAATTGGTGGCACCTCGATATTAGAACAAGTCAGCAATGGTATACGTCTGGCTGCTGCCAATGGCCCGATGCTGCTGAATGAAACGCCCTCTGCAACGAACGCAGTCATTATTCCAAACAAAGGTGACGGCAGTACTGGTATCGGTCAGGCAGCATCTAATCAGCTAACTCTAGTCGCCAATAACGTCCTCGCTTTGAACGCCCATGGCGTCAATAGCGGAGCTTTGATTGACACGTCTCGTCAAACCGGCATCACCGCATTCGCTGGTGGTGGTCAAGGTAGTGCGGTACATCTGGTCAATTCAGTGTGCATAATTGCCACTGTTGCGACGACTGGTGACTCAGTAAGACTGGCAAACCAGTTCCGGCCCGGTGCCACTATAAGCATTAAAAATAACGGCGCGAACGCAGCAGACGTGTTTCCGAGTTCCGGCGATAACTTAGGTCTAGGTATTGACACGGCTTACTCGTTGCCTGCTGGCAAGTGGGTCACATTTATGGGTGTCAC
>JAOZHP010000145.1 GCA_026014815.1 Candidatus Bathyarchaeota archaeon
AACGTAGCGGCTCGACGGATGACTGAAAGGAAGCCAGGGATAATCCCCATGGTGAAGGAATTCAGGCCAGGAGAGCGCCTGCGCCAGTTCTTCCCTCAGGTCACCGACCGCGGGGACATGTCGGTCATGGATGAAGGGGCCTATCCTGCAGACGGCCGCGGCATCTCCATAATGCAAGAGTAGTCACCGGATAACGCTGATATCCCTTCCCTCTTCCAAACCGGAGATCTCCCTCTGCGCGAGCGCGCATTTATCTGAGAACACTTAGATCACCTTCTTTCCTTAATTGAGATAAACTGAATTTTACGAGGTACTCTATTACTGCACTTCGTGAGGAAAGAGGGAACCGTTTCGTTCTGAGTTCTTCTACCTGTTTCAACAGGTCTCTGTCTATCGTATGGGAGACTTTGTCTTTAACCACACCAACCCTCTACTACTAGTAGTATTTTATTTAAAAAGGACGACTGTTTTATTAATTTTTGGAAAGGAGAGAAAGATATTGTCAATGAGTCTAGGCACTTTACGTGGCTATCAAGACGAAGCCAGAGTACTAGCTGACGACCTCGCTATGGTTACTAGGGACCTTACAGACAAGGAGCTTGTCCGATTCGGCAGGAGCTTCGAGCGCCAGTTCATCAGGGCACTCCCGGTGAAGGAGATGGTGGACATCCACCTCAGGCACATCAAGGAGGCCCTCCTGGGCGGGATGCTCGCTAAGGAGCAGATGGACGCTGAAATACAAGGGGAGACCCCTGGATCTAACAAGACCGGTGGACCCCTCGCCATAAGGGCCTGCTTCCTCGGTGTCGGAGACGACTGGGAGGACATCTATGGAATCTACGCTGCAGCTCAGGGCGCTTGGAGCACAGGAGCCGCAGCGAACTGGATACACAGCGGAACATCCCTGATGGCTGGGACTGCTGGGAACGCCATCAAGATTGGGGAGAACGCCGTCCACGTGATATACGGCATAAGCTCAATACACACCTCGCCGAAGCTGGAGAGCCTTCAGTTCACCATAGACGGGAAGCTGAAGCCCCTGCTTTACTGTGGCTGGGCCCAGAAGCATGCCGTGGGTCACACTCAGAGGATAAAGGAACTCGACAACGCCATCATCTTGAGAAAGGATACGACATTCCTCGCGAAGGTGTTCTTCAGCCATGCTTTCGGAGACCAGGTTGACTACGTCACCGACTTCCCCGTGCTGTACGGAGTCTCGTACATAAAGGAACCTGCATTGAGGGTACTCGACCCCGTCAACGCTGCGACTTGGGTAGGCAGAGTGCAAGAAATAGTGCACACGACCTAGTGGGGTGCTATGATTGCCAGATTTTAGGCTCCCCACGGGATATCTAGGTAAGGGCTGGAAAAGCCACGATCAGATAGCGGTACTACAGGACGGCCGGGTAATCGCCTACGGCGTGAACTGGGTTCAAACAACTTACACCAACGCATGCCATGTTCTGAATGTCTGTGTCCCCGATCTGCGGATGATCGAGTACGTCCTTCAAGTCCAGTTTACCGAGGACCCCATTAACTGTGACGCAGGTAACGGGAACCCACCTTATGGTGTGCTTCAGGCAAAGAACAAGAAGATCAGCGGAAACGTCGTCGGAATGACACTTACGGGTGTTACGTATTCCACAGGCACGACACTGCTAGTCGAAGTCATAGCCATCGGTCCTCCGTAGTGGGGCTCCGATAGCCCCAGGGAGGTCCTGAGAAGTGAGCTACCACGAGAGAGGCTACCACCGCGTCAACAGGATAGTCACAACCCTGTTTGAAGGCAGGACCGTGGCCAAGGGCGTCACGACGGAGATCGTTTATGCGCTGGCTTATGTCACGGTGACGGTTCCTAACCTCAACTTCATCGAGGAGGTTCTGAACATTCAGTGGCACACGGATCCCCCTATCGATTATGTGGATGTGGGTAACAAGGATATCTCCGGTAACGTGGTGGGAATTACCGTAAGCGGCACAGCAGGCGGGACGACCCTGACTCTTGAGGTCATAGCCATAGGGGTGTAGGAGATGAATCCGGGGATGGTTAACGCCTTGTGGTTCATATTCCTCGGCTTCCTCGGAGGCCTCGCCTACGTCCTCATGGAGATGGCCGAGAAGTGGAAGGATATCATATCCTTCCCCGCCTTCAAGAGATACGCTCTAGGCGCCATCACAGGGCTAGTCTACTTCATCGGTTACAGTGAGCGCAACTTCCCCAACGGCATTATGTGCTTCACATCCGGGTTCGCGGCAACAGCATTTATCCAAGGCCTGGTCAACCGCCTCAGCAGGGTTAAAGCGTGACCAACCCCTCAGAATTGAGCTTTCCCCCTTTTTTATGATGGAAGGAAATTAAATGGCTCTCCGTGAAGATGTATCCCACCCGGAGAACTACAAGCACCGCTTCCACTGGGAAGCCGAGGAAATACAGATAATAGCTGCTGGACAAGCCGGTGAACAGAATCTGGGAAGCGGACCGCTTACCGTTGACAAGACTATCAGGATAAATGAACTGACCTTAAGAAACTCTGGAACGGCAGACACCGTTGTAAGTCTCTTAGTCCTATCCAATACCGTCTACCGGGTCAAGGTATCGATCATCTGCACGGCTGACTCATCCGTGGAGTGGGAGTCGGATCAGGGAAGGAAGTTTGTCTACGGGGAGCAACCCATAGTCCGAGCCAGCGTCGTGACCGGTGGGACCCTCTACATAAGCGGGAGCGGGATAGAGGCCTCCGTAGTGAACTCTTGAGGTGACTCTTGATGCCGATAACCGACTTTCGCAAGACGGATCTGAGGGATGTTCAAGATGACGTTGGTGCTATAGGACACCATTGGCATAGTCGTTGGAGGGTCTACCCGCAGGATGTGACCTCGTCTGTTACCCTTGTCGCTGCGGCTGTGGCGAATACCTTCGGAGACTGGGTGCTGATCGTTCCTCTTAACACGGTGCCCTTTGACTTCGACATCTTAGGCATTGTCGTGGAGGAGGCGGACACCACTCTCACCACCTATTTCATACAGCTCGGGTATAACACCATAAACGCGGTGCCGGGAACGAACATGGAGCTGGGGGAGCGAAGATTCAGAATAGCTGAGCAGCCGATAAAGAATGCAAACGAGATACTGCATATTCAAAGCCAAGAGGCTCCTGCGAACAGCACGATCTGGGGCAGGCTGAAGACCTCTGGAGGCGCATCCGAGGAGGTTGAGATAAGCGTTGTCCTGGACAGACACATAGAAGTGGAGCGCGAAGTACCTATCTATCCTGCGTTCCCGTGGTAGCCGTCTGCCCCTTAAAAGCACTCTCTATTTTCTGGAACAGATCCAGCTCCGACTCTACTTCATCTAAGGCTCTGAACCACTTCTCCATCACTAGACCCCAGTTGTGGTACTTCTCTATGTATCTCCTAGCCTCCTTCCCATATCTTTCCCTGAGATCCGGGCTGCTGTAGGCCTCCTCCAGCTTCTCTAGGGCCGACCTCTGATTTGGAACGGGGTAGGTGGGGAGCTGGGGCACGTAGACAGGTATCTGGACATACATATCCTCTGGAACGCTCTCCACGAGCCACCCCCGTTGGGGACCAAGCCCCTCGACGATCTCGACCTGGGCGGAGTTTCTGGGGCATATCGGCGGGATCCCGCATGCCATTGCCTCGTATTCGGGGAGCCCGAAGCCCTCGGCCACTGAGTTTTGCCAGTACACGTCGCCGGCGTTGTGAACCCGGGCCAACTGGGCGTTGCTGACGGGGCTGATTATGGGGTTGTAATCCGGGAATAGGATATGTTCCTCCATTCCCAGCATCGCTCTCCATATGGGCAGGTCGTAGGCTCTCGGGTACGTTCCGTGGGCGTTTGTATGTATGAAAAGGTAGGCGTCGTCGTGGCCGTCCTCCACGAAGCGTTTGAAGGTTCTCATCATTAGCGGGAGCTCCTTCCTGCATCCCACGTTGGCTCCGACGTTCACCGCTAGGAAGGCGTCCTTCGGTATTCCGTACTCCTCCTCGAACTCTTCCCTGACTTCATCCTTATCCATGGGCTTAAAGTCCTCAGAGACGCCGTGTGGAATGTACCCGATCCTAGTAGGTGGAAACCACTTCTGGAGCTCCCCGAAGCCGAACTTGGAATAAGCTATGACCCGGTGGAAGTTCCGGACATAGTTCTTCCACTTCCCCGTGAACGGGCCATCAATGGGTATCCATCCTACAACGGGGACATTTACGTTGTTGAGGAACTCTATTCCGAAGGCGTCCATGAAACCGATTACTATGTCTAGGTCGTATTCTTGTATGTAGTAGGAGTTGATGAGGTCGGCGGCAGACCTCCAGTCGGATAGGGCGACGACCCCTAGCTTCTTCCCCGAAGGGGTATCCACCTTCTGCCTTCCACCCCAAACTATAAGGTCACCAGTCTGACCGATACAGACAACTTCATGCCTATCCATAAGGCGGTCACAGACCTCGAGAGTCTGACCTCCGTACCCCGTCGTGGCCGTAGGAGACGCGCTTAACCAGCCCAAATTCATTGTGTTTCACTTAGTTTCTTCACGAACTGTTTCAGGGTTGGCTCTTTCTCGTAGAACCATTTTAGGAATTCCTCTTTTTCCTCAGGTTCAAGGGAGTCAAGTACGAAGCCACCGATGTCTATCTTCGGCTTTATTCCCAGCCAGTAAACGTTGCTCCTCTTCAGAGCCTCGAGGAAGATACCCTCGGTGATTTGGAGATCCACGTTAACGGGGACGGGTATCCTTATTCTCTCACCCTGGATTGAGGGTGTTTCCGCAACCTTCTGTTGGTACTCCAGGCTTTGCTTTATGATATCGGGCAGATCCTCCCTCCTTAATAGCCCTTCAAGTATCGCGTTGGTATAGTATTCCTTCCCTGCTTGGTCGGCGTGGCGTCCAAGGAGCTCGATGTAAGTCTTTTCCACGTATTTCATCAACTCAGCTGGGCTTCCTATGGGGATCTCATGTACTGGTTCCCAGACCGGATCTGTGAACTCCCTTTCCTCGGGATGTAGATACTCGAAGTACCACCTGCCGAACTCCATCTCTTCGTGGTCGAAGTCGAAGCCCTCGAATCGGTTGTCCCAGAGCCACTGTTTCAGACGTGGATCTATGTCGCCCTTGCGGAAATACTCCCTTGCCTTAGGCCAAGTATCCAGCCCCAATTCATCACAGATATCCCGCAGGGGCTTCCAGGAGGGGTTCTTCTCCCCGACGTTGTTCCCGCCCCCGGCGAGGAAGACGTTCCTGGCAGCCCTCTCCCATACTTCGTGCCAATACTTGGTGTGTTCGTACCAGTATTTCTCCTTGGGCAGCCTCACAGCCTTGGTTAATCCCGGAATTATCAGCGTTTCATGGACTTCCTTGACCTCTCCAACTCCCTCGTAGCGAGTGCCCCCTTTCTTTTGAAAGATAAGGTTCTTGAAGAAGTCACTGACGCTTTCATCCCTGCTCCCATCTTCCTTGATAGTGGTATCATGGCTGTTGATCAGCAGGAGGGCTAGGTTATCCTTCTCCGCTTTCTCACATATCTCCCTCACGTCTTCGCAGAACTTCTCGCAGAACCACTCGTCGGGGTCGTGTACGATTATCCAGTCATCTGTCTGACACTTCTCGAGGTACTGGTTGCGCATCTTCACCATGCTGTCCTCCCAGGGGTGGAAGTAAACCTCGCATCCCAAGTCTCTCAGTTTCTGCCTTTGCTCATCCGTCACGGACTCGTCGACTATAACCACGTATCGATCCACGTGGGGTCTGAGCCTCTTGATGCACTCAGTTGCTTGGTCGACTCTCTCTCCGTAGAGACCAACACATCCAACGATCAATTTTGTTCACCTCTAATCATCATAAACTGGGACGCCTCAGTGATATCCTTGAAGACCCCGCAGTCCCACCACTCGCCCTCATAGACGTCGTAGTTGACGGGCATGAGAAGGTTCAAGGCGTCCGTTATCTCGTACTCACTCCTCCCAGAGGGCTTCAGCTGGGAAAACAACTCGAAGAACCGTGGGGTCAGACAGTACAGTCCGAGTAGTATGTGTCGGCTGGGGGGCTCTGACGGCTTCTCGACAAGCTGGGAGACCTCCGATCCTTGGAACTTGGCGACCCCGTACCTGCGGGCCTCGTCCATTGTCTCGGCCTCTTTGAGGAGTACTAAAGGCTTTGACGCGCCGGAACTCGTGAACCTCTTGATGAAGGGGGCTATTCCGTCTACGAATATGTTGTCTCCCAGGTAGACGATGAATGGCTCATCCCCTATCCAATGGCGTGCTTCGTTGATGGCCCATGCTATCCCCCTAACCTCCTCCTGGTGCAAATAGCTTATGTGGACCCCATATTCCGAGCCGTCGCCGAGAAGCTCCATAAAGCCGTAAGGATTCACATCACTTAAACTAATGAGGATGTGCTTAATCCCCGAATCTCTCAGCGCCTCTATGCCGTAGAGGATCATGGGCTTGTCCCATATTGGGAGGAGGTGTTTATTCACTACTTTTGTAACGGGTCTAAGCCGAGTACCATGTCCCCCAGCTAGGATTAGCGCCTTCACTCTCCACCCCTCCTATAAGGCACGGCGAATTCGTTTTGAATATACCATCTAACTGTTTCCTCTAAAGCCTCTGGGAAAGTGTACTCGGGTTTCCATTCAAGCAGTTTCTCGGCTTTCTCGTAGCTGCCTTCTAGGTGGAAAACGTGTCCCCAGCGGTCGTCTACATGGTCTATGGTTACTATCTTAGATAGATCAGGTTTGCCTGAAACCTTCGGAACGATATCCTTCAAAAGGTCAGCTACTTCCTTTACGCTCCAGCTCTTCCCCGTGGCGAGGTTGACAGCTTCGCCTGCTGGTAGCTTATTCAAGGCCATCCAAATGCCCCTGACGGTGTCCTTAACGTATAGCCAATCCCTTCTGGCGTTTCCCTCTGCGTAGATTGGAAGCGGCAGGCCGTGGATGATGTTGTAGGCGAACTTGGGTATCAGTTTCTGAGTTTGCTGGTATGGTCCGAACTGGTTGAATGGTCGAACTATTGAAACATCTAGATCGTAAGTCTGCCACCAAGCGTAGCAGGACCTGTCCTGAACTACCTTAGTTAAAGCGTAGGGCGACTGAGGCTGAATCAGGTGTTCCTCGTCTTGTGGGGTGTAGACCTGTGTCCCGTATACCTCGCTCGAGCTGATCTGAAGCAGTCGGCAATCATACTCGCGGCAAGCCTCCAGCACGTTCAGCATCAGCTCTATGTTGTTCTCCCAGAACTTTCTAGGGTTCTTTATCGAATCGTCGATATGAGTATATGAGGCAAAATTGACGCATGCGTCAGGCTCCCACTTCCAAGCCGCCTCAACGTCCTCCTTACAAGTCAAATCCTGCCCGAAACGTCGATCAAAGAGCCGAACCTCAGGCTGTTCTTCCTCTGGCAGGGTCAACAAGAAGTGGAAAAAGTTCGTAGCTATGAAGCCACTTCCACCCGTAACTAAAAGACGATTTACAACCAAGATTTTATCTCCTCCATGCAAAGATTAAATCGTTTTCCTTACACACTTTTACGTCGAAGCTCTTTTCGAGTTTCCCCTTCAACTTTTCGAGTAAAGAGGGATCATGATATTCTATAACAATTTTCTCTATCTTCTTTAAAACGTCATCAGGGGTTGAAAACAGGATGGGGTACTCAGCAGCTTCACAATCCATCTTGACGAAGCCTACTTCCCCTAGAGACCTCACTATGTCCGAGAAAAGGAGAGTTTTTACATTTATCGTGATGGTAGATGGGACTTTGTCCCGTTCGAGCAAGGCCTTGGAAAAGGAGTGTCCTCCCGTGTTCCGAGTCCCACATATGAAAAATGGAAGTACCCCCTTCTTGTCATATACTGCCACTTGAAAGGGTTCAACGTTCTTTATGCCATTGATCCGTAGATTGTTCACGAGTAAATTGAAGTTGGAAGGCTCGGGCTCATAGGCATAGACTTTAGATGCTTTTTGGCTGGCGTAAACAGAGAAACTTCCAATATGGGCGCCGATGTCTAAAACCAGTCCGTTAGGTATGTCGAATCCAGGAGGATCATATCGATGTTGAAAGATGCTTTCAACTATCCCTTTATCCCAGTCCGCCTTGTCCCCATCAAAAGCTCGTCCTATATGAGCTTCAAAAAAGAAACCATCAACCTCGAAGAAGAGTCCCATTTTACCACCAAGGCCTCCTCTCGTCTTCTCTCCTAGGTAAGTGTAAAATCGAGCAACCGTCAGCTGTACATACCCCCAATTTCCTCTCCCTTTCATCTTTGTCAAGTTCGTCTAGGGGGATGCCTTCAGGTTTGAAATACGGCACCTCATGAACCGTTCCTCTCCACTCTATGTCCCTGCTGTTCCTGATGAGCCTAACCTGATAGTCAGGCCAGTCCCTCCCATCGGGCAGGTTCACGCGTGGAAAGCGGTAGCAGACCTGGTCATGTTCCTCTGCGAATTTCACATTAGGTTTTATGTTTCTAAGGAATCCTTTGTCGAACCTCTCATCAGCGTCACACCAGAGGATCCACCCGCAGTCCTTAGGCACCAAGGTTCGAGCGTAGTTCTTCTCCTCGGAGAAGCTCCCCGAGAAGGGTCTCGTCTCCACATGGTCTGCGTATTCCTCGGCGATTTCAACGGTTCTATCACTTGAGACCCCGTCCAGAACCAGCAGATAATCCATATGGGGGCGGATGTGCTTTAGGCACTCCTCTATCCGGGGCTCCTCGTTAAGTGTGAGAATCACAGCGGCTACCTTCAAGATAGTATCTCCTCCAACTGCTCTAGGTTGTCCCCGATTAGCTTTGAGCGATCAAGTGTGTGTTTCCACTCCACATCGCTTCGCAACGTTATGATCTCCTTCCCCAGCTCGTAAGCCTCTAACTGTACCCCGCCGCTGTCCGTTATCACCGTGTCCGCTCCTTTAAGGTAGCTTAGCCACTCGAGGTAGCCGAGGGGCTCTGAGATAGTCACGTTACCCATCGGTTTGAGAAGATATGTTCTGCAAGCAGGATTCGAGGAGATCCTCGGGTGAACGCTCCAGAAGACCTTCCTGTTACTGTTCGTCAGGGCATCTATTATCCGCTTAAAACGGGCGATATCGTCAACGTTATTCTGACGGTGGAACTCACAGACCACATCACAGGGTTTTGGCTCGACCTTTTGTATGACCTCAAGAAAGGAGCTAAGCCTGAAGTTTGCCGTCAACTTGACCTCTCCGGGTACCCCTTCCTTCAACAGATTTGCTCTAGCGTAAGAAGTTGGAGCCCATAGCTCATCGGATATGGCATCCACAAATCTACGGTTGACCTCTTCTGGGATCAACTCATTACATCGAAGCCCTGCCTCGATGTGAACTAACGGAAGTCGAAAAGCCTTTGCCACCATAGCACCGATAGTAGTGGTGGTGCTGTCACCAATCACGTATATTTTTGAGGGTTGAGGGTCTAGTTCTTTGACGAAACGAGTAAGTTTATACTCGCCGTCTTCCTTCGATCTCATGCCCAGATTTACCGTCGCCGGTAGTTCGAGTTCCTCAAGAAATATTTGGCTCATGTTCTGACTGAAGTGTTGTCCAGTGTTTATAACCGTGATTTCCTCGGGCAATGCTTTATCCCTGAACAGACCGAAGAGGTGGATGAATTGTGGCCTTATCCCCACAATGATGCACTCATTCAACCCTTCAACCCCCTTCCGAGAAACTTGTCCGCAAACTCTGGTCTCTCAAACTCGAGTCTCTCTCTTGTTTTCTCTAAGAGACGATTAGCGGCCTCTATGTTAACAGGAACCCACTTCTTCTGGAACTTCGAGACTGAGGTCTTAACTCCTGAGTCCTCTAGCTTGCGGGAGGCTATCCGCGAGAAGTGGTAAACTACTGAGTCATATACGCGATAAAAGGTAAAGTTGGGGTTTTTCACCCGAATTCTATACAGTAGATCCAGTCCGCCACTTCCGAAAGGATCTAAACCCTCGTCTAGGCCGTTCATCTCCTCGAAGAGGTCGGATGCCAAAGTCCACTGCCCGATCGTTCCCCACTCCACTTTTCTAGGGATGGTAGAGGCATACGATAAGAACCTCTCCCGGTTGAAGTTGCTGGGATCTCTCCCGCAGTCATAAGTTAGGAAACTCCCGGGGGTAGGCTCCACGCAGATGGGGCAGAGTACCTTGTTTCTCTCACATTCTGAGAGGAGGTTTACGTCCCAGTTCTTAGCGGGGTAGGTATCATCATTCAGGGAGATCATGTACTTGTTCTCTGAGTGAGTCCTGAATGCTTGGTTAATCGCGGAGTACATGCCCCTCCAGTGGCTGTGGGTCACGAAGGTGTCCAGGCTTTCCAAGAACTCTTTCGTCCCATCAGTGCACCCGTCATTGTGGATGATCACCCTGTTTTGGAGAGCCGAGTTCTCCTTTATCCCCTCTAGGCAGAGCTTCAGGTACTCAAGGTTGTTGTGGGTTGGTATATAGATGTCCAAGCCCTTCAGCGCCAAATCCCCCCTTCCGCTTCCCCGCTTAGGCTTTCATTTATCCACTGCTTCAACCCAATTCTAGGCTCCCTGTACTGCCAGAGCGTGACTATGCAGTATGCCGTGGTCAAGATCCCTATTCCCCAGAAGAATTGATCCTTCACGTCGGCGATGTTTAAGTTGTGGAAGAACATTATCCAGTAGGCGAGGTGGGTGTGAAGCATGAACTTGTGGGACACGCCCCTCGCCGACTTGAGTCGACGTACTTTGTTTGCCTGCCACACGTATTTTATGCGCACGAATGTGGTGTAGGCTATTAGGAGCCACCAGAAAAACTCCCAGAACTCCATCATGGCTCTCCCCTGATCTTCTCTAGTATCTCCGTTGTTGACTGTCGGAGATAGTAAGGTGTTCTGATGACCCTGCCGCCCACGCTCTTTATGTAATCCGAGCCGGGGATCTCAGGCCAGTCATCGCCGTGAGTGAGGAGATTGATGTTCCACCCGTTATCAACAAGTTCCTTGATGGTGTCCCCGGGGTCACGTACGTTCTGCCTCACCACCATGTCCACGCACCGCAGGGCCCTTATCATGTCAACCCTCTCGTCGAAGGGGATAACTGGCTTGCGCTTGTAGGAGGCGGCGGCCTCATCCGTCAAGACACCCACTATCAGGAAGTCACATAGGCTCTTAGATATCTCAAGGTAGCGCAGTATCCCTACGTGAAGGATATCGGCGACGACGAACGCATATCCGGCGCTCATTTTCTAACAGGCGTCCTCCAGTCAACTCCCCACTCACTGGCGGGGTAGTGCCTTTCCAAGTACCCCTCGACGGGGTGAGGGATGTCGTACTCCCTTTCGTTATACGTGATCTTGCTTAACGACTTAACCCCATACCCAAAATAGATATCTAGCAGGATACCGTGCTTGCAGAAGTGCTGGTTCGCCCCGAAGTTATGCCCTGCTTTGAAGCCGCGCTTCACCAGTTCCCCAGCTAACTTGCCGAAGTCCGCCACGGGAACCCCAACGTCGATGTCGTTATCACCCTTGATGTATCCCTTGTCCCTCACAAAGCCGAGGCAGGTTCCTAGGACGAGGAAGTGTCTGATCTTAAGCTCGTTGCAGATGTCGTCCCACTCCTCGAGAACCTTATCGGCCAGCTCTTTCTCGTCGCAAGGGTGGACCATTAGAGAGCCCCCGCCAGGGTTTTAAACATCGTTTCGGTCATCTTGGTTTTCTTCTCCTCCTCAGGCGTCAAAACACCCCAGTCACCGTCAGTCCAAGTTTTGTCATTTTTCCTAACATCACCGTCATAGTACCTTGGGGCTCCCGCCCTCCTGCCATGCAGTCCTTTCCCGAGGGGATGAGAATTCTTTCTATGAATTGTTTTGACTGAGGGATCTTTCATTGCCACGAGGCCACAGGAATCTCTCATGGCACTCTGGAAGTCTACATCAGGAGGGGCCTGGGTTATAGTCTCGTTTCTCCCTTTGACCTGGTGAACGCATTTTGTCGGGTAGGAAGCTCCGAATTCATAGGGGAAGAAGGGCCACTCCTTGAGATGTTCCGTATCCAATAGGTCGTCCGAAAGTCCACCGAAGTGGTCGGGGCACAGTCTGAGGTGATCGTTATGGTGATGATGTCTCCATGCGCTTTCTAGGGTTTCCCCCACGTGGATGAGGTCAGTTTGGCTATGTAGAATTATCCATCCCAAAGCCCTTTTGAACACGACGTTAAGGGAGTGGGCGTCTGTCCAACAGCGAGTATAGTTTGTGAAGTAAGCCCTGAAGTAATGGTTCGGGTACTCGCGTAATAGATATTTTATGGCCTCCATCAGATCCTTTTGTGCCTTAAAGTCATCAACTACGGTAGCATCATCGACTAGGATAACCTCGTAGTTCTTGGCAGGAAAATGTTGCTTGTAGATGGATTCTATGCTCGTTACGATAAGTTCCTTCGGTCTTCTGTAAGTTGATACACAAACCGATATCTGGATACCGTCGGGCTTTGGAGGTGAGGGGAGCTCTTTGTACGGCTTAGGGTTCAGGCATGGAGTGTCGAACGGCCCCACGTAGTCGCACTCTGTGTTTTTCCACTTCACTTCCACCAAACTCCCACTCCATAGTAATCAGCGTGACATTCCCGTTTCTTACCTTTCAATGTGTCAAAGAACTTTTTAGGATAGCCAGCCTCCAAATACAAATCGTGGAAAGCAACCAGACCCCCTTCTCTAACGAACTTAGAGTAGTTCTCAAAATCACTGGAAACGGCTTTAAAAGAGTGTCCACCGTCGATAAACAAGAAGTCAGCTTCCCTTTCTCCCAAGTTACCTCTCACTTTCTCAACAGTTTCTGAAGCCATAGAGTTTCCAACAACCAGCACTACGTTTCTATCACTCCTTTCGTAGTCCCATGACATAACCTTCGAGAGATCAAGTCTATTATCTAAACCTATGACCAAGTCGCCCGGTTTCACAAGTTGCTCCCAGAACTTCAGGCTTCCACCATACTGCACCCCTATCTCAATTATGATGTGGGGGTCTATTTTCTCAACCTCATTCACCAGCCAGAAAAACTCCTCCCTCCCCTGGGAAATACGCACACTTTTGAATAACGCATCGAACACTCCTTTATCCACTTCTCGCAGTCTCCTCAATGTACTCTCTCGGATTCATGAGGCAGACTTCTGGTGGGGGGATATCGGTGGGTTTGCCCTTTTCC
>JAOZHP010000146.1 GCA_026014815.1 Candidatus Bathyarchaeota archaeon
CTCTAATCTTCAAAAATATCTCCTCGTGTGCTCATTATGTTGCCTTCTTGATTGTTGGTTTGCCTTCTACCTTGGTGGGGATGCGGTAGGGGATGCCCTGGTAGGTGAGTTCTATGAACTCGGAGGCCCAGATGTGTAGCTTGAAGGGTTTGTCGGGGTCGTATTCCAATACGATACCCTGAGGGTAGTGCTCCTGTAGCCAGTTCCTGCCGGTATCGGTCAATTTGACTTCCATTATTACTTGGTATCCTGAGAGCGCCGGTCGAATGTGATATTTATAATACCTAGATTAATTGTGATAGCGTCTATTCCACTTTTTTCCAGTGCTTTCTTTATACGATTACTCATCCTTTTAAGAAAATTTTCCTCCTCTTTTGATAACTTTATTTCAAAACTGGAAAACAAATTTATTCTGTCCTCAAGATGCAGTTTGATTTTTTTTCCTACTTCCTTCAAAACATGTCCATTAGGGCATATTTTATCTGTTGGATCAATAGGCGCATCACATTTTTGGCAGTGATATTTGGGGACACCTGATTCAACCATTTCTTATCGCAATTGGATGGTGTTTTTTACCTCTTAAGGGTTACGTGTGGCGTTACTGCATCGCCGCTTAAGTGTTACGTGTGTGTGACGCATGGGCATCACCGCTTAAAACTTACGAGCGCGCGAAAAAGGATTGTTATCTTATTGTTTCTGGCAACCTTGTAGCAACATACCACATAAAACCGTCAACAAAAGTTAGATTGGTATCCAAATGTAAAGCCATATTATTTAAGACAGCGTTAATTCGGGCATAGGTTCGTCCTTGATTTGTTGAGTACATTAAGGGTATGATAATATCGAGTTTTTTGAATGCTTTGACGGTGCTTCCATTCCATACACCATATTTTTCGGGATACATTGTATGAAGAAGACCAGAAAGGATGCCTTTACCTATTCCATCAACTTTATACTCTCCAGCTAATCCCTTCTGAATCCTCTCTTCAATGGGAACCGTTTCTTGCTGAATAAAACTAAATAGCTTACAGAGTTTTTCTGGCTGATCAAGTGCCATGCGGCCACGCCTTGGTAAGTTTGTCCAAGACTTGTTATTACTGGCTGATAACCAAAGCCCATAAGCATGACATACATTTTTCATAATTTTGAGGTTATCTTGATTGAAAGGTGGTGAAAAACGGCTATAGGCTTGTTTTCTGTCGGCCATCCATTTAGGAATTGAACCATAATATAAACCTCCACCGATGCGACCTGGATTATAGACCAAGTATTGTTTAAACAGTCTTTCGATGAGTTTCCAGTTTAGATCCATTAGGCCTCTAGACCTCCCCACCAAATAATGGTTTATATCACCGATTAAGTGTTACGCGTTTGTGACGCAAATGCATCACCGCATAAAACTTACAAGCGCGCGCTTGTGCATAAAAAAAATGCACGCATGACATATGTCTTAAATCGGTTTATCGACAAAGTAATCAAGATTTATCCTATTACTTAGTGTGTTATAGCTCTCCCATGCCCTAATCTGTGATTCGAAGTATTCTCTTATTGGATCCGACCACATATTCCTAGTTTCTGTATCTCGTGGGATCGGTAACTTCACTTCCTTGTATCTAACAGACAAATCTTCTCTATTTGTTTGCATTAAAACCAGATATTTGAATTGATCATGAACTACTGATAATGACATTAGGTTCAACAATAAGAAGGGGTTAATGATTTGAGCCCCATCATTAACTCGCCAAATGAATATTTCTCTCGTTAAAATTACATTTGTTTGCCATGGCGTAACGACACCAAATAAACCGATATTTTTACTAGCCCTAGTTGGAGTAACCAAGTCAAACGGTTGTAATATTCTTTTTCTTCGATATTGAGATGCTATTTCCTCTGGTATGAAATAGTTAGGATTCTGGTTTATACGCCAGTTTTTAATATCTGTAACTTTTATGTATGGTATTGTTCCCTGGCCATAATAATGTGAATGTGGGCTTCCGTGACCTGACATCACAGTTAGCTCGCCTGTTTCTTCAAGTTCCGATATTGAAACTAGATCGCAGTTGTATTCATCAGCAAACTCTTGAAGTCGGTTAAGATAAGGTTCCCTCCACCAGTATTTTGCGACTAATACACCTTTTTCAAGCGCATCTTCTTGACGAAATTTGAAAAAGAGCTTCGATGGAGGTATTTCGTCGCCTAACCGAGATGATAATAACAAATTGGTGGTATCACTCATCTCGTCATCTAATCTGTCTGTTTTGACTCCATCTTCAAAATTTTAACTGTATTTAACCTCGTTTTCTTGTATATTACTTTATTACGTTTACTTACCGTGAATATTAATTAAGATTTATTTGGTTATGGATTTTTAGTAGGCATAATCATTAAATATTCATCTACATCATGTAGGATATCTTATTTAGTGATCACTATGAGTTCCCGAAGGTCCCGTTTCGAGATCTATGTCGATGTGTTGACAGAGGTCATGGAAGGGTCCCAGAAGCCGACACAGATCATGTATGGCGCTAACCTTTCTTGGAGGCCTCTAAAAGATATCTTGAAATCACTCTTAAATCAGGGCCTTTTGATGGAGGTTGAGGAGCAGCTCAAGGATAAACGAACAAAGGTACGTTACGATCTCACCCAGAAAGGTGTCAACGTGGTTAGATATTATAGTAAGGCAAGAAACCTTATAGAGACAAAAAGCTCAGAGGAATAATTGTTTAGAGCTCGATATCACCGCAGACGATGAAGTCTTGGTGGACTCCTAGTTCTTTTGACAGCCAGTTGCGTGTGTATTGTGGATCGATATCGTACATAAAACTCGGTTCTTCAGATTCTGGGGTTGAATCGGTTTTTCTCAACACAAGTTCAAGGCCTATAGAAAGTCGATAATTTTCTGTATTATTTTCACCATGTTTCTCGGAGAACTCCACGAGTTCTTCGTTGATTTCAGGTGTTTTCTCTCGGTACTCGTAGACCTTTTTTCCTGTGGTGGCCGATATAATTAGGACGGAGTCAACGTGGTCGAAGCAGACAAGCTCAACCTTGTTGATGCGTCGTTTAAACTCGTCCCAATCTTTGAGTACCACTTTTAAGGGCACCGAGTTTTCTTGCTTGTCGGCGTCGTCATATTGTCGCTCTGAGACAACTTCCTCCGCTCGCGAAATCAATGTGTCTAAGGACCGTTCATGGTCCTTGAGCACGTTGATTAGAAAGTCCATGACTTCAACTTTATCGAACTGACTCATATGATCCCAACTTGTTAAAAAAATGACGGCTCAAGATGTTATTAAGGAAGGTAGAGACTCAGACCGGTAACAATGACTCGGATGATCGATCAGGTAAACTGAAACATACTCGAAGTATAGAACACGGTTCATGTATTTCAGACAATAAATGTCTCAGTATTCTAGGTCTTTCAACCGTGTTTTCATGAACTCTCTGAGTAAAATTGTGGCAAATCCGCCTTTTCGAAGCATGAAAGACAGCTGAACTCCATCCTGGGTCTTATCAACTTTGATCCTTGGGATCAATCGCCCTAACCGGCGTGTACCTGTAACTCTCTGTTTTCTCAGCAGATCCATGGTTAAATTTGACTCTTTAAATATCTCATCCTCTAGCTGCGCTGCTTCATCGGTTGGTTTTGACATCTTGTATCCGTACATTGGGGTTGTGAAGCTAATCTCCTGTGCGATATACCTGGGCTGCTCAGCGTCAGAGTCATCGACCCAGAAAAGACCACCTGTATCATGTTTCTTAGCAATATCTCCGTTGAGCAGTCTCTCGAATAGACCTCTTCGAACTCTTTCGGCGAGGTATCTGTTGCTTAGATAGCTCTGATACCCTGAGACAAGGTATTTTCTAAGCCATCTGTTTTTGAGTCTTTTCTGGCCGTGGAGTATCTCCCAGCCTGCTAGTACGTTCTTGCCGAGTCTTCCCGTCCTTTGTTCTCCATAATAATTTGGTAAACCCTTCGCATGGATGCGGTCGGCGATATTCAATGATCTTTCGACGGCTGTGTCTTGGGGGAGGTCTATTCCTGTTATTGTTATCTTGAACTTGTTTCCTATTAGATGCCCTGCTCTAAGCTTGTTTTTATGGAACTTTGCCCAATTCACTTTTACTTCAATATTATCTTCGATTAACTCAATGACATCTTTGGGCTGTGTGCCTGGTTTCTCGAAGAGAACGCTAAAACTCTGAGTAGTCACTGCGAACTTATCTTTTAGCCCCGCCGTGCCAATGTTCTCAGGTCTGAGTTCGAAGAGGTCAGCCAGCTGAACCTGAACGTCACGTGTTGTCAGGTTCCTCTTTGTTAAGTTTAGAAAGAGGTGACTCCCAACGCCTGAAGGATCGTAGAGAGGCACTTCCTCGACCATAAAGTCCTCTGGTTTGGCTCTTATTCTTCCTTCTATGCCTGGTAATCCATCTGTGATATATGGGAGCGTTAGATCTAGTAGCGGTAGCGTTGACATTCCGTGAAGTATCTCATCTGGGTTATTGAAGGATTCGAAAAAAAAGTTAATTAGACTGGGGGCTCCAGCTGGGGATACTCCAAGGTAGTTTTTCGTTATTTATGTAAGCTTTAAGTGGCTCCTTGTACGGGAATAATGCTACTGCTCCTCCAGTGTGTAGGAACACAACGTTGTCTTTCTCTGTGAACTCGCTTTTTCGTACGAGGTCAATAAGACAGGCCATAGCTGTGGCTGTGTAGACGGGGTCTATGAATATTCCTTCTGTTTCGGCTAGGAGTTTGATGGCTTCCGCTTTTTGCTCTGTGATGAAGCCGTATCCACCACCCACGTACTCATTGTACACGATGATATCATCGTTATTGAGTTTGAAATTCAGCTCGAATTTCTCCATAGTATCAAGGACAATCTCCTTGACTTTGTTTATCTGTACCTGTTTCTCTGTCAATCCAACGGCTGCCCCTATGATCTTGACTCCCGAGTTGTATGCCTTTGTACCCGCAACAAGACCTGCCTGTGTCCCGCCGCTACCTGTAGCATGAACCAGATAGTCGAATTGAGTGCCTTCTTGAACCATCTGGTAAGTGAGTTCTAGCATTGCGTTTAGGTACCCGGCTGCTCCAAGGGCTATTGAGCCTCCCACTGGCATGTAGTAGGGATTGTGGCCTTGTTTCTTCAGGACTTCCATAGTAGCCTCAATTGTAGGCATGAAGTTCTCCGGCTTAACTACACTTATCTCGGCTCTTATAAGATGGTGAAGTAAGTGGTTGCCGTCCCAAGTATCTTCGTCGTAACCTTTAGCTGGTCCTGATTTGACTAACTTGATCTTGAGGCCTAGTTTTTTGGCTGCTGCTGCAGTCTGTGTGCACCAGTTACTATGGAACCCTGCTCCGCTTACGATATAGTCGGCTTTTTTCTCTACAGCGTCTCCCATTAGGTATTCTAGTTTTCTTGCTTTGTTACCTCCAAAGGCGAGACCTGTAAGATCGTCTCTTTTCACCCAAATCTTTGGGCCTTTTAGTTTCTCGGTGAGGTTAGGCAAGTATTGTAATGGTGTTGGTAATGAGGCAAGCTTGGCGCGTGGAAGTGAACTGAATTTCATTTTAACATCAGCTATTTGATATGATCTGATTCAAGTTTAACTTTTTGGATGGGGTAGAAACTATGAAAAATTTTCGTGTTATCAGCGTTTTTTCCATACGGCGTTCTTCTTTTGATCGTCGAGCCATCTTTCAATATTTGCATGATCGGATTCTTTCTCCTTCTTTTTCTCATCGATCATTTTCGTCATCTCTCGTTGCTTGTGTTTCGCGTAGTTCTCAAGGTTGGCGAAGTCTCTCGGACGCTTCTTTATGGACATGTACCTGAGATAATCGAGTTTCTTGTCCGGTGGGGCCAGCATCCACGTAGATACCTCGTCGTACATAGTCTCGTTATTCTTGATCATGTGACTTAGAAGAGGCAGTATCTCATTTCTTACTCTGGCAGATGAGGTATGGGTCTTTGCTGCGAGCTGTTTGGTTACGCTCTTCATACGTCTTCTAGAGTGATAGGTTCGTATGAAACGCCACTTGGCTTGGGGCTCCCGGTAGTAGGGTAATAGCCACACGTTCTTTCCGTAAATCCATGAAGCGCCTATTCCTCGTAGACTCGTGTTGAGTTTAGCCCATTTTTCTTTACCTAGCCAACTATTAGGCTTGACCATGATTCCCTCGGGTACATCTATTGTACTGATCATGCTTGGAGTGAACCCGACTCCAAGGATGGCTGCGTTGAGCTGTTCCTTGTAGCCTTCCCCTTTGCTGTTTTTTCTCGAGAAGGCGATGCCGCCCGTCATGAGGTCGAACATATATTTTAGGAGACGGTAGTTGGATGATTTGGCTCGTCTTTGATAGATATCTGCTTTGGCAAGTATCATAAGTGCGTGAAGACGTTCATAGGGGTCGTCAAGGACGATTGGAATGTTCTCGTATATCCATTCGAAAAGGTCGTCATAGCTGATCATGCTCTGGTTGATGGTCTTTCGTGCCTCCAAGAGGCTGCGTGAGGTGAATATCTTGTTTAATATATTTGGCGTATAGTCTAATCGGTCTCGTTGATCGATTACCGTCAAGTCGTCTGGAGTTACCTGTTTTCTGCCTCTGCAGATGGTCTCAAGATCCATTGTGGCGGACCTTAGGTCCCCCCTGCTCTTCATTGCTAAATCCATGAGGACATCAGGATGAACGTCTACGCCCTGGTCGTTAGCGATGTACTCCAGACGTTTGATCATACTAGCGCTGTCAACTGGCTTGAACTCGATGCTTTTAACTTTCCTGAGTAGGCTTCTGAACCGTGCCTCCATGTTTTCCTCGATGGTATTGGCCACAAGAATCATTGGGCTAGTAGTTTCGTCGATTATCTTGGAGACCGCTGACACTCCACCCCGGTCCTGTTGACCACTGAGACCGTCCATCTCGTCCACGAGTATCATTCGTTTCTGACCAAAGAGAGTGACATTCTGTTTCACGGATTTACCGAGAGTCTCCTCGATGTTGCCCTTGTTCCGTGTGTCACTGGCGTTGATCTCGACTAGCTCGAAGTTGTGTTCCTTTGCTAGGACCTGAGCCACCGAGGTTTTTCCGATGCCAGGCGGTCCATAAAGGAATACTGCTAGTTTTTTCGGTGGCTTTTTTCTCCAGCTGCGTACCCACTTCTCTAATTCTTCAACGGCTTGCTCGTTGCCTACAAAGTCTGCCCTTCGTCTGGGCCTGTAGAGATGGGTCCATGGCTGGGTGTTGCTCACCTTTTTTCTTCTCCGACTAGTGAGAGGTGTCCTAGTAGGGTTGATAACTGGATCTCTGGCCGTGAGCCTTGGGTTAGTCTGTAATCTATCTCACCGAGAGTGTCGCTTAGCTTGACCTTCATCTGCTCTGTTAGCGTGCTATGCCTCATTATCTCACGATACGTTATACGTATGATATCCTCAGGAGCCAGTCCTTGGTCGATGAGGAGCTCCCTTAAGGCTTCTCTGCTGTCTAGGAACTTACCGTCCAGTGCGAGCTGAATCATGTCACGGATTTTGTCTGGTCTGACGCTGCCGAGAAGACTGTAAACAGATACGTCATCGATGACTGCGCCATTGGCTGCAGCAGCCTGTAGTAGATTTGTGGCTTTTCTAAGGTCACCACCACTGGCTTGATACAGAGCCTCTAGACCTTCGTCTACTATATCGAGTTTTTCTTGATCGGTGATGTAGCTTAGTCTTTCTTTGATGTCTTTTTCATCTAGGGAACTGTACCTGAATATGCTACAGCGGCTCTGTATGGGGTCGATTATGTTCTCGCTGTAGTTTCCTATTAGGCAGAACCGGGCGGTCTTGGTGTAGATCTCCATTGTGCGGCGTAGGGCATGTTGTGCATCGCTTGTTAGGTGGTCCGCTTCGTCCATGATGAGTATCTTAAAGCTTACTGGACTGGCTATAGCAGCGGTGCGGGCAAAGTTTTTGACTTTGTCTCTAATGACATTGATTCCTCGTTCGTCGCTTGCATTGAGCTCTAAGATGAAGTTCTTATAGCTTGGACCATAGAGGTCCCGTGCTAATGCGAGTATGCTTGTGGTCTTACCGACGCCTGCTGGGCCGACTAGCAGTAGGTGGGGGATGTTTTTCTCTTGAACAAAGTTCTTGAGCCTGTCTATGATGTCTCGTTGGTTGACTATTTGGTCCAGTGTGTTTGGCCGGTATTTCTCTGACCACATACCGCTGCTCATGATGTTCACGTTAGCTATGTTACCGGGTACGCGGTTTTTATGTGCTTCTAAAGGGGTTGAGAGGAGGGGGATTGGGGTGAAAATGGGTTTACTATTATCTTATATGCTGTAGATTGTTTCAGTTACCTGTCTTATTGCTTCTGTCGCTTGTAGGTGTTCACACTGTTCACATACCGGGTAGGGAGCTTTAGAGAGTGTTTTGAGATGCGTTTGTATCTCAGTTATCTGGTGGTGTGCTTGGACTGCTTCAAGTAGACGAAACCCAAAATATTTTACTGCCTCGCCGTTTGTCTCTAAGAATTCTCTGAATGTTTTAGGTAATAGTCTGTACATTTGTGCTTCTTCTATTACGTCGTTAGCGTCGAGGAGTACTATTTCGAGTATCTGTATGAGCGTTTCTGGGTCGGTGGAATTGTTTTGTTGAATGTTTTGTAGTTGGGGTTCTACATGATGTGTCCATACTTGCTTACGCTTGAGGCGTTGTGTCAATGTGTTTAGTATAGTTACCCATTCGTTTGCTTCTAGTTTGGATAAAGTGTTTACGAGAACTTGTGCATCCATTTTTTCTCACTCTGGAACATAACTTACTTGCAGTTTATTTTTACAGTTATAAGATGTTTTCTATTGAAGGGTGTGAGGGTTTTCAGTCATCTCTATTCTCTATGATGCTGCGTCTTGTTTAATAGCGGTGTGTGGCTTGGAGTGGATGCATGTTGGATGTTACTGATGCTTTGACTCATCGTGGACGGGTTAGGGTGCTTGATATTATCCTTATGGAGGGGGAGGTGAATATCAGCCACCTTGCTAGGAAGGCGGGTATGGATCATAACGCGACCTCTGGTCACGTGGACAGCCTCGTCGAGTTGGGGCTGGTGAGAGAGCGCCGCGTGGGCAGGGAGCGTGTCATCATGCCTTGTGTTTCATCAGTTGAGATACGGTTTGAGAAACGGCAGGGTATGCGGGTCACGGTGCAGTGAGTCCAAGGAAAAAAAATGTGATTGCACCTCACTTGATTATGGCTACTTTAGATGATTTCATTTATGGACATGGCCACAGAGTTAAGCCGAGGAAGGAGCTATCAAAACTAGATAAAGACGCTAGACGACATCATATAGAAAGTTGATATTTATACGTTTAATAAGGAGTAAATGCCGGTAATCGGCGTTATTTTGTTCCAGACGGGATTAGTCTCGGGGCTCTATCTCGATCAAGCCGCTGACCATGCTGTAGTACTGGAGCACGTTCTCGCCTTTTGCGGTGATCTGGTACCGTTTCTTGGCGCGTTTGCTGCTCCTGCTCACAATGATTTCCTCAATAAGGTCTTGCGTCGTGAGTGAATGTAATATTTCCTTTAGGCTTTTCCATGAGAGGTTTGCGCTGTACATGATGCGTGTTGGCTTGTTCTCGCCCTGTTTGATCTGGTTTAGTACCTCGACGGATAGCTGGAACTTTGATCTTCTGGTGCTCAAGTCGAGTTGTCAACGGTTGCGAGTATATTAATGGATTATCCAGTGTAGATAGTGACGGGTTATCTGTACCGTTAGGATAGTTCGTTAGCATATATCGGTGATATGTCGGTAGGGGTATAGAATATTGATACTTTTCACGGTGGCTGGAATATCGCGGCGCAGCGAGACGAAGCTACATATGCAGTAAGGGAGGGGTCGTCCGTCGTCATCACATGATTTTCTTTTTTTCCAAGTTTTTTGACTTTATTTTCTGCATGTTTCATCGGCTTTCCGTTTTTTCCTTGAATGTGATCCTTTTGGGGCTGTTATGGGGATTATTTTTGTTTAAGGAGGTCACTTCAAAGGTTTTGGTGTTACTTCTTCCCTCCTCATATTAATGCGTAGTTTAGATCATTGAGGGATTGATGTTTGATGGTTCCATAGAGTTCAAGACTTGTTTGGCTTTGTCAGACAACAGGAGCCTGCAGCCTTTATGGATGTATATCCTGTGGAAGACGCCAATCTTTGTAAGTTTCTTCCTCTGGGGTTCATTGAAGAACACGGAAGACTTAAGCCCCGCGTCTACCTGCTTCAACTCTTTCGAGTAAAACATGACGATGTTTCTGAAACTTTGCTCGACTTCAGGTGAGGACATTGCTTACACGTCGTATCGGAGACTGCTTCTCTCTGAGCACTTGTTTGATTGGTTTTTGATAAGTGTTTTCAATAAAAAAATTTACAATGAATATGTGAAGCTGTTTCAGCAAATTCTACACTGTTCTAGGCGTATAATCCTGTTTCCTTTAACTCCTCTTTGACGCTGAGGACGTTCTTGGTTATCTTAAAGTGCGTTTGTCTTGCAGTTCCAAGTTCTATGAGGTTCATTTACTATCCTTAACCATTTCATGGTTTTCTTGACCCTTGAGTTGAAGATTAGATACATATTTTCCGGTGGAGAGGTAACACAGTTAATCCTTTCTAGATCGCGGTCTTCGTTGCACCGCCGTGATGTGTCAATCTGGGACGCACATTCACAATCATTAGCTTATCAGGGCCCTGATTGCTTTTATCTGCTCTCACAATGGCCTCGCCTGTGTTCAGTTGATGAGGAGGTACAGGTGTACCGTCCACGATCTGTTTAAGCAAGGTGCTGCTGATGATGTCGCTCTTGTGGAAAATCTTGATGTCACTGCCTTTGATGACTTTGGGGTCCACATCCTCCGGGAAATGAGTGTCCAGCATCAGCCATGTTCCTGCGTGCCTCTTCTTCCTGATCAGGTAGTTCACATAGTCAGTGAAGTCCTTGCTGAGACCCTTCCTGAGGTAGTCATGGGCCTCGTTTATCACGAAGACGAATTGCTCATTCACGGTGCGGGGGTTATTGATCAATGAGCTTATCACTAAAATCATAACGCTGAAGATGTCATCTGGCTCCATCATGATCTTACGTAGATCAAATATATTCACGCCACCCATCTTCAGGTTTCCCGTAAAATCTCCGCCCTCCAAGTAATCCTCCAACGTCTCAAGTCGCATCAACGCAAAACCCTTCTGGTTAGGGTTAAGATCGCTGCCCTCCACGTGGCGACGGATGCTTCTTAAACCAAAGTTTGGTTCGTATTGCGTCTTCTTAATAATCTGGAATATCTTCTTCACATACATGGATCCGCTCTTCTTACCTAGACTCAGCACATGTGGCCAGTCCTCAGCGGTCAACCGCGTTGGATTAATACCGATGGGGTGAACCCTGGTCCCGTAGTCTTTCTCGAACTTGGCTTGCTCGTTTTGATAAACGAAGGGGTCTACGAATATCCTGAAGTTTTTCTCTGTGATTACCTTCCGTGGCTCCACACCATAGAATTCTCTAAGGAGATCATTCTCACTTTTATTCTTGTTTTCCTCGATGATGCTCCAGAACTCACTTCGCATATCCTCACGTGGTTTATGAAACACGATAATGGTAGCAGGCTTCTTCACCTGACTGATACGTGGAATACTGCGGCTCAGCAGCATCTCAGTGATCACACCGATGCTGTAACCCTTACCGCTACCCTGCTTTCCACACAAGAACACTATGTGAGGCTCATTAAGGTCCACTGCTACTAGCTGACCTTCCGTCTTACCGATAATACCCCACTGCTCAGGTAACTTGTCGCTACCAATGAAGATGATGGGCTTGACACTGTTCTCCATTATCAGAGGAGTATCATCAATAAGCATTTCTTCGACAGGTAGATCTTCATCGTTGTATTGTTCTGGCTCTGGGTCCGTCATGAAAAAGAGAGGAGCCTCTAACTCCTGTTCAGTGACGGGTTCAGTATTATCTTCTGGCTCAGGTTCAAGGTCCATGAAGAAAGGCATGGGTTCTTCGATTTCTTGTTCAACTGGGTCAGGCTGAGGCACGTATATTGAGTCGATGCTTGTCTTTTTTCCCTGAACCAATTTCATAAGTGTCACTGTTAGCAGATACACTATGATTGCTAAAGGGAACGAGATTAATGAGAACCTAATCATCAAGTCGGGGCTGATTAGCCCCAGCAATGGGTTCCACTGAAAAGGGTATATAAGCGTCATCTCGGGGTAGAGAACCGCGTCCATAAGGACATGCAGCCAGACACCGACCAACGCTCCCGCTACATAATGTTTCGCATGCGTCTTTTGGGGAAGTCTTATTCTTTCCATGTATGGCTCAGTGTACCTTCTCGCAAAGTACATCACGATAGCTATAGCTAGAGCCGGCATGGTACTGACTGTAAGGCTGTGATATGGTCCGTGAAGTGGCTGAGGCAGATTAAGCAACAACACCAAAAGCGGCTCAATGTCAAGTATTATAGTTGCCAGTAATAGCGTCGGCAAATCCAGTAAAGGGTACAGTACGAGGGCTACCAGGAGACCAGGCCCCAAGTGAAGGGGTGTGAATGGCATCTGACAGGCATGATTATGATACACCAAATATAAAAGCTAAGAAAAACGCAGCGTCGGAAACAGGTAAATGATGGATAAATGGGTTATATAGCTCCAGTTTTCTTCAATTTATTAATCTCTTTCTCACTGTATCCTGCGATGTCTCTGAGCACCTCAACCGTGTGCTCACCTAGCACTGGTGGAGGGGTCGTGAGTTTACACTGTGACTCACTGAACTTTAGGGGTGCTCCGATCTGCTTGATCTTCCCCGCTTTGGGGTGATCCATCTCCACGAGCATCTCTCTATGATGAATCTGTGGGTCAATGAATATCTCGTCAACAGCGTAAACGGGTGCACACGGGAAACCTTGCTCCCTTAGTTTATTAAGCCACATGTCACGTGGCTGCTTCATGAACTCCTCACCAAGCAAAGCGTTCAACACCTCGCGGTTTTGAACTCGGTCGTCGTTAGTGCTGTACTTTGGATCCGTGACAAGATGATCCAGTTTCATGATCTCACACATTAGCTTGAATAGCCGATCGTTACCACACGCGATGAGGATATACTTGCCATCTCCCGCTTCATAGCCCTGATAAGGTACAATACTAGGATGAGCGTTCCCCATCCTTGGTGGAACTTTTCCACTGGCAAAATAGTTACCAGCCACATATGTAAGCCACGAGACCCCAGTATCCATCATTCCAATGTCGATGTATTGTCCTTTACCTGTCATGTCTCGGACTCTTAATGCTGAAAGAATGGCGATGACTGCGTACATGCCTGCGTTAAGATCAGTGACAGCCACACCGATACGGACTGGTGGCCCATCAGGCTCACCTGTTATCCCCATCAAGCCACCCATTCCCTGAATAATCAGATCATATCCAGGCCACTTGGCATAGGGACCAGTCTGCCCGAAGCTGGATATGCTACAGTAAATTATGTCGTCATTGATTTTTCTCAACGCTTCATAGTCCACGCCGAGGCGACTTGTTACTCCAGGCCGGAAGTTCTCAAGCACCACATCACAGTTGGCCGCTATGCGGTGAATTGCTTCGACCGCTTTCTCATTTTTCATGTTCATTGTGATGCTTTTCTTGCCTCTGTTCACGGACATAAAGTAACTACTCTCTCCATTCAGGAATGGCGGGAAGGCACGTGTATCGTCACCTCTCCCAGGCATCTCCACCTTGATCACCTCTGCTCCGAGGTCGCTGAGAGTCATGCTGCAGAAGGGCCCCGCTAATACACGGCTTAGATCAAGTACTCTTATTCCCTTTAACGGAGGGTCACCGGGTGAAAGACTCATGACACAAGATACATGATGGAGTGGAAAAGGGTTTTCACTCCAATCAATGCACGCTGATTTTAAGTGGGGATAAAAAGAAAAAAGGTTATTCGAACCGTAGTGGATCGAAAGGTTTGAGCATGGGACTCGTCTCGTCATTGATGATGGTGCTCGCTAATAGCCTTCCTACAATGGGGACCATTGTGATCCCGTAGTCATTGTACCCACACGTGACGTAGAGCCCGTCATCGAGCTTCCCTACCGCTGGTTTTTCATCAGGTGTTTGGTCACAGATTCCTGTCCACTGTCTGATTATGTTCAGATTCCGGAGCACAGGTATGATGGGAACGAGTTCATCAGCGAAGTGTTCTAGAAACTCTGAAGTGGACTTAACGAGGTCGTACCCCGGTTCCATCCAGTCGATTGTCCCCATGATCTCTCCTCTCATGGTTTGTGTTACTTGGAAGTGTGTTGACAGCCTTTCTAACGTGGGCCCAAAGAACGGTCTGATGGGCTCAGAGATGAGCACTTCCTTCCGCATGGGCGTCAATGGAATCTTGTAGCCGAGTTGCTCGGTGAGCTCTGATGATCGCTCAGCGCATGCCACCACAACGTTCTCTGCCTCATACTCACCCTTCTCGGCGGTGATCTTGAAGCCATCCGATGTCTTCTCTATCTTGCTTACCTTGTTCTGCTTCTCCACCTGACACTTCATCTTGCGGATCGCCTCGACGTAAGCCCAGACGACTCCGAATGGGTGTGCGTTCGCCTCGCTTGGCGAGTAGAATCCAGCGATTACGCTGTCGGGGTCCATGTAGCTCCATTTGCGGTGGATCTCCTCGGGTGTAAGCTCTCTCTCATCCAGACCCAGCTTTTTAAAGTGAGTATGGTACTCCTTGAGCTGTTTATAATCCGCTTCGTCCTTAGCTAGGATGAGGCAACCGCTTGTCTTATGGAACGTGTTGATCCCTGTTTCACTTGAGAGACCTGCGTTGAGCTTCAAGCCCTCCTTGGCTAGCTTTACAAGATCCTTGTTACCGTTCCCCACAGCATAGGGGTTACGTGCCTTGAGTACGCCGAGGTTTCTTCCCGTTGAGCCCGCGTTCAGGTAGTCTCCCTCTAGGACGTGGACGTTTCTACCTCGTCTGAGGAGGTTGTAGGCTACACTGAGACCCATGGCCCCGCCGCCTACTACTATTGTCTCGTATTTGGACATCTACTTTTCCTCCACTATCTTTATGGCTCGCACCTCGTAGCTGAGAGCAGGGTCATTCATCTCGACGGTTACCACCCATCGTGGGTAGGCATCTCCCTTAGCCTGGTAAGTTGGCATAACTATGTTGCCCTCGCCGACAACGGCTCCTGACCTGTCCATGAGCTGAACCTTCATCCCCACTTTGGGGGCTGGAAGAAGCTCGTAAGGCATGGTGACATAGCCCTTTCCGTCCTTTATGGACTGGAGATATATACAGAGGCCGGGGCAGACCGCGACGCATAAAGTGCAGCCTGTACATTTATCCCAGTCAACGGTTCCGAGTGCGCAAAGGTCCTCCTTCTGTATCGCGTCTACCCTACACACTACTGCGCATGGGTTGCACGGGATCTCTTCAACGCACTCGATGAGGGCGACTCTCTTCTGCTTTACTATCTCCTCTGGGGGTAATACGCCGAACTCTTCTAGCTCCTCCCTCTTGTGGTAACCCCTCTGCAGGGCGTTCAGTTCATCATTTGACATTAGTTAAGCACCTCCTCAATATTCTCGACCGTAATCTCCTCAATGGCCGCCTTAAGACGCGCACTGAATGGTGAGCCACGGTCATCTTCCAAGGCGTGGGTGTACTCCTCAAGCTTCTCTGTAACACCCTCGTCGCCCAACCCAAGAGCCTCCGCAACATATAGGCCTGCTAATCCTCCCTCAAGCATAGCTGTTGTTGCCTCCTCGATACTACCGCAATCACCCGCGATATACGCGTTCTTGGCGAAACGGTACGTCTTGTCTCTTACAGGAACTACGCCTCCGAGGATGCCGTTGTTCACCATCTTGGGGTTGAACAGTTGCACCAAGTCGTAGGCTGGGCTGAGCCCTACACCGATGCAGACGAAGTCACAGTCCACCTTAAACTCTGAGCCCTTTACTGGTGAGTAGTCGGTGTTGAGCTTTGTCATGATGGCGCCCTTCACCTCGTTGCTGCCTAGAGCCTTCACGATGGTGTGCCTCGTGACGATAGGGACGCCGTGCCTCTGTATCTTTGCTGCGTGAACGTGGTATCCCCTTACTCTTCTGAAGCTAGGGGCGTATACGCCGGCGACCTCTATACCCGCTTGGATGAGGTGGTAGGCCACCATTAGCGCCACGTTTCCTGTTCCAATGAGTATGCCTCTGTTCCCTGGCTTGACGCCGAACACGTTGAGGAGTGTCTGGACTCCCCCCGCGCCGTAGACACCGGGTAGATCGTTGTTATCGAAAGTAACAGTCTTCTCGTACGCCCCAGTTGCGACGAGGTACTTCTTCGCCTTCACTTTAACCGTGGCGTTTCCTGGGCGCTTCATTAACATGACATTTTCCTCTGGATAATACCCGACTGCGCTTGTCTCGGTTAACACCTTAACGTTTGGTAGCTGTGCGAGTTCGGCTATCATCTCCTCTCCTAGTTTGAAGCCACGTTTACCGGCGGCGTATTTGACGTCGCTGAAGAATGTGTGAGTCTGCTTTACTAACTGGCCGCCGAGCGTATCCTTGTCATCGATTATGATGATGTTTGCGCCTCTCTGACCTGCCTCTATTGCAGCCTGCATCCCTGCTGGGCCACCGCCCACTACTAGGAAGTCTGTCTCAAGTGTTCCTTCTCTTCCCATGGTTTTTGGGGCTGGTTCGGGAAGAGTCTTCTTGAATGCACCGAGACCCGTGAGTTGCCGCATAATCAGCATGGCTGGCTTATAGATTAGACCGGGTTTTGTCATTAGCCTCATGTAAACCGCCGGTGGCAGCTTCATCAGGTTAAGTATTGGGTTCAGATAGTCTGCAGGGTATTTTTGTCGCTTAATCTGCATCCCGTCTTTACACATAACAATGCATGTTCTGACGTTGGGTACCCCGTCCACTTCCATCATGCACGCTGAGCATCGACCTATAGCGCAGAAGAATCCCCTTGGTCTGCGGTACTTGATACTCTTGCTAAACTCCCTGAGACCGTTCGCGTAGAGAGCCGCTGCGACTGTTTCGCTCTCGAACGCCTTCATGGGGTTTCCATCGAGATATATTGTAATCTCTTTTCCTCTTTCGAACTCTAGGATGGGATGTTCGTAAATTCTCCAATCTACCATTGCACTCATGCCCCTATTCCTTATTCTTTGTGACGAGGCTTCCGAGGGTTATAGGGTCTATTGGAGACCTGATCCTTGTCGTCTGTTCAACGTTTTTTCCCGTCATTTCTCGGAGGATTCCCATCGTTATGGATAAGCAGGTTTTTCCTTGACAGTGACCCGTTGTTACGCCTGTGATCCTTTTCAGCGTCTCCAAGTCGTCGTAGCCTGTTTCGATGGCTGCCCTGATGTCAGACTCAGTTACATCGTGACAGCGGCAAACAATCTTTTTTACCATTTTATATTAACTCCAGATCGTTCGTGAGCCACATATAAGGCGTCCCGCTCCTTTCATGAGGGATTCCAGCTTGACTGATGACTTGCCTTTATTCATGTATTCACCCACGACGAAACGAATCTCATTAATGAGTAATAGCAATTTATAAAACTGAGTATTTACGTGGTGAAAAAATATAGTGAGAGGTATTTATTATAGAAAAATGTAGACACTTAATATTCGAGTTAGAGTGTTTACGTCCATAACCCCGGTGCGTCGCCCCAGATAGCATCCCACCAGTCTCCCCCCGTAACCGTCTCGCCCTTCACCAGAATCTCAAGCAAAGTCTTCAATAACTTGTGGTGCCTGCGCTCATCCATGAGAATGGCATTCAATAATAGTGCCACTTTCTCGTTCTCCACTGATGGAAGCCTGACCTCCAGCTGCTTGATGACGGTTTCCTCCATCTTGATGTGACTCTCGATTACGGTCTTCTGGATCTCTAACTGCTTCTCGCTTAGAGCAGCGCTAGACCGGGTAAGAAGGGCGATGGCTGAACGATACATCTCGGTGTGCTTGGAGGAATCAAGCGATACGCCGCGCAGTGCCATGGATACTGCCTCGTTGTCGATCTTCTCCAATGCATCCGAGACTGACCTCACTATCTGGTTCTCAAGGGAGATCTGATTTTCAAGAAACTTTAGCAGGTCATCAGACATTTCTACTTCAGATAAAACCTAGGAGGCAGAGGTAATAAAGCTTCAAGATTACTGTCGCTTCTTCCCCAGCACAGCCACATAGATCGCGAACTGGCTCTCACCGTCTATGCCCAAAGTAGCGTTCAAGTCGTCATCCTCGAACGCTGCTATTGCGCAGACCCCTGACCCAATTGTCTCCGCGCTGAGATACAGGTTTTGGCACACGTGCCCCGCATCAAGATGCATGTACCTGTATCCTCTTTCACCGTACCTCCACATCATTCTGTAAGCTACGACGGTCCAGATGAAGGTGACAGCGCTACCAAGGATGAACCTCTGATTGTAACACGCCTGTGTAACCTTCTCCGCTACGTCCCCGCTGAAGTTAACCTCTTGGAGCTTGTGGTCGATTGCGAGGTACCTATACAACCCAGATTTCAGTCCTTTCACGTTGTTCACAAGCAGGTAAGTCTCGAAGCAATGCCTCGCACCAGCGCTTGGAACAGTTCTCAGGGTGGCGGGACGAGTTATAACCTCTTTAACTCCTTGAGTGCACCAGAGTACGTGGCTAAGTTCAGCAAGGGACAACGCCTCCTTGCTGTACGCCCTTACGCTGACACGCCTGTTTATGGTGTCAGTCAAGTCAACCGCGGCGTAACCTGACTTTTTTGGGTCAGGCAGATCGATGATTGGTTTCCCTGGCTCAGCGGGTAGCTCCAACGGTGGCTGGGGTAGTCTTTTCACTTGATCTGATCTGTCTAGGTACTTGTACTTGGTTTTCTCCATGAACTCTTTTCCTTGACCTTCCATCAGTAAACCTCCAACAACGTATCACAGGTTTACCTGAGATAATATCATTATCCATTCAGAGTTTTTACTTATTGAAATAAGAATAAAAAAAAATAAAAAAGGTTAGGCAGCGTAGCCCATGGCTACCATTGCCTTAGCTACCTTGAGGAAGCCCGCAATGTTTGCGCCGATTACGTAGTTTCCGGGCTTGCCGACTTCCTTCGCTGTATCATAGGCATTCTTGTGAATGTTCACCATGATACCGTGGAGCTTCTGGTCAACCTCCTCGCGGCTCCAGAATAGCCTTCCGCTGTTCTGGCTCATCTCGAGACCGCTGGTAGATACACCGCCTGCGTTGCTAGCCTTACCTGGAGCGAAGAGCACGCCTTTCTCGATCAGAAGGGTCACTGCGTCAGGTGTGGTTGGCATGTTTGCGCCTTCGGCTACAGCGATAACGCCGCTGCTAATTAGTGCTTCAGCGTCTTTCTTGTCTAGCTCGTTCTGAGTTGCGCATGGGAGCGCAATGTCTCCGCCGAATTGCCAGACACGTCCACCCTTGACGTATTCTAGATTGTACTTTTCAGCGAACTCGCTGATCCTGCCCCTCTTCACGTTCTTGAGCTCCATGACGTATTCCCACTGCTCCTCGGTCATACCATCAGGAATGTGAGCCGCGCCGCTGGAGTCGCTCATGCTTGCTACTTTTGCGCCTAGCTGCATTGCCTTCTGGGCTGCGTATTGTGCTACGTTTCCGCTTCCACTGATGAGAACCTTCTTGCCCTTGAAGGTATCACCCTTGGTCTTCAGCATCTCCTGAGCAAAGTAGACGTCACCGTAACCAGTGGCTTCAGGTCGGATCAGGGAACCGCCCCAACCCTGACCTTTTCCAGTAAGAACACCAGTGCCATGAAGGTTGGTGATCTTCCTGTATGCCGCGTACATGTAGCCTATCTCTCGGGCACCAACACCGATGTCACCCGCGGGAACGTCAGTGAATTGGCCGATGTGCCTGTACATCTCAGACATGAAGCTGTGGCAGAAATTCTCTACTTCTCCGTCTGTCTTGCCCTTAGGGTCGAAGTCGGAGCCGCCTTTACCGCCGCCCATTGGGAGGGTGGTTAGGCTATTCTTGAATGTCTGCTCGAAGCCGAGGAACTTTAGTAGACCCAGTTTCACTGTGGGGTGGAACCTGAATCCTCCCTTGTAGGGACCGATGGCGCTGTTGTACTGTATTCTGTAGCCTCTGTTAATCTGGATCTCGTCGTTCTTGTCCTTCCAGGGTACACGGAACTGGATGATTCTCTCAGGCTCAACTATCCTTTCGAGAATCTTGTGCTCCTTGAACACCGGGTACTTTTGAATGACGGGTTCCAAAGTTTCAAGAACCTCAAGAGCTGCCTGATGGAACTCCTTCTGAAGGGGATCCTTGTCAAGAATGCTCTGATAAACACTTTCAATGTACTTATCCATAGAACTTCACCTATGTGTCGGGTGAAGAGACTCAGGGTGAATATTTATTTCTTTGGAGAATATTGGCTATCTAGTAAATACTATAATTAGTTATGAGTTTTAATAACAATAAAAATGGATAAATTTGACCAAAAAGGGCTTAACGATGGACATTCATCCATGAAAGCACGGTTCATATTAACAGGCACAACTTTTCTTTCAAAACTATCCTCGACTAATACGTGAAACTGCACAGCTCACGACTACACGTTTAGGAATGCGACTTATGTATCTGAGTCTCCATCTCTACCAGCGCAGTAGTGAACTGGTTGACTGTAGATCCATCTGACTCCAGCAACTTTATGGGATTCTTGACGCCAGCTACTTTGAAGAACTCATTGATGATGTGTACCTGACTCCTGCTGCGCTCTATACCCTTCATGAAGCGGCACTCATCCTTTAGGCAGCCAATAAGCATGACTCCGTTGGCTCCCTTCCTCACCGCGTTAGCCACATTCATTAGACTAAGGTCGCTCATGCAGTTCACGTAGACAGGTATGAAACCGCTGCTGTACGTCTCACCGCTCAGCCCCGCGGCGTCAAGCAGGGAGTATCCACTATGATCACACACGAAGCCAATGATGACTGACATGTCCTCTGGTCTTACATTCAGGATTGCCTTTACTTGGGCCTCGATGATGTCGTACCCGAAGTTGGAGGCTTCAATGGCCCGCGTGGGGCAGCTTGAGACGCAGAGGCCGCAGCTCTGGCAGAGCTCAACTTTGAACTCGGGGTACTCGCCTTCAGGGATGGTTATCGCCTCGTATGGGCATACGGTCATGCAGATACCGCATTTACCGCAGATATCTTGATTCACCTCTGGGTGGTTGACCTTCTTCTCCACGATTTGGATTAGGGTATCTTGACCTGCTTGCTCTGAGGAAGATATTGAGTTTGCTTCTACAGGTGCCTCCTGATACTCTTCAATTGTAATCGTCTCCATGGGTTCAATTATTAGGGCCTTGGTGATCACGGCGTTCAGTAGCATCTTGGCTTTCTCCGTGGCCCCAGCTATATCCTGGTGGACTAATGCAAGCTGTTCCCTAGCGTTAACTATCACGAGATTATCAGGGTCTAACCCTGATTCCTTTAAGACGGCTTCAAGGGGAGCCTGACAAACGGAACGAGTGCACGCAAAGGCTACCACCTTCTTGCCGCCACCTGTCATGGCTTCCTTGAGTTCCTCCTTCACGTCCGGTGCGCATGCTGTGTTAGTTGTGAGTATCTCGCTGACCCCATCTACACCTCTTATGAATGCCTTGATCTCCTCTAGATCCAGTCTCTCGTTGAGGGTTCCCTCGCATGTGCAGAAGAGTACCTGTACTGATATCTATTGAACCTCCTTCACCTCAACCATGCCTCCATCATCTACCAAGTCCACCATGTGGACGCCGCAGCTGGTGCACGGATCATAGGCACGGACAATCTTCTCAAGTCTCCAGCAGGCATCAGCCCGCGTAGCGGGGTCAGCCAACTCAGAGGCGTAATGCTCTGCATTCGCGTAGAGGTCTTGTTGGATTAAAGGATGGTTGAATGTAGTAGGAGCGATGATGTTGCTATACCTGACTAGGCCGTTGTCGTCGATGACGTAATGATGAATAAGCACTCCACCCGGTGCCTCGATGAAGGCTGCGCCCTCACCAGATTTAGACTTAACAGGAACCCTGATGTCTTCCCGTAGGATGCTGGGGTCCTCAAGCAGGGAGAGCACCTCCTCTTGAGCCGCGATGAGTTCAGAGATACGAGCTAGATTAAACGCCTGTACCTGATGGCATGTTCGCGAGAACAGTTTAAGGTACCTTTCCGTGTACTCTCTGGCTAAGGGAAAATGAATCTGATTGACGATGTTTAGCCTTGCAAGGGGGCCGACACGCAGTAAACCGCCTACTCCCTCGGGCTTATAGTATGGCACCTTGGCGCTGCTGTGTTCCCACACCGCCTCCCTGATGTACTTGGAGTATTCTGAGGGGTGGAACCGCGCCAGCTCCTTTCCTGTGAACCCAATGATACACGGTTCACCGTTGTAGATGTCCCTCTCATTTTGTTTTCCATTGACTAGAGCCATGTAGTTTGTCTCCGTCGCGGGGAACTGAGATACGTCAAGTGCATCGTTCTCGTATAGATCATACACAAAGTCAGCGTATACTCTGATTTCTTCAAGGACCTCACGGCCTGCCTCGACGAGTTCGTTCCTGCGTTGTTCTTTCAGTTGAAGCGTCTGGCCTCCCGGTATTGAGGTTACCACGTGAATTATCCTGCCGCCTGTGGCTTGAATCACCTTATTTCCGTATGCATGAATCTTGAGGGCAGTCTTCCCCACGTCGGGGTACCGGTTCATGATGGCGGTGAAGCTTCTATCCATACTTGGAAGACCAATAATATCAGGGATGGCATGGAAGGCGCCATGGATGCTATGGCTCGTCAGAATACCACCCGCATTCATTAGGCGACGCAGCTTGACAGCTGTTTCCGGTGGCGTTACATCCCACGCGTCCTCTATCGCCTTCACCGAGGCGAGGTGGTGGCTCACGCTGCAGACACCACAGATTCGCTGGGCTATCCTAGGAGCCTCCTCGGCTCTTTTACCCTTTAGGAGGTACTCGAAGAATCTTGGCGCAGTTGTTACCTGGAACTTGAGGTCGTGGAGATGGTTGTCCTTTATCTCCACCTTGATTTTGCCCATACCGTTGATATGTGTGAGGGGATCGATCTCGATTTTCTTGGTCATCTACCGGTGCCTCCTCGCGAGTTCAGCAATCCTGCTCTCGGCATAGCTGAACCTGTACAGCATCCCGCTGTACTGGTCTGGATCGAACTCGTGGTTGAGCTGGGTGAGCAGCCCTGTCATGGCGTCCACCATGGCTAAACCTTGGTCGTCCACTTCGAGGCATTTACCTCTGCAGCCATCACATGTCTGACCTGCTTGGGGGCATGGGGCACTGCATCCACCCATAGTTGCTGGGCCCATGCAGATGAAGCCCTGCTCCAAGAGGCATCTGTCTGGATCAAGGGTCTCCTCGTGGATGCGTTTGAGGTTTTTTTCGTACTCGCCGGTTCTCTTTCTTGGGCATTCGTCGCATACCTGTGTGCTGTTGTATTGTGGGGTATGACCGTTTAGCAGGGACTTCATGGTGCCTGCGATGTCTGTGACCTCAGGTGGGCACCCTTGGATAAAGAAGTCTACCTCAACGATGTGCTTCAATGGGTGCATTTCTGGCAGAACCTTAAGGTGGGTTGGTATGGTTCCCTTATCGGTTCCACGCTGGTTTCCGTAAATCTCGTTCAGGAGTTCTTCGCCGTCACTCAGGTTGGCTAGGCCGGGGACGCCGCCGTAGGTGGCGCAGGCACCAAACGCGATGAGGTATTTTGATTTAGCTCTAATCTCTTTGAGGATTTCCTCATCGTGGGTGCTCCTGACTCCTCCCTCAATGAACGCTAGGTCGATGTCGTCTGGTATATTCTTTATATCAAGAAGTGTAGGCGCGTAGACGAGTTCGTTTGCGACAAAGATGTCTACTAGTTCCTCGTGGAGACTCAACGCGGCTACTTGGCACCCCATGTCTCCAGTAAGCCCAGTCAGTAATATTCTAGCCATTCTATTTTCCGCCAAGACTCGATTATACTTATTGAAGCCGTGTATCGAACTTATAATAAATGCATGTTCAGGCTTAAGGGGTTTAATATGCAGTCGTGGCTACAACGTTTGGAACAACTAGATGAAAAATGGTTTAATGCGTTATGTTATCCGAAAATGTCATTGTAAAACAGAGTTATCCACATAGAAAACTGATGAACTTTTTTACCTCATCCTTAACGGTGACCTGTATAGGTCCCATTGGGTCCTCGTTCTGCAGGTTAATGGAGACATGTCCAGCGTATGCTGCCTGCCGGTTCAAGCCGAAACTGAGTTCATCCTCGTTCATCCATCGGGTAAAGACTTTCCGCAGAGTGGTTCTTATCTTGTCCCGAGCAATCCTGCCTCGTAGCGTAGCCAATGAATCGAGGCTGTCAAGCGTCGCGATTATCATCATTTCGTTGAGATCAATTTCTAATGATATGTCACCGAAGAGGTTTCTGACTGCTTTTTCCACTTTCTCGGGGTCTTCAGTGGGTTGAACCCTGACTTTAATCTGTGTAACCGTCAAGGCTCCTCAGCTTCAGTAACAGTTTTTCTAGGCTCTTCTCAAGTTCATCTATACCGTTCTCGTTGGTGATAATATAGTCTGATAGCGCGATGGCGTTGCCCATCCCGAAGCCCAACTCTCTGTGGTCCCTCGCCCTGAACGCCTGTCTATTTGGTGGGTCGTCGCTCCTGCCACGGTTCTTCAACCGTTTGAAACGAGTCTCAGGTGAGGCGTGAACCACGACAATGTAGACATCGAAGGCTTCCTCGAAGGTGTAGACCTCGTCTAGGCTCCTGACGCCATCCAGAGCTACACTGTTGTTTGGCTCACCGATGATCAAAGGTATGCATTTCTTGGCTACTGCTGCGTCGCCCCCGGTCTTCCTGATATCGGAGGCCATCTTGCCTATGTTCTCAGGGGTGGCTGGCAAGTTTCTCATCCTGATCTCGTGTCGGATAACGTCTCCCATGGTGAATACCTTGTAGCCTTTTTCAGTCAGAATGTTGGCAAGGGTGGTTTTACCGGAGCCGGCCATACCCGTGATGAGCAAGAGGCGACTCCGATTCATCATTACTTGATCCTCTCAAGCCCATCGAAACGGGTTTTAATGTAGACATTTTCGACGCCGGCCTCAATGGCTGTCCTCGCGAGACTGGTCATGTGTTCCTTCTTTGGTGGTTCCTCGTTTTTAAGTGCAATGGAAAGAACCTCACCTTGATTATCAAACTGTTGCAGGTAATAGACAGCAATATGGTTCTTGATTTCGTTTGCGATCCGCTCGATGAAGTCATGCCTATCACTGAGCCCCGGTGCAACTGTTGTTCGCGCCTCTACCTCGATGCCCAGTTCATTGCATAACATCAGGGTTTTCCTTATGGCGTCGCTTATCTTTACCTCCATTCCTTGGACGCCTGTGACTACACAATATTCCTCGTCGTTTAGGGGTGCCTTGACGTCAAGTGCAACCCTGTCGATGAGACCTGTGCGTAGAACCTTCTCAGCGGCGTTGAATATTATTCCATTAGTGTCGAGCATAACTTTTAATCCATATTTCTTTGCGATCTTCGCTGCCTCGATCACGGCCTCAGGTTGAAGCAACGGTTCTCCTCCTGTAAAGACCACGGCGTCGAGTTGAGGTACTGGGTCAAGACCTGTTTTGATCCTGTTCTCTAGGTAGCCCATGTCAACCTCGGTTCCCGAGTCTATAGAGATAAGTGTGGAGTTGTGACAATATTGGCATCTTATGTTGCATCCAGCGAAAAAGAGTACAAGGCTGACATTACCGTACCAATCCACTGTGGACATATCAGTGATGCCTCCTATCCTCATCCTTACGTTGGGGTTACTCAAGCTGAGTCTACTCTTTCATATCTTGGGGTAATTTCAAGGTTTAGGCTAACGCCCCGTGGATATAGACACCGAGGAATATGACGAGGCTGCTGATTATTCTGACCTTACCATATCGTTCTTTGAGCACTATGCCGATTACCGCCCCAAGGACTACGCTTACCTGCCGTAGTGCAAGGATATAGCTCACCTGAGCTAAACTCATAGCATACAGAACCAGCAGGTAAGGCAGAACTTGAAAGGGAAACGTTAGGTCAGGGAGAATGAGGAAGAACACATGGATCATAAGGACAAGCGACGAAACGTTGATGAGCGCCATGAACGACTCCTTTTCCTCCACCTCCTTTGCCATATAGTTCCAGAGGGCGTGGGACACCGCTGAAACCATGACCAGGGTAAAAGGAAGAAGATTCATACAAACTGTATCAAAGGGGCTGGATAAGAGATTATTCACTCAGCATAGTAATAGACAGAGTTACCAAGCTTTCTTCCCGTACGCGTCAGTAATCTGAACTCTTAGTTGCTCTTCTGTGGGCTTGAAGTGAAGTAGGCTTCGGTCAGATTCCTATCGACAGCCTCGTAACACACACGTAGGCAACCCTAGCCTCCATGATTAGTGCATCATGGCTTGAAGTTATCTACTCCGCAAATAGCGACGGGTCTTTCTCCATCGTCTCCCGCTGTTTTGCTGACTTCACCGTCAGCTCATCAAGGTCAGTATTCGTGACCTTCCAAATCGAAAGCCACTTCACTTCCTCATCTCTCCTCCTCTTGTTTTACTGTCGACACTTTACTCCCCCGTCCAGGGGCAAGGCAGACCCCGCCTCCACGATTGACGTATCGCGGCTTTCAGTCATTTCAATTCACCATAAAAAAGAGGGGAAATGTTAGGGTTGATAATATCCGAATCCTGCTGATGCCGGCGAAAGATACTGAAGTCCGTATAGTCCTTGTCCTGGATCATTCTCTACTTGCTGTATTATAGCGAATGCTCCCCAGATTACTTCTCCAATCTCTACATTATCAGTAGTATACCAGAATCCACCATCTACATAGGCATCAGACGGAGCAGCAACGATTTTTACGAAGTATGTCCAATGATACTCTTCTCCATTTTCAGTATAAGTCCCACTTTGGTGATTAGTTAGCCAAGCACCTGAGCCGATGTAAGAATCAAATCCATAATGTCTGTCTAGTAAGTCATCACTATTGCGATCCATGTTGCTAAGCCAGGCATCGTTCCATTTCATCATTAGTTTTACGTCTCTGTATGGCCAAGTCCAGTGATTTGCAGCATCAGGATATTCCGCTAAATATGCCTCAGCGTCACCATCGTATGGCGGTAACGCACTACCAGATCGCCCTAGATATGCGTTACAATAGTAGCCATTGAACATGTGTCCTTGATAGTTGTATCCGTAAGGATCGTATCCTAGAACTAGAGGTTCTCCTTCAAGATAATGACCAGCACTGTAAGTTAGTACTCCGTCTTGAATCCTTGTGCCTTCCTTCTTTTTTGCCATTGCTGGAACTATTAAGGTCATCGCTGAGATCATGAATAGTGCTATCAGCAGGGTTGCCGTCGTCTTCTTTCTAAATTTATTCATTTTCTTTGTTTTCCTCTATTAACCCGTTTCGCCTCTCGGCATGCCACGGTTCCGCGCATTGATGATGATCATGGGTATAGATCATCAATCTAGAATCGTGATGTATATGAGGGGTATATTATGTTACCTTTACATGAGAGTTGCACTGTTTGTATTAAGAAAAACCTTGATAATGTTTAGATATAATTGAATATTGCATTTATTATGTAATTGTTAGATTTTAGGGTGATAAAACGCAATTCATTGATGGGGGGTAATACATTTCCTAAAAATATGCCAAAAGAAGTATTATACAAAGCTGCTAAGTATCTCACAATATCTTTTTTTATTTTACTCTATCAACATATTGAATGAATCTGAATTAAATTCGCAATCGCGTCATTGGTATCACAATCTAGTTGAGGATGAGTGTTTATCGGCTTCCCTATTAACGTTAAATTCTGGGTAGATGATATTCAGTTGAACGAAATGGGTGTAAGAAGCTTCGTCGCTATCGAGTGCGGAAACTCTATGATCATTCAAAGATTCAGTGATGTTCAGAGAAGCCTCAGTGGGACTCGGGCGGACATCAAGTTCGTGGAGCCCGAGAACATCCACCTTACTCTAAAATTCCTTGGGGAGATTGAGCAAACACAGGTAGACGCCGTCGCGGAGATCATCAAGGAAACCGTGTTCGAGCCATTCAGCTTCAAGGTGCACGGCGTCGGCGTGTTCCCTAACCTCAGGAGACCACGAACCATCTGGGCAGGGATAACCGAGGGCGTCACCGAGTTGACGAGCGTCTTCAAGGTTTTAGACGATAAGCTGAGTAAGCTGGGTTTCGAGAAAGAGAGAAGGAGGTTCAGCCCTCACTTGACCATCAGCAGGGTCAGAACTGGGAGAAACCGGCCTCAACTCATCGAGGAACTACAGAATTTGGTGGACCAAGAGTTCGGCATCGTCCATGTGGATAAGATTGTGTTAAAGAAGAGCGTATTAACCTCTAAGGGCCCCATCTATACGACCCTCGCCGAGTCGAGTGGCCACCAATAGGTATTTTATGTCTCCGCGTCACAAAAGCATTCGACCGCTGTTGAACACACCGAGTGCATGGAGCAAACTACGAAAGGAGATACTTGAAAAGGTCAAACCTAAAGGAGAAGAAGCCGAGGCAGTAGAGACATTCAGACTTAGTTTACTAGAGGAGATCAACGGTTTTCTCCTAGAAGAGGGGTGGACAGGCAAAGCCGAGTCCCACGGGAGCGTCGCCCACGGTACATGGATCTCGGAGGAAGAGGACCTCGACGTATTCATCGTCCTTGATCAACTGCACAGCAAAGATGAGCTGCCAAGACTCCTTGAGACACTGAAGCAGCGACTGGACGGAGAGTTCACCGAGGGATACGCGGAGCATCCCTACCTGCAGGCATCCATTGGGGGGTATAATATCGACCTTGTTCCGTGTTTCAGGATCGAGCAGGGGGGGATGTTGATCTCATCTACGGATCGCACTCCTCTCCACACAGAGTATATGATGGAGAAGCTTACTGATTTTCTCCGGGATGAGGTTAGGCTGCTTAAACAGTTCATGAAAGGCGTGGGGGTCTACGGCGCGGAGATCAAGGTAGGGGGATTCAGTGGTTATCTCTGTGAGCTACTAATAATTCATTATGGCTCTCTATGGAAGCTCCTAGAGGAAGCAGGGGTGTGGCGAAAAGGAGAGGTGATACCAGTCGATGGAGAATCGGACCCTGAGAGCCTGAGGAAAAAGTACAATGATCCTCTCATTATTATTGATCCTGTTGATGAGTCGAGGAATGTGGCCTCTGCGTTAACCAAGCAGTCGTTCTGGGCCTTTGTATCCGCTGCCCAAAGGATGATTGAGAATCCCAAGTCGACTTTCTTCTTCCCTGAACCGATCAACGTGGACGAGGAAAAAATACTGGGCATGATGAAGGATAGAGGTACAGACATCGTGTTCCTAGTGATCGATGAGCACAAGGCCGATGTCCCTGACACTCTTTGGGGGCAGCTCCACAAATCCAGACTGGCTATCGAGAAAGCGTTGAAGGGTAACGAGTTCGGTGTTCTAGGGTCCAGTGTCTGGAGCGATGAGGCTCATCGCCATGTATTTGTTTTCGAGTTAGAGTCAGTTGTAATCCCACCTGTTACCAAACGCGTTGGTCCACCTGCGGGTATGAGTGTTAGCGTGGAAAAGTTCATCGAGGCACACAAAGGGAGCGAAACGGTGAGTGGTCCATTGCTGGAAGACGATAGATGGGTTGTTCTGACTAAACGCGAGTACAGCGACGCTAAAGAGTTCCTCGCGTATGCCTTGGAGGATGGGGGAAGAAACATAGGGGTTAGCAAGAATATCACGATCAAGGTACTGCAGCATCACAGGATTCTCCTGAACGATGATGTATCGAGTTACCTGCAGGATGGCTTCGAGACTCATCTTTACTGGTTCCTGAAGGGAAGGCCGCACTGGATTGACTGAATACGTAGCCATCGACGGGACTAAAGATCACAAGGTTGAGGAGTACCTCTGCTGGCCGGTCTACGACCAACAAGTGGTTAGTGAAAGAATCAGTCAGCTACAAAGCCTTGGCGTCGAGAAGGTGGCTCTCGGAGGCCCTCACGTTATTCTGGGTTACCCTATCCTCGGGAAAGGGCACGTTGGTATAGTTCTTATGGCAGTCTGGAAAGGAGTGGAGGTCGCGTTGAAAGCACGTAGAACCGACGCCGACAGAGACTCTATGGAGAAAGAAGCAAAGTTTCTAGAAATCGCTAATAACGCCGGTGTTGGACCCAGACTGCATGCATGGTCAAATGACTTCATCGTTATGGAGAGACTCGTAGGGCCGTACTTCAGGGAATGGGTGAGCAGCTACACGGGTAACAGTGAAGAATTCAGGAGAGTAGCTAGAATCCTCCTAGAAAAAGTCAGGAACCTTGACAAGGCTGGTCTGGATCATGGGGAGCTCACCAAGGTTAAGCGTCACTTCATCGTCACCGAGGGGGGTCCACGGATAATCGACTTTGAGTCCGCTAGCGTCACAAGGAGAACCCAGAACGTAACCGCAACGGTGCAGAGCATGTTTCTGAACCACAGGTTCGCCCGGATACTCAACAAAATTATTCCTATACCTGATAGAGGATTGCTCATTGAGGTGTTGACGAGCTACAAAAATGACCAGAGCGACATGAACTTTGAGAGGATTCTAGACATCTGTGGTCTGGTTTAGGGCTGCTCCCAGTACTTCGTTGGGTCCTTAATTTTGCCATAGCCCAGAAACTCGTCGCTCCAGGGGATACCTTCAGGAAGCTGGGGGTTTATGGAAAATAAAGAAGTGTGCAGAGTACCCTGATTTGCATAACAATTATAGTTGTGTTGTATGATTATGGTTTAAAGTGGTAGCGATGAATAGTATTTTAACTTCAATCTATGCGTTCTCGGTCCAAAGACTTCCATATATCACATTAATTGTGACCTTCATGGGGGTGGCTCTGCGTGTCATGAGGTGGAGGTCAAGTCCGCCTGACCCTGAGAAGATCAAGATAGACCCGGTGGAGTCCGTTAAGTATGTTATTCTGGATGTTGTGTTATTCAGGAAGACATGGAAGACGGATAAGGCAATGTGGCTCGCGTTGTTCCTGTTCCATGGCAGCGTGGCGGGTATCGTCTTTGGGCACTTGAGGGGTTTCCATATATGGTCTATAACATTGTTCGAGGCTTTTGGTCACGCGTTCGCCGAGTTTATGGTGCATACACTCCCTATCTATGTCGGCTACGTCTTCATCATCACGCAGGTGTACTTCCTCGCTAGGCGGGTAATGCTTGAGAACAAGCAGTTAACCTCAATGCCGAATGACTACATCGCGTTGGTGCTTCTTCTCATGAAGAGCATTGCGGGTCAAGGCATGAGGCTTGTTGCTCCTGAGGCGGTGCCCACAGCACTGTACAGTGTGGTGTTCATACCTCGCTTCGTTGTGCTTCACTTGGAGACTATTCCTAACTCTCATTGGTTCCATATACACATCATTCTGACGCAGCTTTTCATCATGTATGTGCCGTTCAGCAAGTTCATTCACATTATTACCGGCGTGATTACGCCTGCCATCTATGGCTCAAGGAGGAAGCAAATTGACCGCTGAATTTAACGAAAAAGCAAAGGCCAGTTTAGGCAAGTTTACCAGGCGCCAAGTTATGGAGTTGGATACTTGTGCTCACTGTGGATTGTGTACTGACAACTGTCCCGCTTATAACGAGTCCAAGGATCCGCTTCACGCGCCAGGGGTAAGGTCAGCCATGGCAGTGAAGCTCTATGACCGGAAGTACAACTTCCTCACGAGGCTTTTCGGTAACACGGAGATCACAGTGAAGGATGTGGAGGAGCTCTCAGAGAGCGCGTACCACTGTACACTCTGCGGTAGATGCATGGAGTCATGTCCCTTCGGTTTCCAGACTCATGAACTGTGGACAAGGGTCCGAGAGATAGTGGCTGACCTTGATGGGACTCCCGTAAACGTTGGCAGACTGGCTGGCATGCTAGAGGAAAACATGAATCCTTATGGTTTGGATCCTGATGAGCGTCTCGACTGGGTTGATTACACTGACCTCGATGAGGTTCCTGAGAAGGAGGAGGCAGAGGTGGCTTACTTTGTCGGATGTACTACAGCTTTCAAGGGTGCAAACCATGAGGTGGCTTTCAGCATAGCTTCGATCCTCGATGAGGTAGGAGAAGACTGGACGGTTCTCGGTGAGGAGGAGTGGTGCTGCGGAAACCCGAGCCTTCTCTCTGGTGACGAGCACACCGCGAAGGAATACGCAGAACATAACGTCAAGGAGCTAGAGAGAAGAGGCGTCAAGAAGGTGATCACTGGATGCGCCGGCTGCTACAGAGTCTTCAGGTTCGAGTACCCAAAGCTACTTGGTAGGGAACCAAACTTTGAAACCCTTCACTCTGTGGAGTACCTCCGAGATGTTCTGGTCTCCGGGAAGCTGAAGCTTGAGGCGACGGATGAGAAAGTCATCTATCATGATCCATGCGAGCTTAGTCGGCTCAGTGGAGTGATCTCGGCGCCGAGAGAGGCATTGAAGTACTTGACTAATAACCCGCTTGAGTTCGAGGAGAAAGGCATTGATGTCAGGTGCTGCGGTGGCGGCGGGTTGCTTCAGGCCGTGAACAACGATATGAGGCTGGACATCGTCTCTAGGAGGCTGGAGGAGGCAGTGGAGAAAGGGGCAGACATCCTCGTGTCGGCTTGCCCTGCCTGTAAACTGGCTTTCACTGACGGTGTTCGTGAGAGAGGCTTTGAGATCGAGGTTCTGGACCTGCTTGAGTTAGCGGCGAGGCAGCTGGGAGTGTTTTAGAGGCTTAAGATGAGTGTGCTGTACAGTTACGGTGTGCTCCTTAAGCCCAAGGTTACCTTGGCGCTTCTAGCCCTCTATGTAACCTCTTTTCTTTGCTCTTCGTTCTTCTTCGGTGGAGACCCTTTTGTGGTTGAGACGTTTCTCGTAGGGTTTTTTGCGGTTGCTTTTGCTGTGACTGGGAGCAACGGGCTTAACTGTTATATTGATAGGGATATCGATGCAGAGATGGCTCGCACCAGTGGAAGGCCGCTGGTTCTTGGCTCCATTTCAGCCAACTCCGCGCTGGTTTTCAGCCTAGTTATGATGATGATTGCAGGTGTGATCGCTTTATGGCTGGGAACCACCTCGGTTCTTATCCTTATTGAGGGCGCTGGAAGCTACATCATACTCTACTCGATGGTTCTCAAGAGAAAGACTATATGGAATGTTCTCGCTAACGCTCCTAGCGTCGCTGCGCCTGCCTGGTTCGGGTGGTATATGGGAGGTGCCCCGCTTTTCCCCATCGGTTTCCTCATGGGAAGCTTGGTCGCTATCTGGGGGCCTCTTCACTTGTGGAGCCTAGCGTATGCGTTTAAGAAGGATTATTTGAGGGTGGGGGTGCCTATGCTTTCCACGGTTTTACCAGAAGATAAGGCAATAAGGGGTATGCAGATCGCTTTGGGGGTGATGATTGCCTCGTCTTACCTGTTGACGCCTTGGACGCGGCGATTCACGTATATTCTGGGTGTATCTGCTCTGAACATTCCTTTGATGATTATTGGGCGTAACTTGAGTGGAGACAACTCTAAGAAGGCAGCTTGGTGGCTGTTCAAGTTATCCGCGCCATACATCGTGTTGTTATTCCTGGTGTTTATGGTGAGCCAGATCATCTAGAGGCGTCGATGAGCCTATTCATGTGTTAGTTTTTCTAGGAATTGTTTCACTGCTTCGTGGTGTTCATCTGCCTGTATTACTCGTCGGTTGGCTTCTCCGTGGGCTAACGGTTTTTTGCTCAAAAGTTCATCGATGTCGGTGAATGCTTCGGATACGTCTGGGCTGTCGCGGGTGAGGAACACCGCGGTCTTAGGGAGCGTTTCCTTGTATTTTTTGATGAATGCGCGCATCGGAGCAGACATGTTACCTGCCCAGACGGGGCTGGCCATGACGACGAGTTCATAGTCTGAGGGGGCTGCCTTGAGTGGATTGATTGGTATATCGGCTTTGCTTCCGCCTTGTCCCCCGGACTTTAACCATCCGAGGATGCCTTGTCTGCTGCTTTCCTCTGTGACTGTCTCTACGTCGCCTTCTAGTTCTTTCTGGAGGATGTCTACGATTTTTTTGGTGTTTCCTGTGCGGGTGAAGTATACGATGAGTGTTTTCATGGGCTTGATTCCCGGGGGGTTGTAGTTAAGCTCTGTGAGCAGTAAGGTTTTTAGAAGGGTTGATTGTTGTAGAGTGTACCGTGGGACCGTGGTCTAGCTTGGTATGATCCGCGCTTGGGGTGTGCGAGATCGCGAGTTCAATTCTCGCCGGTCCCACCATTCTCCGAACCTGCGAGTCTTTCTCGTGTTTCATAACGCTGGACTGGGTACAAGAAGTAGTATAAGAAGTACTAGGTTAGGAAGTTTTTCTATCGTATGCGCGTGCACAAGCCTCAGCAAGCGTTATTATTCAAGGTGAAGTTTTCTACATGAATTATCATGAACCTGTTAGACATAGTAAATCGAATCCCGATCCCTGAGCCCTACAGCGAGGGCGAAAAGATACCATGGGACGACCCGGAGTTCAGCGCAAGGATGCTAAAGTACCACCTCTCACAGGACCATGACGCTGCCAGCAGGCGTTTCAGCATCATCGACAAGCACGTCAAGTTCATGGACGAGCTGGCAGGTGGGCCAACAAGAATGCTTGACCTTGGCTGTGGTCCTGGGTTCTACACTAGCAGGTTCACGAGCCTCGGCTACTGGTGCAGGGGTCTCGACTTCAGCCCCGCGTCACTGAAGTACGCTAGGAAGCAAGCATTGGAGGCTAGGCAGGACATCGATTACGCTCTCGGGGACATCAGAGAAGCCGAGTACGGTGACGGGTACGGCTTGGTAACCCTTGTTTACGGCGAGTTCAACGTCTTCAAGCGGGTGGAGATTCTTAACATCCTCAAAAAGGCACACGCATCACTGGACGATGGTGGCTTGTTCATAGCGGAGCCCCACAGCTTCGAGGCGATAAAATCCTTCGGCAAGGCTCCCTCCTCGTGGTATGCTGCTGAGGATGAGCTGTTCAGCGATAAACCTCACATGGTATTGACTGAGCACTTCTGGTTCCAGGAGCAAGGAGTCTCAGTGAACAGGTACATAGTTATCGATGCGGAGACATGTGAGGCCAAGATCCATGCGGATGCACTTGTAGCCTATACAAATGAGGAGTACGAAGGGCTGTTCAGGGAGGTAGGTTTCAGTGATGTGGTGTTCTATCCCTCACTGACTGGTGACAAGGTGGATTACAACGACCAGCTGATGGTTATCGCTGCGAGAAAGTAATCCTGTCTCTTTTTGGTGGCATTGACAGGCGCGGAAGTTCAATTCTCGCCGATCCCACCATATTTAATATAATAAAGGTTAACTTCCCGATGTAAACAGCTTACTGAACACTTTTTTACCGTGATTTTTGGCTTACCATGCCGGTTTTTTACCCTGATTGAGATGGATTCTAGGCGTTTCTGGGGCTTGTTTTCGTGAAAGAGACTTGTATTTCGTTTATTCGTTTGACCC
>JAOZHP010000147.1 GCA_026014815.1 Candidatus Bathyarchaeota archaeon
AGTTCAGGAACTCCTGGATATGCCAGAAATATTGACCCGCAGTCCCAGGGCTATGCTCTATTTTAAGATCCTCGCGAATCTTTTTAAAATTCATCGAATTAAAATACCCTAAAACGGCTATTTAAAATTTGTTTTTAAAATAAAATAAAAATCTATGCAACGCCTTTGACCGCGGCTATGTTCGCCACGGCGACTCCCATGACAACCGCGGGGTTTGAGACTCCGCTTATCTCTCCAGTCCAGCCTGGATGCCTGATTGTCAAGCCCCATGGGAAGGACTTCGGGCTGGCGAAGAAGCTGGTCACCGTCGAGGTTATGCCGGCGTGGATATATATTCTGTCCAAGTTATAATCGGTGACTAGCAGGTTTCCAGCTTCAGATACCTCTATGCAATCTATGTAGGAGGCTGCGATGCTGAAGCTGGTGGTTATGGTGCTGGTGATGCCGGCGTGGATATATCCAGAGAACGTGCCAGCGTCGTCGCTTATCAGGTTCCCCGAGGCGTCAATCGTAATGCCCCTACAATCGCCGGCTGGGGTGCTGAAGCTGGTGGTCACCGTGTCGGTGATGCCGGCGTGGATTCGGATCGTGTCCTGCCACTCGCACCTCGAGGTTATCAGGTTCCCCGAGGCGTCCACCGTAACGTCGATTGGGCCGGCTTCTGGGGGAGGTAAGTGGCTGAAGCTGGTGGTTATGGTGCTGGTGATTCCGACATGTATGAAAACGCTATTAGAGGATTCACCTGAGCTTATCAGATTCCCAGAGCGGCGAGTGGGGACACCCCCGTCAAGAGTCAGCCCCTCCGGATCCATCGCCCCAGTCAAGACACTTGAAAAGCTGGTAGTTATAGTCGAGGTTATGCCGGCGTGGAGGTATATGGAATCAAAATTCATATCCCCGCTGATCAGATCCTCAGGCATTTATCTTCCTCCCCGTTTCCGCTAACAGCTCGTTAAGCCTCTTTATATCCACGGTCTTGTAATGGCCGCACTGCAAGGCGAGGTCAACGTAGACTCCGTACCCCCTGGCCTTCACCTTGTCGAAGAAAGTAAAGTCCTCCCCGGCGTTGCATAACCCATCCTCGTCATACTGGAGCCTGAACCAGGGTGGCTCGATAGCTTCCAGGACTTCCCGGTGTAAAAGAAGACAGGCGGTGCTCCCAGAGTCGCATTCTACGAGCCTCCCTTCGCTTGAAGCCGCCTCTCTGTCCACGTTCCATCCGCCCTTCGGGTTCTTGCTCATTATCACTGGATATGGGATTCCGAAGCTCTCCCATCGCCCTCCTTCCTCTCCGCCCATGCTGCTCCAGCAAACTGCACTGACAACCTTCTTGCCGTGGCTCAGAAGCTCCTCTAGAACCATAGGCGGAGGCTCTATGTCCGAGTCGATTGTCAGCAGCCACTCGTTGTCGGTCCCAAGGAGCTTCTTTGCTATGCTGTTTCGGTTGCTGTCAACGGGCATTCCCCAGCTCAAGTCAACTGAGATTCTAAACCTTTTGTTCCCGGCGTTTCTCGCCACCACATTGAGGAGATAGGCTACGAGCTCCGCTCTGAGAACCCCTGTGTGCGGAACCGCTATGAGGATCCCCCCGAGTTGGATCTCTTTACCCATCTCGGTGAAGCCACTCTCCTTCCACTCCCTCAGTCTGGGCAGGTCGCTCATCCTGTAAATGTGGAAGGAGGGCATGGTGGTGTCGCACCAAAGCTCGAAGCCGAGGCTCTGAGCTCTGACCGCGAAGTGTCTGTCCTCACCCCACTGAGGGTCAAGCCCCTCGACCCTGTTGAAGCTCACTCCTGCTGCCAAGGCCTTCTGGGAGATCAGGTATAGCCCGCCGAAGCCTCCTACCTTCACTAGCTGCTTGGTTCTGAGTTTTGCCATGCTACCTGGGGGGAAGCCGTAGTTATGGTAGAACCAGGCGTTTGGCATTGGAGGGTCATTTTGAAACCACTTCGTCCAACTGATCTCCGTTATAATGTCCTTCTTCCTTGAAAGTAGTTGATTAAGAGTGTCTGGATGAAGATATGTGTCCGAGTCCACGAAGAGCAAGTGCCCGCACTCCCTCGCCCGTTCGAGAACCACGTTCTTCATCTCCATGACGTTGGAAACCAGCTCCGTGTTCCAGTTGTGGGTGTCCTCGTCGGTGACGTAGGGAATGTTGAAGTCCATCGTAAGGGTCTCGACGGGCTTGCCCTGGCTCCAGGAGTCAAAGAGCTCCTTGGACTTGTCTTCTAGGTCGCTCAGAATGAAAAAGTACTCGTGCTCAGGCTTCTCCAGTGTGTCCAGGGACTCGAGGAACTCCCTGAGGATCTCCGGCTTCTGCCGTATGCAGCTGGCAATGAGAACCGTCATCTCTCTTCGATCCGGTAGGTCACATCTTTAGCCTTCAACAGGGTCTCAATAGCCAACCTGTGATCCTTACCCTTGCCCGTGAGCCTCAATTCGACTTCAGAACGCGGGGGTCTCAACCTCAAGACCTCGGCATCCATCTCTGCCTCCGTGATCTCCTCAATCCTGCCCGTTGCCATCAGG
>JAOZHP010000148.1 GCA_026014815.1 Candidatus Bathyarchaeota archaeon
AATGCAGTCTGCATTGTCGCAGTGTTATAGGTGTCAGCGCTTGGAGCAGCGCCTTTCACGAACAGTGTCACTTCTCCGGCTGTCCCGGAGAGCATGACTTTCTGTCCCTTCACGCCTGCGCCTGAACCGGACACCTTCTGAACCGCGACACATCCCGCAACGACACAGCGTATCTCGTGGTTCGTCTCATCAGCATAGACATGCGCTTCCAAGGCCATCAGCAGTTTACCGACTGTCTCTCCAGCGACGGCAGCTAGAATCCCACTGCCGTCGTTGTAGACAATCTCGCCCTTCTCAATGTCCTCGTCGAGTTTGACGATGAACTTCTCGACGACGCGGTTCGCCGTCTTAAGTATATCGCCTGCGTTTACAGTCATCGCCATTCAACCTCTTCGCTCATCGGGCTCAACCCAAGGCGTCGGCGTCCGGTTTCAACTGCCGCCTCAAAGTCTGTGATTTGATCTTTGGTGTATGCCGCTCTGGGGCCAGGGGTTCTCGCCTTCTCCAGTTTCTTAGCGACTCTCACCGCATCCTCCAGAAGGAAGCTGAGGTTGAAATCGTCAAGCTTACTGAGTCGCTCCAGTTCTGCTGTCTCATCTGTCACCATACCCGCTTTTTTGCGGGCGTCAAAAGCTGCGGCGACACGCTCGGCGTGTCGTTCATCCTTGATCTCCTTCAGCTCCGCCTGTACGGTCTCCATCGCTGGATTCTTTTCAGGCTTGTCTTCAGGATCATCAGTCGGCTTCTCTGCGTTGGCCTTGAACTCGTCAAAGTCTTTCTGCAACTGTTCGTTTTCCGCTTTAAGTGTCTTGAACTCATCTCTGAGCTCTTCTAATTCACTCATTGCTTGCTTTTTCCTTTTTTCATCGGGATTAAGTAGGCTCCCTGGGGCCTGTCCAGTGGACTGTGAATCGACGCCTCCTAGAGACGCCATCCTAGAACGTGCGCTCAGCGCACCAGTAAGCTCGTCAAGCGTGATAATCGCCGCTTGGGGGTAAGCGGGGGTTCCAACAAAGTCTACCCGTTTAAACGTGAAACTCTCAATGATCTCGTGGCCAGTCTTGTCCTTGATATGTTCACAAGGCTCGTTGGTGATGTCTCCTCCACACTTACTGCAAACAACCCGATAGGCGGATATGACCACCGACACAGGCCCCCACTCACCACTTGTCAGTTTTCCCCAAGCTACATCATCGGTGATCTCAGCTGTGGCGAGAGCATAACTGTCTCGGCCATCAACCTTCACCCATTTTCCCACCTTGAGGGCTTCATGGACATGATTAACCCGGTAACCGGGGATGCAGCCGAGAGCCTTCCCCAGCAGGCTGGGGAGAGCCGCTTTAAGGGCTTCCTCTGTGACCTTCCAGCCGTTCCGGTTCAGGCTGGTGTTCATAATGTAGAAGGTGGCTAGACGGTCCTCCTCAGATTTGATGCTATGAACCGCCGCCATGAAGGTGAGTTCAATACCATCGTCCGCCTCAGCTTTTCTGCTATCCCCCCATTTACCAAGGCAGATAGCTACAGCTTGCTCCTGATCCGTTCCTTCATTAACAAGGAAGCTGACGCATCTCGGTATGAAATCGTCTTTTTCCTCGTTTGATCTTGGCGTGGGAACTGGCATCAGTATTTCCCCAGGTATTTGATTTTTTCTTGAACTTCTTTGTCACCAAGTTTACGCATTGAATACCCTCTCTCAAATTCCTCTGTAATCTCCCAAAATGTGTGACGCTCAAAAAATGTGGATCCTGCGCCACTTGGTCTTGGTCCAATCACTATCTCACCAATTTTGATTTTGGGTACTGGTATCAATCTTCTTCCTCCTTGTTTTCAGGGTCTTCATCAGGATCAGGTGTTGAGGGAGGATTCAATGCTAGAAGATCTTCAATCTCCTTACGGGTCCACCCTAACAGTTCCCACCCCTTCTGTGGGATGTCAGCGATTATGCCCTCTCCTCGGCTGAAGAGCAATGCGACAGCCCTCGCCATCTCGTACACGTCGGTGATCCTGATGACCTTCCAGTTGTGCTTCATCAACACGGGAAGCGGATCATCGTCTTCAAGATTGAGGATTTTACGGGTCATTGGATCATACCAGTCCCGCTCGATCTGACGCTTGAAGTACCGCTGGATATGGGCTATCGGTCCCTGAATGTACGCCTCAAACTCAGCATAAGCAGTCGCCCGGTTCTCGATGGGCTCGCCGAGAAGGAAACGTGGAGTGCCATAATTGGCGATGATAGCCTGCTTCAGCTGCTCAAGGAGCAAGGTGAGCCCCCTCATGTCAGGGGTGATGTTTGTGACAATCGCGTTGATGCTTTCCGTTACGCCAATGCTTTTACCAGATCGAAGTGTAGGTATTAGATCATCCATTGCTTTTTTCTGTTCATCTTTTTGAAGCCCAGAAACATCCACCTGGTATATTACGTGTGGAGCCCAGAGAGTTCGCACGATCTCGTTG
>JAOZHP010000149.1 GCA_026014815.1 Candidatus Bathyarchaeota archaeon
AGATAGTATGCAGTCGGCCTTCTCCATGAGAAGAAAAGGACAGGTCCAAACACACATCCGAATCCAAGAATCAGGAAATATAGACGCATCTTGAACCTTGTGAATGGTCCTGTAGTCCCCCATTCTCCCCCGGGGTCCGGGTCCTCGGGGTCAGTATCAAAGAGGTCTATCCAATCCTGTGCATCCTCTAAAGTTTCAAACCCATCAGCTAAAACCGTTCCATTAATATCAGCCACTAGGAAGGAATCGGGGCTATCGACTGGCCATCTTGACCATCTCAGGTTGGGGAATTCATTTTGACCTATTCCTTGAGCCAAAACAGGAGTATTCCATGAACCACCAGTATTATTTGCCAACCATATATCTGTAGGTGGAGCATGGCCATCTGCATTTCCTTGCCAGACTGAATATAATATATCGTTTTCATCTATAGCTATAGTTGGGTGTCCCTGAATCTGGGTGTTCATGCCAGCATATGTGCTTAATCTTATGGGAACATCCCAAACACCCGTATAATTATTTTCCCAAATCTGATCATGGGTGGTGAGTCCTGTTGCCTTACTTGAAAAGACGGCATGGAGACCATCATTAGAATCCACTGCTAATGAAGCATGGGATTGATAGTAACCACCCTGTGTACCATATAGACAAACTCTGTCTGTGCTCCCCCATACGCCATTCACTCTGGTCCTATGCCATAATTGATCTTTTGTTGGATATGCGGTAGATTGACCAGTCCAGACGATATGGAGAATGTCCTGTGAGTCAATTGCAATCGCTGGTGATTTTTGATATTCATTCTCTCTCCCACCCCCGGGGCTTATCGCTAAAGGTGTGGACCATGTGCCTGTAAAGTTTGAATAGTAAATCTGTTGTTTAACTGGATATGCAGTGGAGCGACCACTCCACACTACGTGTATTGTATTGTTTGAATCTAGGGCTATTGATGGAGTCTGCTGAATTCCCGTGCATGGGGCTGTGCTTATATCCAATGGTGTAGTGAAATCACCATCGCTTGGACAATATGTATAGAATATTTGATCATCCCCCGCTCCACCAACATATACTATATGAAGGCCATCTGCTGAATCAACTGCTATCCCTGCAAATTCATTTCCAGTTGCCTGTGTTGCACCTTTAGATAGTAAAGTCTCATTAACCCATGTCATGCCCTCATCATGGCTTCTTTTAATGAATACATCAGCCGAAGCCCCTGGTTTAGTTTCATAGACCGCATAAATTGTACCATTATTAGTTCTAACAATGGCTCTCTGATTGGATGAAGAGGTAGGCTGGATAATGCCAGTTGTATTGACCAAATAGGGACCGGCCCCCGATACATCATCATAATAGACCTCATAGGGGACACCCGAACCTTCTCCCCAAACATATTCAATGGGTTCGAGTGGATATCCCTTGTCACCGACTATCTTCCATATCGAATGGTTCCCATAAGTCTCATTAAAGACAGCATCCGGATATCCAGAGGGTGGATGTGACGATCCACCCCAATGAAGTTCTAATTTAGCCTCTAAGCCATTTCCAGCTTTCAGATCATAGAAATATCGTGTATCATAGCCCCCAGCACTCTGGATGATAAACCCCATATTATCCCCTGGATCGGATCGAACAAATCCGGGGCCATCCCAGTGATAATTGGATTTAAGCTCCTGAACAATATTTGTCACACTGATATTCCACCACTGGGGACCGTAGAACTGGGATGTGTTGTAAATCACATGGGCTATGGTGAGGGGGGCCCCCATGATAGAGCCTGGACTTGCTAAAGGACCATATCCCTTAGTCCCTGAACCAAAATATCGATAGTCATCTACCCCGTAAATTGTCACTTTGGACTCAGCATCAAAAGACATTGAGGAGGCCGTTCTTAGCCAGAGTGTCGCATTTTCAAGATGTTGCCAATAGTTGATTTTAATATCCTCAAAGAAAAGATAGGCGAAAATATCCATGTTCGGGTCAGTGATTGTCACCAAAGATGTGGAATATCCAAGGCCAGCCTCTGTCACGAACCAGTCAGCATCGAGCCCAGGGTCCTGTGCCTCAATGTGTCTTGTCTGCGTATCCTCGAAAGCACTTACAGGTAGAATCATAGCTAAGGCCAAAAGGATGATTATGAGTCCAGCCAGTATTTGGTGCTTGAGTCGCATGATGAGATTTAAGCTATTGGAGTTTTTAGTTTTTTGGGTCATAGAGAGAAAAAAGGGGGGGCTTAGGAACCCCTAAGCCAGAGAGCTATATAGCCAACGGGAATGGCTATCATAAGAATGACCCAGAAGAGGGGGACTAACAACATCAGGGTAAGGGACGCACCCGTGAGGTTGTCTCCGCCAACTCCTGTGACAGTTCCTACACTACTCACAACAGTAGGAGTTAGGGCCAACCCCACAATCATGATTAGAAAGCACGTGATTAGACCAGCGATGTTCTGCTTAGCCATCGTGTTTCTGTCTTAGCTATATTTTCAATGTATATATAAAATAATCGATAGCTAAAAATCTCCGATGATGAAATACAGAGCCAGCACCAACCAGAAGATTGAGAGGATTGTCCAGAATAAACCGAAGAATCCATCCATGAAAACCCAGATTGCATTGGTGGTGGTTGCATTGGCTACCATGTCATTTATTCCCGTAGCCAGTGGTATATAGCTAAGGAAACAAAAGAAGAACATCATCAGGGACCCCCAGGCCCTCTTGATTCCACTCCCTTTACCCATGATTAATCATTTATCCGATAGGTAGTTAAGAGCTTTTATCTCTTCTTGCATGGTCTTATCCTTCTGGGGCTTGAGCATATCCACTATATTCTGTTTGGCCCTGAGTGCATATCCACGTCTGAGTGGATAATAATAGGCATAGACTTCATCGGGTATCCGACAGCTAAAATCATCTTCCCACAAGACATTTACCCCGGTCTTTTTCAGGTCAGGCATTCTATAGGGCTTGTATCCTCTGCATCGCCTGGCGTAGACTGTGCTGGGATCATCTCGGATTCCCCCACGGGTCTTTAGGATTTCTCCTCTGAGCGTGCCAGGCATATTGAGAATCTTTGATAGAATCCACGTGGGGTCAGGGGTGGTCAACATCAGACAGTTCATGTCTGTCCCCACCACATTCATGTATTTCTGAACGGCCTTGAGGAGTGGATCATGCCAATCCAGGCTGTATAGCCAGTATCCAGCATCATCCCAGATATACATCGGGATTCTCTTATCTCCAAAAGCCAGCCAATCATCTACAACCTCTGATGGGTGAAATCCCATATAGTCTGTGATTAGGTCCACACTCAGGGGTTCTCCATAGAAATAATCATAGACTTGTCCCAGGACCTTCATCGCATAGGCCGACTTACCCATCCTGAGAGCGCCATAAATAATGACTAGAATGAAGTCATCCCGTATGAAGGCATTACATATCAACCTAGCTAGACCCAGTGAAGGTAATTCAGGCATATGCTTACACTCAGATACTATACTACTTGGTTCAATATAACACGTTTAGGAGTCCAGAACCACCCCTATTTCAGCCCTTTATATACCACAAGGCTTAAGTTAACATAACCTGTGTTTTGTTAAGTAGGTGTTAAGGAGTGGAGAAAAACAAGTGGATTAGGCTGGCCTTCTGGGTCTTGGCCTATTGTATAGGTCCCGTTCTTGTCTTGGGTATAATTTCAGGTCAGCCTGGGCCTGAGAGATTGGGGTCTATGATTTTCATAGGAATCCTGTGTATCGCCTGGGTCATATTAGGTAATTACGGGGCCATGGTTGCTAGGGAGATGGACCCATGAGCGACAACCTCATAACGATAGCGAGAGTCAAGAGTCCTGAGCCCAAGACTTTCAAGGTTCTACAGGAGGGCCGGGTCCCTGACAGGCCAGAGTGGATGGAGGGAGAGCCGGGATATCTCGAACAGGTATTCAAGACTTGTCCCAAGTGTGGGTCTATGGATGTCTGGCGTGGTCTATGGGCCCACTTCCCAGCCATTAGCTATATGCTGGTTCGGCTTGAACCACCCGTGAAGCACTCAGGCCGTCGAAGGAATTGTTCCTGTCTGAAATGTGGGGGATTCTGGAATGACATTCAGGCTGTCCCCTATGTGAAACAGGAGGAGTCAGATATGTGGTGGGAGGGGCTGGTCTAGGTGACAGAGTTCGCCTATGTCCAGAGATGCCAATTCTGCATTCTTAAAAGGTCCAAAAAAAATTGGGTATCCGTCTCTGATGATGTATGTATAGAAAGATGCATTGAAACGATAGGAGACGCACATCCATGGTTATGATCTTCGCTAATAAGAAGGTTAGAGACTACCTTCTGAGCCATGGCATGGTCTATACCTACAGGAAATACAATCCAAAGACTAAGACTGGGGTTAGGTATAGAGTCGGTAAGGACTGGGCTATTGACAAGAGGGGAGGAAAGAAAATAGCCGACAT
>JAOZHP010000150.1 GCA_026014815.1 Candidatus Bathyarchaeota archaeon
ATCATTGGATGCACCTCGCCGAGTTCTTTCTTCTTTACCGCTATGGACCCGAAGAGAGGGAAAAGCTCCTGAGCAGTATCCTTTATATTGCCTTCAATGAGTACCAGCACTCTTTCGATACCCTGTTTGGTCTCTGCTGCCCAGTCAGCCCCGCTTGTATTGAGGTGCTCAACTGCTTCCCTCAGTTTGACCTTCAAGTTCTCCATTGCTTAACCCTCGTTCTCAGACAGTCTCTTGAAGACCTCAGGGGTCATCCTGAAAGTGGTCCACTCATCCATGCTCGTGGCTCCTAGACCATAGTAGAACTGCCTTGACGGCTCATTCCAGTCCAAGACCGTCCACTCAAATCTTCCGCAGTCCTTCACGACGGCTATCTTGCATAACTCCTTGAGGAGCTGGGTGCCTACCCCGTTTCCCCTGTACTCCTCTGGGACGAAGACGTCCTCAAGCCATAGAGTGGGCTTGCTCTCGAAGGTACTGAACGTGTAGTAATAGAGAGCAACTCCTAGGTACTCAGGTCCGATGTCCCCCATGTTCTCCGCGAGGAGGCAGTCGAATATCTTGTCTTCGCTGAACCCGTATTTCTTGTAGAGCTCCGGGGTTCCCTTGAACTCCAGTTTCTCGTATACGCTGAGCTGGTAGCATAGGTCCATGATGACTGGGATGTCTTTCTCCTCAGCCACCCGAATCTTCCATTTAAGGCCTGGAATCTTGGGCAAACGATACACCACGATGAAATGGGTGGCTACCGATATGATTCTTTCTCGAACCGAACGCCATCCTTTCCCTGAAGAAACCTGACTAGCGTGAACAGATTCATGTGCTTGGCTTTCCTGTCGAGATGACCTACCCTGAAGAAGAACTGGACGCTGTAACCGACGAAGAACGCAGTGATTATGGTCCCGACTCCGACTGGTCCTCCAAGCAGGTATCCTATGACGAGGACCGTTATCTCGATGACTCCTCTTATCTGGGATACGGGTTTGTCAAGCCTCTGCACGAAGCCCATCATCAACCCATCCCTCGGCCCAGCTCCAAGTCTGGGTCTCATGTAGAAGTAGCTGCCTATTCCAAGCATCAGTATGCTGCCGAGGAGTAACGCATACTCCCCGATGACGTTGTCAAACATTGGTACGAGACCCCACTCCATTATGAGGTCGATGAAGAAGCCCACAAAATACATGTTCATCAATGTGGCGAACCCAGGCGGGAACCCTAGAGCCCACCCAATAATCAACACGAGCAGCCCCACCACCTGACTGATCTGACCCAGAGTCATCGGGATATAGTTGATCACGCCTACCTGGAACACTCCCCACGGACTCATTCCCAAGTTACTGTACAGGTTCATCACCACGCCGAGTGCGAAGAGGAACAACCCGAAGAACAGGCTAGGTAACTTGCGTAGGAACTCTATCCAGTTTTTATTCAAACAGGCTGGCTCCTACGGGATGAACTCCACTTTACCACCCGTCTTGTCCAGTGCCACCCTGAACGCAGCCTCGGCCTCATCTAAGCTGAACCTGTGGGTGAGTACCTCCACGACGTTAACCTTACCACTTGAGATGAGCCCAATGCTCTGGGGGAAGTTTTCAGGCTTCGCGTCGTAGGCGCCCACTATCTTGAGCTCCCTCCGCACTATCCAAGTCATGTCCAGTGGTACTTCCTTGCCGAAGATACCCACCACGGTGATGTGGCCTCTCTTCTTCACTATCTCTGTCGCCTGCTTGACCGCTGGTGGTGCTCCCACAGCCACGAAGGCCACGTCCGCCCCTTCACCGTTGGTTAACTCCATGACTCGGTCCTCTAGGCTCTCTTTCTGGATGTTGAGGGTCTCGATGCCGAGCCTCTCACCGATCTTGAACCTTACCGTGTCAACGCTAAGACCTGTGATGAGCACCCTTGCACTGCCTAGCTTGAAGAGCTGGGCACTGTATAGCCCAATGGGGCCGCAGCCCTGAACCACCACAAAGTCACCTGACTTGAATGGCGTGATGTCTTTAACGAAGTGAAGTGCGTTGCTGAGGGGCTCCACGAGGGCGGCCTCCTCGTAACTCATCCCTTCTGGTAGCCTGTGGAGTAGCTTGTATGGAACAGCGATGTACTCCGCGAAGCCTCCGTCAGTGTGGATACCGAAGAGAGTGGACTCGTCGCACAGGTTGCTCATACCTACCTTGCAGAATCCGCATTTCTTGCATGCCTTAACGCTCTCGCTTAGAACTCTTTCACCGACACTGTAACCCTTGACCTGTTTGCCTGTCTCAACTATCTCGCCTGCGAACTCGTGGCCCATGACGACAGGGAGCTTCATCTTGCTGTACGCCGGTGTGTAGTTGTAGATGCCCAGGTCGCTGCCACATATCGCCGCGGCTTTGACCTTGATGAGCACCTCGTCGTCACCAATCACTGGGACGGGGATGTCCTTTACCGTGACTCCTGGCTCTGGCCTTGTTTTCATTACCGCCTTCAAAGCATGCACCGTATACGCTATGGATGACTCGTTACGCTTAATGTTTTGCGCAAATGCTTGACCCATAGACAGATAACAATTCAGCCAAAACTCTACTCATGGACTGGTTCCAGTTCTTCTACAGACCCAGGTTTCAGGACCTTACAAACGAGGCAATCATGCTACTCGGGTTGTTTATGGTCTTAGGCATAATAGTAGGCTACGTTGTTTCACGGCGTGACCAAGAGGACGCACTGTAATCCTTTACCGACATTAACGTGAAAACATACGTCCAGGTGAGATGGGTTTCTGGTTCAAGGTGAGCTTGGCAGGATTCATGCTTGTTCCCATCATAAAGCGATGGGGCTCATACCCATCTTCGACCACCAACGATTAAAACCCAAATGATGAAGTAGATTCATGACTGGTCTTGACTTTGGGGTGCAGATCGAGCCCCAGTACGGCTTCACATATTCATCTGTCAAGGAGATAGCAAAAGCAACAGAGAAACTAGGCTACGAATCCATCTGGGTCTCCGATCACTTCTTCCTCACACCAAACGCCGTTGACACAAACGCGTTAGAGTGCTACACAGCCCTCACCGCCCTCGCTGTCGACACAAAGAATCTCAGAATAGGTGCCATGGTGGCTTCCCAGAGCTACCGTAACCCTGCGTTACTCGCCAATATCGCTGCTAGCTTGGATCACATCAGTGAAGGTCGTCTATATTTCGGTATAGGCGCGGGCTGGAAGGAGGTGGAGTACGACGCCTACAACATACCTTTCCCTAGAGCAGGTGCCAGAATCAGGCAACTTGATGAGACGATCACGATATGCAGACGCATGTGGACCATGGACAAGGCAACGTTCGAAGGAAAATACTACAGGGTCACAGACGCCCTCTGTATGCCTAAACCCGTCCAGAACCCTTTGCCTGTGTGGGTTGGAGGCACAGGTAGCCAAACCCTTCGAGTGGCTGCCAAGCACGCCGATGCAGTCAACTTCGCATGGACTCAGACACCTGATTTCTTTAAGGAACGTCTCGATGTGCTTGAGTCTCACTGCCGAAAAATTGGCCGTGACCTAGAGGAGATACGTCGGTCTGCCGGTCTCATGATCATCATGGCTGAGACTCGGGAGGAGATCGACGTAAAATTGGATGAGCAGAACCGGAGCAGGGACTCGGAGTACATGAAATATCTGAGCAGACAGCAGCCAAATCTGGTGGGTACACCGGATACTGTGGCCGAGAGAATCGCAGAGTATGTGTCTCTGGGGGTGGATCACTTTATTCTGAGGTGGCCATATGGCGACGGAATGAAGTCCATCAAGCTGTTCAAGGATAAAGTGATGAACAAGGTATAATCCACGCGGGTTGGCAAAGATGATATTACTCTCCTCCACATTTCTTAGCCGTTGATTATGAACGCTGCTGAGAGACGCGTCCTTGAGCATATCGACCATGACGAGATGAAACAATTCATTATGGAACTGGTCAGTATCCCCAGCTACGAGGGCGAGGAGACCCCAGCCCAGAAATTCATGGCTGAGAAGCTGGCAAGCCTCGGTTTTGACGTGGACACATGGATGATCGATTTTGATGAACTCTCCAAGCATCCCCAGTTCAGCATGAGTTATCAGCGAATAGAAGGCATGGGCGTTGTAGGGTCGATGGGTGACGGCGAAAGGAGCATCATGCTCTGCGGCCACATCGACACGGTTGCCCCTGGAGATACAGCCAACTGGAACACAGACCCACTCAAAGCCACGGAAAAGGATGGCAGGCTCTACGGCAGAGGCGTCTGCGACATGAAAGGCGGCTTAGCTGCAGGGTTATACGCGTTGAAGGCGATCAAGGACTCGGGTGTCAAGCTCAAGGGAAAAACCCTGTTCGCTACCACCATAGGTGAGGAGGACGGGGGGTGCGGCGCACTAGCTACAAGCCTCAGAGGGCACAGGGCTGACGCGGCGGTAATCATGGAGCCCAGTGAGGTAAAGATAGCCCCTAGCGTAGCTGGCGCCATGAGCTTCAGGGTAACTGTTCAGGGCAAGAGCGTACACGCCTGCGTCAGGGAGGAGGGGGTGAGCGCCATAGACAAGTTCATCGACCTAGTCAACGGCCTTAAAGAGCTTGAGATACAGCGCAACAGCAGGATAACCGACCCCCTCTACCAGCGGTACAAGACGCCTTACGCGATAAGCGTTGGAACAGTCAAGGGGGGACAGTGGCCGGGCTCAGTCCCTGAAAACCTAGTATTTGAGGGCAGGCTAGGCGTAGCCGTCGGTGAATCCGAGATGGAGGCAAGAGCCGAGTTCGAGCAAAAAGTCAAGGAGATCGCCGACAATGACCCGTGGCTCAAAGAGAACCCTCCCAAAGTGGAGTGGGTCGGATACAGCTTCGCTTCAAGCATGGTTCCCAAGGAACACGCTATTGTGCAGAAGCTGGTTGAGAGCCTACGGGACGTCACTGGCCAAGAGCCGGTGCTGGAGGGTATGACCTATGCGTCAGACGCAAGGTTACTAATCAATGTGGGAAAGACACCGACAATCGTGTTCGGTCCAGGGGACATCCGTGTAGCTCATGGACCCAACGAGTACGCGAGTATAGAGGACCTCAGGGTGACGGTTCAGACACTCGCTCTCACCGTGATGAGGTTCCTAGGGTACGAGTCCTAAAGCCTCGGTGTCTCCCTTCCCCTTCTGACCACGAGTTTTTGTTTCGATGACAGTGATTCCAGTTTTATATACTCTTACCACATGCAATATTCAGTCTTGAAGCGCATCGGACTTATTGTCAACCCTGTTGCAGGAATAGGCGGAAAAGTCGGGCTCAAAGGCAGTGATGGAGCCGAGATACAGAGACAAGCCAAAGAGCTTGGAGCGACCTCCCAGAGCCCAGCTAGAACGGTGGAGGCCCTCAAACGGTTCACCGGCCAGGGAGAGTTTACTTTATTCACTTACCCCGGAGACATGGGAGAGAACGAAGCAATCGAGGCAGGCATCAAGCCTACTGTGTTAGGGCAAATCACAGATGAAACAGGCCCTGAGGACACACGGAAGGCGGCAACGCTGCTTCGAGAAGCAGGGGTGGACCTACTAATCTTTGCGGGTGGCGATGGAACAGCTAGAGATATCTATGAAGCGATAGACAGCACCGTACCCGTCTTGGGCATCCCTACCGGGGTCAAGATCCACTCAGGAGTGTATGCGGTGAGCCCGATGGCAGCGGGTGACCTCGTGACACGTTTCCTCACAGACGACTCCATCGAGTTCAGGGACACAGAGGTCATGGATATTGACGAGGAGGCGTTCAGGGACAACGTGGTCTCCGCTAGACTCTACGGGTATATGCCTGCCCTCTATGCTCGTGAGTTCATGCAGGGAAGCAAGGAAGGAAGCGTAGGCAGCGATGAGTTCACCCTAGAAACGATAGCGGCTGAGGTGGTGGAGGTTATGAATCCCAATGATCTCTACATAATTGGGCCGGGCACATCTACTAAGCCAATAGCTGAGAAGCTTGGCGTAGAGAAGACGCTGCTCGGCGTGGATGTGATTCAGGGAGGCATCCTTCTCTCATCAGACGCCAATGAGTCCACACTGCTTAAACTGATTCAAGGCAAAGAGGCTAACATCATAGTCACGGTCATCGGTGGCCAGGGCTTCGTGTTTGGGCGGGGCAACCAGCAGATAAGCCCCCAGGTTATCAGGCAGGTTGGCAGAGAGAACATAATCATCGTAGCGACGCCTGGTAAATTAGCCACCCTCAAAGGCAAGCCCCTCAGGGTGGATACAGGTGACCCAACCCTTGATGATGAGCTGAAGGGTTTCTATAAGGTGGTGACAGGCTACGGTAGACGAACCATGTACAAAATCGCCTAAGCTACCTGAGGACAAGGAACGGCTCACTGAAGGCTACACTTTCGCTAAGCATCCATACATGGAGACTGGCGCCGAGATCTATAGACTCACCCACAATATCAAACCGAATCTGTACCTGAAATTATGTAATGGGCCTGCTCAGCGGCTCTTCAAGGAGTACGCGGTTCTCAGGTGGATAAACAGCAGGGTCCCGGTTCCCCATCCGATTCATTACATGCACGTGGATGGGTTAGAGTACCAGTTGACTACTGAGGTACAAGGTACGCCCATCTACCAAGTCCCAGAGGAGAACAGGGAGTCTGCGGTCCGTTACATGGCGAGGACTCTGAGACGGATCCACAGTCTACCTCAGAAGGGCTGCCCCTACCTCAGAACCATCGACGTGAGGCACAATAAACTTGGAAACTCCGTTGAATCTGAGAAACAAGAACAGCTAAACCTGTTAAAGTCAAGAAAGCCTGACAGCGAGAACCTCGTGTTCACTCACGGGGATTTCTGTCTCTCTAATGTCATCTTGAATGGTGATGACCGTGGGGGCGTCATAGACTGGGATTATGCTGGGCTCGCTGACCCTTACGTGGATCTTGTGTCCGCTTACTGGAGCCAAGAATACAACTATGGAAAAGACAAGACCGAGGAGAAGTGGTTCCCTTTGTTTCTATGTGAGTATGGGGTAACAGAACTGGATGAGAACTAGCTTAGGTACTATAGGGTTCTCAGTGAGCTTGAGGACTAACTACTTGGGCTTGTAGGGTCCCAGATACTCTTCTTGGAGTATGTTGCCCCCGTCGATGACTATCTCGCTGCCCGTCAGATAGCTTGACTCATCCGAGGCCAGGAATAATACGAGGTTTCCTATGTCCTCGGGTGATCCCTGCCTGCCCATGGGTATCTTGTACCCAAACTCACGCATCTTCTCCTCGGCGTCAGCGTCGTCAACGCTTCCCCTGAGCCCGAAGGCGCTTGGGCTGTGAATGTACCCTGGGAGGATTGTGTTCACGTTGATGCCGTACTGAG
>JAOZHP010000151.1 GCA_026014815.1 Candidatus Bathyarchaeota archaeon
CTATTCTAAAGTGTCCAGTTAATGTTGAGTTCATCTAGCTTGCGTTGCTCGACTACTGCCTGAGCCTCAGCTGTCTCTAGGACCATCCGTAGCCCGAGGGCGTAGGTCTCTCTGTCTAATTCTCCGAGGCTGTGCACGGTTCTTCCGCCGTACCGGTTTTTGAGTTCGTTAAACACCTTTTCACGTTCTTCCATGAGGCTCCTTGGTAGCCTTAACGTGATCTTACTCTTTGGTTCGGGAGGCTTTACTCCTTTTACCCAGTGTCCTCCCAGATACCAGATGAACCTCCCGTACTCTGGAATATTTACCATGGAAAGGTGCATCTCGTACTGGTTCAAATCAGTAGTGTGCTCGTTGAACTGCGCCAATCACGCCTAGTAATCAGGGGAAACAAACAGTTTAGCAGAAATAGAGGAGATCATTCACCTTGGTTGCACTCAGACTCAATTATTTACCTCCACCAGCTGCATCTCGCAGAGTTCTCTGTATAAACTGCTGCGTTGTATTAACTGGTCGTGGGTTCCCTCGTTTTTGATCATTCCGTCCTCGAGGACAATAATCCTGTCCATGTCTCTCACAGTTGATACTCTGTGGGTGACGAGTATGACGGTTCGGTTCATCATCTCCTGTCGAAGAGTCTCCTGTATCTTTGCCTCAGTATAGGGATCGACGCTGCTAGTTGCCTCGTCAAACACCAATATACTCGGGTCCGCTATGATGGCTCGTGCAAGACAGATCAATTGTCTCTGACCATAACTCAGGTTGGTGCCACGTTCATGGAGAACCGTGCCGTAGCCATCCTCAAGCTCCGTTATCGCGTTATGAATGCCCACGTATTTGGCGACACGAATCATCTCCGCGTCTGAGACTTTTAGGTTGCCAAACTTGAGGTTATAATCAACTGTGCCATTGAACAGGTAAGGTTCCTGAAGCACGATGGAGACCGCTCTCCTCAACGACGAAAAAGAAAGGTCCCGCAGGTCATGTTTGTCAATAATTACTTGGCCTTCCACCGGGTCGTAGAACCTGCCTAGCAGATTAATGATAGTTGACTTACCTGATCCTGTGGGCCCAAATATCGCGATCTTCTCACCTGGCTTGATTCTCAGGTTAATGTTCTTTAGGACAGGTTGATCAGGGATGTAGCTGAAGTGGATTTCCTTGAACTCGATTTCTCCCCTCATCTCATCAAGCTGAATCGGATTCTCCCTCTCTTGGACCTCTGGTTCCTGATCCAATATAACGAAAATCCTCTCAGCTCCAGCCAGAGCACTCTGGATCTCCCCATACAGCATGGCAAGGCTCTGTATTGGCGTGAAGAAGCTCTCAGAGTAGTTGCTGAAGGCAACTAACTGTCCGATGGTACGCGTGGCGCCGAGGATTTTCATGCCTCCGAGGTACCATATAGCGGCAGTCATGATGCTTCCAAGCACGGTGGCCACGCTGCTGTACGCTACAGAAACAGTTTCCGCTCTTATCTGGGTCTGCATGTTACGTTCATTTGTCTCATCGAACTCTAGGAGGCTGCGCTCTTCCTGAACCAGCGACTTGGTGAGCTTGGCGCCATACATCAGATCCTGGACCTTCCCTGTGAGTGATGCGACGTTCCTACGGGCGGTTCTCCATGCCTCCTTGATCCAGCCTTGAAAAACTCTGCTGGCGACAGCGAGGAGAGGGGCGATCAACAGAGCCACTAGGGTGAGCTGAGAGTCGATAAACGCCATCACAAGAACAATTGAAAGGGTCATGATCAAGTCAGCGACGAGACCGATGACCCCTGTTGAGAGAATCTTCTTTAACGCCTCGGCGTCGTTCGTGACTCTTGAGACAAGTTTTCCTGTGTTACCGTACTCGAAGAACCGCTGGGACAGATTGTTGATGTGGCTGAAAAAATCTGCCCTGATATCGGCAATTACGTATAGCCCAAGTTTCTCTATATAGTATAGCTGAGTGGTTGTCACAGCCCACTCCACTACCGCAATAACAACATAGAGTAGGGCTGCTACCAGAAGGAGGCTGCCCAGTTGAGGCTCACTACTGTTGGCTAGACTAACCGCTAATGAATTGATGATGTTTGCAAGCCAGACAGCATCATCGGTGGGTGTCTGCGCGATGTAAAAGTCTAGGACAGTCTTGTACAGGTAAGGCCGCGCTATGACTGTGAACATTTTGAAGAAGATGAGGACGAGCTGGATGGTGAAGAGGGTCTTGTGCCTCATCATGTAATCCATGACGATTCTCTTGACTATCTCAATGTCACTCATTCTTCTCACACTGGACTCCTGAGAGCCAATGTCATACCTGTCCACGTACTCAGCCACTGGACTCACCTCCACGTCCGATGTCCAGCTCCTGTGACTCTATGAGCCGCCGGTAACCACTGCTTGACTTGAGAAGGTCCCGGTGTTTTCCCTCGGCGATTATCCTGCCATTCTCCATTACCACCACTTTATCCGCGACTTCACAAGTCGAGGCACGCTGAGTGATTATCAAAGCAGTACGTCCTTGGAGAAGAACATCGATCGCTTTCCTGATTTGGACCTCAGTCTGGGCGTCTACATTGCTTGTCGAGTCGTCCAGAATGAGTATCCTCGGGTCCGTCAATAGTGTCCGCGCGATGGACACACGCTGTCTCTGTCCTCCTGACAGCGTTATACCTCGCTCCCCAACGACAGTGTCATAGCCGTCTGGCAAGCTCTCTATATGCTCATGAATCTGAGCTGCTTTAGCGGCTGCAACTATTTCCTCCTCTGTTGCCTCCGGCTTACCGTACGCAATGTTGTTTCTGATAGTATCAGAGAAAATGAACACATCTTGGAGCACAATACCCACTTGTTTACGTAGGTTCCTAAGCTCAATCTCTCGGACGTCCACGTTGTCTACCGTGACGCTGCCCGCGGTAACATCATAGAACCGTGGCACGAGTTCCGCTAGCGTGGTTTTCCCTGAGCCGACGTACCCCATCAGGGCTACTTGTTGTGATGACTCGATCCTCAAGGTGATATCTTGCAGTGTCTCTCTTCCCTCTCCGTAACTGAACGATACGCCACGGTAATTGATCTCTCCCTCTATCTCGATTCTAACGGGGTCCTGTGCCTCCGGTACGTCCTCACCGATATCGATGACTTCGAAAACTCGTCTAGCGCTAGCAATAGCGTCATTGTAGAACATGATGAGACGGGCGAACATCCTCATCGGACCCACCAACTGAGCGAAGTAGATTCCGAAGAGCACAATCTCGCCAATGCTCAGGTGACCGGCTGCTGCCTCTTGACCTCCGTAGTATATCACGAGAGCGATGCCGATGGCGACCATAGCAGCCGAGCTTGGCCTATATATGCTCTGGATGCGTGATGCCTGGAGGCTCGTATCCACGTATCCCTCGTTCTGATGCTGGAACCTCTCAAAGAAGTGATTCTCCATGCCATGAGTTTTGATGAGCTTGTGGCCTACTATTCCTTCTATCAGCACGTTGTTGAGGTTCCCGAACTGGTTCTTCGCCCGAGCAAGATACCCGCTTATCCTGCTTGAGTACAGGTGAGTGCTGAGGAAGATGAATGGCATTGGTATGCAGCATATGAGGGTTATGCTGGGGTCGATGATGTAGAGTATGTAAACTGTGAACAGGAACTGCATACCGTGCCTAAAGATCTCTCGCACTGTCTCGCTGTAGAACAGGTCTATGGCGCCCATGTCACTGGTTATCCGGCTGATGATCTGTCCGGACATCACCTGGTCAAGGTATGAGAACGACTTGTGAATGAGGGCGTAGTAAAAGTCGCGTCTCATGACACGTAGGATGTTTTGGCTGAGAGCCGCCCTGAGAGTGATATGGATTACATGGAAAAAACCACGGATTACTGCTAGAAGCACAATGAGGCTGCACAATATTATCAGGAGCCCTGTCTGGTCGGTTACACCTGTCAAATTTTTCACGAGATCGATGAACCAGTGTGTACCTCCAGGAACAGGCACTAAAATAAAGTCAATTATTAGAGCCACAATAAGGGGCGCGATTAACGCAAAGATTCCATGCCTACCGAACGCCGTGAGAACTATTCCAATAAATATGCCCATGAAGGGCTTCATATACCCTAATAGCCGTTTAGTTAGCTCCCAGTCGGAAGGATCGTACTCAGAAACCAAAGCAGTCACCTATAGGATTGATGAATTGGATAATTATCTATTTATGAACTTCGTGTTTCGAACACATCTACCAGTCAATGGTGAATGTTATTTATTTTCAGGTTCAATTCTATACAGTTGATGTTTATGAGTTACCCGAGCTGGAGTGAGATCAAGGATTCATTACTCAAGGGACGAACCGTCCCAATGATCAAGCCCGACATGCCTACATTCATGGGCGTTCCCCACGCGAACGGCTCCGAGGACCTGAAAGGCGTCGATGTAGCGATTATTGGCGCTCCGTATGTAGCGAGCTGGGGTCCATACAGTGGCGTAAGCAAGGAGGAGTGGCTCGCATCCCCGAAGAGGGTTAGGCAGCAGTCAGTCAAGTACTGGTCAGGGTCTCTCCAAGAATTCGACATCGATGTGTTCGATCACCTTAAAGTGGTCGATCTCGGTGACGCGGATATTCCCCCGGAGGTCATCGATAATCCTACTGTCGCTAACATTCTCGCTGCTCAGCGGGCAGTCGAGGAGAAGGTTAACTGGGCCCTCGACGCGGGAGCCATTCCAATCGTGATCGGTCAGAACTCGCCCTGCGGCTCCTACGCTATAGCGAAGCCTGTTGCCGAGAGGACAAAGGGTAACGTCGGTGTTATCAGCCTCGATACTCACTGGGACAATGAGCCCCTTGACAGGCTCACCATGGACCCGAGGATAGCGGGCTCAGGAAGCTGGAAAGCCAAGATGTACGAGTTCCACGACAACATGCATCCGAAACACCTCGTAGAGATCGGTGAGAGAGGGATGAGCGGAGGGACCAAAGAGAACATCAAGAAATTACTGGATGAGGGTGCCCACTTCTATCCCATGTGGGACATCAGACAGAAGGGAATCGAGTGGCTCTGCGGTGAACTTAGTAAAGCTTACGAGGGCACAGAGTCTGTTTATGTTCACTTCGATATCGATGTCATAGGCGGCGCCGGACCCGCCCCAGGTGACATCCATGGGACTCTAGCGGAGCCAATGGGTATGACAGACTATGAGTTGTTACGGATATCCTACGAGGTAGGGAAGAGAGGGTTCAACGCCCTCTCGTTTATCTGTATCCCACCGGGGTCAGCAGTGATTTACCGTCTCATCGTATATGTAATCATGTACATGCTGGCGGGTAAAATTCAATCAGAGACTGAGTGATTTGATAGTATTCTATTCAGCTGACTCCAGTTTTTTCCTTAACGCGATGAGTGACATGAATTCGTAGACGATGTTCGCTGCCAAGAGTGCCGTAATCTGGGATGGATCATACTGGGGCAAGACCTCAACCAAGTCAAAGCCTATCAGGTTCAAGCCCTTCAATCCCCTCACAATTCTCAGCGCCTCACTGCTCGTGAATCCTCCCACCTCGGGCGTACCGGTTCCAGGTGCATACGCCGGGTCCACGAAGTCGATGTCAAAACTAACGAAAGCCTTGACGTCTCCTACGCGGTCATGTATCCGTTGTATTAGGGTATCAATGCCCTGCTTTTGGACCTCAACCGTTGTAATCAAGTCGAACCCTAGTTTTCTCGCGTCGTTGAGGCTGTCGCGGGAGTAGATGGAGCCCCTCATGCCAACCTGGATGGAATTTTCGACCATGATCAGTTCCTCCTCGACCGCCCTCCTGAAGGGTGTCCCATGAGTGAATTTCCGACCGAATCTCTTGTCTCCCGTATCTGAGTGAGAGTCGAAATGAATGATGGCCACCGTTCCATGCTTTTTTGCCATGGCTCTGAGCTCTGGAAGGGTCACGGAATGGTCACCGCCGAGAAGTATCGGGATCACATCTCCATCCAGAATAGGCTGGATGCCATCCTCAATCATCTTATACGAATCCTCGATGTAACCGGGATTAACAGGCAAGTCGCCATAATCCACCACTGAACAGTGATCGAAAATACTCACATCCAGAACCTCGTTGTGGTGACGAAGCAGGGCCGAGACGCTCCGGATGGCTTCAGGTCCGAACCTTGCGCCTACCCTGTATGATGCCCCTGTGTCGAAGGGAACGCCAACGATGGCGATATCGACTCCTTTGGTAGTCTTGATGTGGGGAAGACGCATGAACGTCTTGATGCCGGCGAACCTTGGGGACTCCCGAGGGTCCACAGGTCTGTATTCACTCATGTTGAAACGCTCACTTTTCAGTGGGATGAAGTTCTATAAGATTTTACGTGCATCCCACAAATCATGCGAGTGTACTAGTTCAACTGATTGGTAAGCGTTTGCGTTCACATGTTTGTGAATTAACGATTCCTCACCAGATATTGAGACCTAATTGTTAAATTCGAACCAATAACCTCACATTGTGAATTGCTATGTCATCTTTCGCCGAGAACGTAGACGAAAAGGTTACGCTTGAAAACATGATGCAGAAGCGTGGGAGCCAAAAATGGAATACCTACGATCCAGATGTGATTCCTCTTTATTTCTGCAGTCCAGACTATCCCGTGCCGACAGAGGTTAAGGACGCTGCCTCTAAAGCAATCAATGATGAATGCTTCGAGTATCCATGGTTTCCAGAGACCGTTGAAGCTATGGCCGAGACAACGAGAACCAAGTATGGGATTGAATCGACTGCTGAAGACCTCATGGTCGTCCCGGGAGTAATGCCAAGCCTATGGCTTTCTACGATGTATGCCTGTAAACCGGGGGACGAGGTGATTCTACCATCCATGATTTTCGGACCATTCATCAGGGCAATTGACTATGTGAATGCCAAGCCAGTTTATCATGAGTTGAGACAGGAAGAAAACTGGAGATTCGATATTGAGCGATTGAAGGAGCTTATTACAAAGAAGACCAAGCTCATCTTTGTCTGTAATCCACACAATCCAACGGGTAGAGTCATGACTAAGGAGGAACTCAAAGGTATCGCCGATATCGCAGTCGACCATGATTTGATCGTGGCGTCAGATGAGCTTCACGCTGACATCATCTATGATGGGCGAAAACACATCAGTATCGCCTCTCTAGGACCAGAGATAGCGGATAAAACGATCAGCATATACGGGCTTTCCAAGACTTTCGGTCTCGCAGGCATGCAAATCGGGTGGCTAGTTGCAACAAACAAGGTGATACTGGAGGGGATTAACAAGGTTGCGGGGGACTTGATACAGGGTACAACCTCGATATCTCTCGCCATAGCTCACGCTGTTCTCACCAAGTGTGATCATTACATTCCGCCACTTGTGGAGTACCTCCAAGAACTGAGAGACTATGGGACTAAGAGGTTGAATACCATGAACAACGTTGAAGTGGGCTCTCCTGAGGGAACCTACGTCCTCTGGCCGAACATCAGCGGTTATGGGTTATCCAGTAGCGAAATGTCTGAGTACTTACTAAAGACAGGAAGAGTGGCCACAACTGACGGCTCCCGCCATGGCCCCACCGGGGAAGGGTACCTTAGGGTAATTTTTCCGACTAGTAAGACTATCTTTAACGAGGGTCTTGATAGAATGGAAGAGGCTCTCTCCAAACTCTAACTACCACACAGCAAGCAAATATAAAGAAATGGCAATCGATGGAACCGGTGAGAATTGAACAAGCGATATCCTTCACCATACTAGTAAATCTGTGTTCGGTTCCCTCACGTATTACGCGCTCATCTAGGATTCAAGATCAAACGGCTTTCTTCTTCTCGCTCAATGTCGCGTCGATTGAACAGCATTGGGTGATAATTGACGTTATGCCAGAGAGGAATGAAATCGTCATAATGCTTACTAAAGGGATGACCAGATCGACCTAGAGTATGGGTGGAGACTGATCGAGAGAAATCGCTTAGATCGATAATCTGCCTATAGCTTACACACCAGGACTGATCAAAACCAGCCACTGTGTCAAACCCTGCAGCGTTTACAGTCGTACCATCACCACCTCTTTCAAGAGGCCCACGATTGAAAACCTCAGAAATACCCGGTATAGACGATAATGTATGAGAGAAAGTGACAGTGTGGAGTCTTTTCTATATCTATTGGCAATCTCCAATACTATGCGTGTAGAAGCCAAATAATTTACAGGTTTTCCTCCAGTTTTTTGGCGATCTGTTTCCACAGTTCATCGTCTGCCATTCCCCTGTCCTTGAACCCGTGCTCCTTCCTCCATGCCCTGTGGGTTAATCCTGCCCCCGACGTCATATGCCTGGCTAGGGAATCGATCGACGGGAACATACCTTTGCAGCCCTCTACTTTGCACCTGACGGTAAGCTCCCGCGCCCTCCAACTCGCGTAGGACCTCCCCAGCCGGTATGCCTCCTTCAGCTTCTCCCTGGAGCCTGATACGTGACCTCCGTCAGAGCAGTACTTAACCACGTCCAGCCTCATCCCGGCCCACCCGGTTATCGACCTGAACATCCTGACTGCCAGCTCCACCCCATCCGGGTCCTCGACGAGGTGGGTCAAAATGAGGACCAGCGCCTTCCCAGAGAGGTTGTTCAGTCCGCCTCCGGCCAGCAGCCCCTCCAGTCGGTCCAGAAATACTTTCATCTGTCCTGCGATGTGCCACCAGTAGATCGGCGTCGCGAACACGATCAGGTCCGCAGTCCTGAGCATGGGGTAGACCCCCGTCATGTCATCCTTTATGACGCAGCCGGGCTCCTTCATCTCCAGGCACTTCCAGCACCCGATGCAGGGCCTCACGTCCATGTCTCTCAGGAAGAGCTCCGTGATCTCGGCTTTTCCGCTCTCCTTCAGTCCTTCAATGAAGCTCTTCGCTAGGGTCACGGAGCTCCCGTCCCTCCTCGGGCTTGCCTCAACGACCACCGCTCTCATGCTCAAAACCAACTCTTCTGTTCAACCCATCCACGATCAATAGACATACGGAGTCAGCCTCTTCGTCCTCTTCATGTACTCCTCTTTCTCCAAGCCGAACTCCTCCAGCAGAATGCCTGCCACCGGCGAGTTGCTCAGTTTCTGGAGAATCAAGAAATCGTATACGGGTGCCATGAAGCCAAAATTCATGAGCGTCAGTAAGGGCACTGAAGCCAAATCCTTCCTCGGGTCCAGCTTCCTCATACCGCCTACGCTCATTTACTGACCCAACCATCCAGCTTCCCGAGCCGGATATAAGCCCTTTTCCGGTTAGTTTATGGTAAACTAGCATCGGTTTTAGAGCCCTCAACGCCGAGCATGTGAATGATCACCTTCAACCACGGGACGGTGAATTCCACCATGTCAGGGATATTCACGAAAAACACGTTGACGGTGAAGCAAGGCGGCGATAGAGTAGTCATCAACGTTGTTAATAGGTATCCGTCTAGGTTTTTCCATCGGAGGCTGGTCAAGATAATATCAGTGACAACGCTGGAACGACCACCAGCAGTAAAATAGTTGTTAAGAACCAAGCCGCATTAGCGAGATCGACATCCAAGTCGTAGAGAGTTGGAGGAACCATAGCGGTGAACGCTACAGGCATGGAGGCCAAGATAACTGATACCTTCAATGGTAGTCCACCATCCACTGATCCTAACCCAATCAATGAGCCTAGAAGATATACGCTGCCCGGAACCATGATGAACTTTATCAACGCGATGCTTCCCGCCTCACGGAGATAGCCCCTCATCTTACCGAACCTCATAGCCATCCCAATAGATGACAACAGTAGTACGGTGCCGAGTGGAATCAGGATGCTGTTTAATGTAGAATAGAACCCGGGGCGCTCAACACCCATGGCGTTAAGCAGAAGCCCTACTATCATACTAGCCATCGCCACGACTATGAATCTGTCGGAAACTATGTTCAGTAATCGTTTCTTCGCGTTTTCATGCTCAGTGACGGAGTCGCTCATGGATTTCGCGTAAGGGAACCCTACACCATAGTAGATGAGGGGCTCGAAGAGCATGTAGAAAGGCATCAACGCAACCGCTTGTTCCCCGAGTAACATGAAAGTCACGAGGCCGCCGATACTCCCGATGTTGGTGAAGCTCCCACAGGTAACATAGACACCGGTCTGTTTTCTGTTGAGCCTCAAGGCTTTCGCACCCACATACGCGAGTACTCCACCCAGAATTAGCGCGAAGACTCCCAGAAAGGGAAGTGAGAAGATTCGAATATCGCTGAGCTCTAGAGCCCAGATAGCCCCACCGAACGCCACCGGGTTCACGTAAAGAAGGGAGGTGGCTTGCAGCTTTTTCCTGAGGCTGCTTATCTCATCCTCGGTCCTCTGTCTTCCATCTGTGTAATAGTTCCTGTAATAATATCCGGCGAGGAGCCCGAACGCTATCAAGCCGAGGGAGAAGAGAATATTCCCGATATCCGCCATAACGCTATGAATACTTCATACCGTATTTAACTCCACGCGAGGTAACACGTTCAATCATTGGCTGTTTTTGAAACGTTAAATCCTGTTGCAGCTACAATTACTTGAGATATTTGAAGATCGAACCATTCAGGCTGGAAAGGTGGCTGCTTGAGCAGGCTGAGATTGACCTCGGTGGAGGAGGAGTCACAAAGCTTCAGCTCAAAGACATCCTACCTGACTTTGATCTCTCGATGGTGATGAAGTATGGTAGGACAGACGGCTCCGACGAGTTGAAGAGCCTCGTGGCGGAATGGTACAGCGTCGAGCCGAGGAACATACTCATCACGTCAGGAACCAGCGAGGCCAACCTGATACTGAACCTGACTCTACTGGAAGCAGGTGACCACTATATCACCGAGAACCCGAAGTTTGAGCAGACCACAAGGTTCGCTGAGATGCTGGGATGCAAGGTAAACGAGTTTAACTTGATGGAAAATAAAGCTTGGACCCCGGATATAGATGAATTGAAAGAGGCTGTAACAGGAAAAACAAAGATGATCTTCTTGGACAACCCAAATAACCCCTCGGGGGCGGTGCTAAGCAAAGCCGAATTGAAGGCAATTATCGATGTAGCTGAAGACTCAGGGGCTTATCTTCACTGTGACAATGCTCTACGCGGCTCAGAGTTATCAGGTAAACCGGGGGCAACACCCTATCCAGAGTACGAGAAGGGTGTGACGACGGGAAGCATCTCAAAGCTTGGGGCTACAAGCCCGCGGATCGGATGGATCATCGGGAACGAGAAGCTGATTAAACGCTGCTGGGAGATGAAAGACTACACGACTCTAGGCCACAGCGGCATAGGAGAGTACATTGCCGTGGAGCTTCTCAAGCAGCGTGACAGATTGATCAAGAGAAATCTGGAGATAAGCAAGCGAAACATCAATGACCTTGACAACTGGATCAAGATGAGTGCAGGGACATACTGGAGGCCCCCTGACGCAGGGTTCACAGGTTTCCCCGGGTACACAGCGGAAATCTCCTCCGAAAAGCTATGCAGAGGCTTGTTGAAGGAGAAAAGCCTCCTGCTGAGCCCCGGAAGCTACTTCGGGGTCGAAGGACACCTGAGAATCAACACGGGGAGCACCAGTGACGCCCTCTCAGAGGGCTTGGAAAGATTAGGCGAATACCTCGCCACCCTGTAGGCTGCGGTAAACCTTATTCCGGTAACTGTCAAGCCTATACTATGACCTCTTTCTCTTCCCTCATCAAGGATTACAGAGTCGTGGACCTGAGCCATACCTTCGAGGAGTCCATGCCGAGACCCCAGGTTCCTTATGGTCACATCCCTTGGAAGTCATACGAGAAGGGTGACGCGTTCAACACCTACATGTTTCTGGTCTTTGAGCACGCAGGGACCCACGTTGATGCCCCTATTCACCTAGGTGGAGTCGAGGGTCACGCAATCGATGAGATTCCGCTTGAAAGCTGGATGGGAGACCTCTGCGTACTGGATATGACTCATAAACAGGAGCGCGAGTTCGTCACTATCGACGAAGTCAAGGCATGGGAGAAGACCCATGGCGAGATCAATGAGGATGAGATGGTTCTATTCAACTTCGGCTGGGAAAGCAGGTGGACTACTGATTACGGCGTCGAGAACCAGATATACCTCAAAGACAACCCCGGGTTATCCGAGGAAGCAGCCCGCTACCTCGTCTCCAAGAAGATCAAGCTGGTGGGAGGAGACACACCCACCATCGACAGCGACGCCGACCCAGAGGAACATGCCCACAGAGTTCTTCTACCTAGCGGAGTTCTCATAATTGAGAACGTATCCAATCTGGACAAGCTACCACCTAGAGGCGCATACCTGATGGCCCTACCCCTCAAGATAAAGGACGGCACAGGGTGCCCAGTGAGAGCAGTCGCCTTCATTCCAAAGGATAATCCCTAGAACTGATCAGAGTAGAATTAGAAAAAATGGGGCAAGTTGGTTATTCCCATGGGTTAACGTGCAAGTATAACTCGAATGCCATTAACTCGAAATTCAGTTCTGCTGGTCCCTTGATTCCTTCGAAGGTCTCTGTTCCTTCAACGATGCGTAACCTGCCAGCCCACATTTCAGTTGCTCCGTCCCAGTTGTTACCGATTGTGTATGTTATAGTTCCCGGTTTCTCAGAAATCGTGCTCGTGTAAATACCATCTCCATGCAGTGATTCAACGCCGTTTGTTCTTCGGACACCGACGACGTGCTGTATGGCGGTCCCCAGAATATTTGCATCAAGATTGGATAGGTCAAGTGGTGCAGATAGCCAATAAAACTTGAGTGTTTGGTCAACTTTATAGAAACCATTTGGCATCGGTTCGCTGGAGTCATCGATTATAAATGTCTCACCCCAAAAGAAAGCCGGAACAGTGTATACCAGTACTGGGTCTTGGTTTTTTTGGCCTAATACACTAATTGAAGGTAGAAAAAGGCTTAGTGATAAGATTACGACTAGTAAGATGCCCATTCGTCTTTGATACTTCATTTTTTCATCTCCTTTCTTGGTACTTTTATAGCTCCTCACCTCGGAGCTCAGGTTACATTCTCGCTTTTGAAGATACGTTCAAGTTCCTCTTTGGTTACGTCGATCCTCAGAGTTCCATGTGTTCCTTTGATTTCCAGCACCTTGTCCTCGACCATGTAGACCTCTTCGAGTTCTCCGAATGTGCCTTCAAAGAGAACACGATTATGTGCCTCGTTTGAGATCGAGATATTCTTCACGTATTGTTTCGAGTTTATCTCTGCAGTGAATCCACGATTCACGTCTATCTCCTCCGCTTTTGAATGCGCCCTAATGTTAACCAGCTAAATGCGCTAGAAATAATCTCTTTATGCATGACCTTTTTGTAAAAAGATTGATATTAACGTCGAAACATCAATTTATCCATGTCTCGAACAGAACGATTCTATGATCTTATGTTCGAGGTCTCAAACGAGTATCGTCACCAAATTATGTTGATGCTTAAAGAGCAGGCGATGCGAGTCACAGCTCTCTCCAATGAACTTGATCTCACCACACCAGAAGTAAGCAGACATATCTCTCGATTATGTGAGATAGAGTTGGCGGTCAAAGATGTCGAGGGATTTTTTCACCTCACCCCATTTGGGACAATGGTCCTGACAATGTTACAAGAATTCGAGTTCACTTCCAAGCACTCAGCTTATTTTTCTACTCATCTCAACGCAGGACTACCAGCAGAATTTACAAAAAGGATTGGAGATCTCTCAGAGAGTGGATTTTCAGATAACATTCTGGACTTTATTCGGCAGATTGAACATGTAATTAAAGACTCCAAAGAATATGTTTGGTTACTATGCGACCAGTTTCCACTGAATCATTTATCATTAATCATCGAAGCCATCGAGCGTGGTGTCCAGTTCAGAATTATAGAACCACGAGATAGGATACTCAGCCCTGACATTGAAGCCATTGCTTCTGAGGAAAATCTAGAGCTTAGCCTTACGAAACTAAACCGTATTATTGAACAGAGAATGCTAGATGAGATCAACGTATTCATGTATTTATCTGAGAAAAGCTGTGTTTCAGCTTTTCCAACACTGAGAGGTGAGAACGAGTATAAAGGATTCATATCGAAAGATGAAACATCGCTAAGATGGTTCAGAGAAGTTTTCCTGCATTATTGGGAAGAGGCTGAACCAAGAACACCAACTCCCTCACCTGTTCAAGTGAAACGTGGACAAATCTCTGAAATTACGGGCTCTACAAATAGTATAGTGGTCGTTGGCCGCGATAGATCTGAATATGATGCTCAGGCCATCCAAGACGCCTTAGATAACTATGAAGAGGTAATCCTGAAAGGCAGATTCAACCTTGGAACCTCAACGATTTACATAAACAGAAGCGTAGTACTCCGAGGTGAAGGCAGAAAAGACGATATCCCAGATACGAAAATCTACAAAAAAGGCTGGACATTTCCGTTTATAATCGAAGATTTTCTTTTAGTCGTCCGAGGAGATGGCATAGACGTTTTAATAGAGAACATCCACATTGAGGATTTCAATGGAACATGCATCCGAAACCAGCAAGGCCATAGTGTAACAATCAGAAAAAATCGCTTAACCCTAAGATCAGGGTTAGGCAGAGGCTTGAGTTTCGGAAACTGGGGAGACCATGTAGTTGGAATACAATCAGGAGGAGAATCCATGTTCCAAGGCAGTTTCCCAGGAGGCGTCTTGATTGAGGATAACTTCCTAGACTTTGCGATATCGTATGAGCGAGGTGGATTCATATCAAATAAAGGGCTTGAGAACGACCCAAGCTATAGACCTGATCTGCAGAAACACGAAAACTCAATATGTATCGGAATTTATGCAAGCCGAAATCTGGGAAAGGTCATCATTAGAAATAATGTTGTCCGAAACATGACCTCGAGAGGAATACTTGTAAATGATAACTGGGGTTCATCGGATATTACAATAGAAAATAATTCAATTATTTCTGAGGTCTTTGGGGTATATCCCTACAACAACCCCATGTCCGGCGTGGGCATCTTGCTACAGAGCGCTTGGTCTGAGCCCAGATCACGGGGTCGCGTGGAAGTCAACGGAAACAAGATCGTCTGTGACAAGGTGAACTACTGCGGTATCGCTGTCTATGGTCCTGCTATGTATCAAAAGGGAGCAGGTAAGCTTGAAGAGTGCATCATAAAAAACAACGAAATAGAACTTGGTAACGGCTCAATCGGGGCTCTAGTGAGGAGGAGCGACCACACCGAGATCATCGACAATAAAATATCAGGCAAAGCGTATTACGGTCTCCAGATCCAAGGCAGCCCTGATCGCCAAGAAATAGACTTGGGCGCAAAATACAACATTTTCGAAGACAATGATATGTAAGGCTTGGTGATAAAGGAACCAGATGAGTATAGCGACAGTCACGTTGATGGACGCATTTTCACAGGTTCTGACGACAAGTCCACCACAGCATATGTATGGCTAAATAATCATACAAAAGGTAACGCAATAAAAGTAAGACCCAATGAATCAGTTATCGACGAAGGAATAGAAAATAAGATCATACAAAGCTGATTAGGTTGGATTTTTCCGAGTAAAACCGTGCATTTTCTTCCATTTTTTATCACTCGATTCGATTTATGTTTTAGATGTCACCGGTTTCATCAATCTGCACATCGTTGAATGCTCTTTCGGGTTCACGTATCCAAATGGCAAATATAAGGCTCCCCAGAACACCTAGAACGAAACTTACTTGGAATGGAAGCTGAGGTGACAAGTGTTCGTAGAGGTATCCCCCAACTATCGGGGCTGGGGTAGTTAGGAAGCCGGTGAGTGTGCCCATCAGACCTATGATGCTTCCACGAGACTCAACCGGCGCGACCTCCGTGACGAGAGCCTGCCAGACGGGTCCCGCAGCAGACCCCATGACGTTACCGCCCAGTCCCTCCCCCACTCCTCCTACGAGTCTCGTGAGGGCCACCCCCTTGAACCCCCCTGATAGGGTGTATCCTAGGCTACCCGATGACACCGCCAGCTGTGAGAGGATGATGATTCGTTTCCTTCCATATCGATCGGAGAGGAAGCCGCTTGGGATCATGAATAGCGCCCCGGCCAGGTTTGAGATTATGCTGACATAACTCCACTGCATCATGCTCAAACCAACGACCTCGACACAGTAGACAACCACGAATGACCAGAAAACCTGGAAGCTGAAACTACTCAGGACCGCGACAACCACGAGCTTCCATATCTCGGACGGTATATTCCTGATCTGAGCAATGGATGGGAGATACTTTGACTCATTGACGGGGCTCTCTACGCCCAGCTCTACTGTCTCCTCGATGAACCTCCATCTTATGAGGACCACAGGGATGGTTAGAAGGAGTGATATTATCAAGCCGATATGTGTTCCCGGAACTAGGCCTATCGAGTCCATGATGTATCCGCCGATAGGGTACGAGACTACGATTGAGAGGTACCAGATCATCGTGTAAGCGCCGAAGCCAGTCGCCCGGTTCTCCTCAGGTAAGCTATCAGCTATCAACGCCATTAGAGCTGGAGTCGCTAATGATGATAGAGCCATAGCTAAGATTCCTGGGATAAGCATCATCCAGTGAGTCGAGACACGGAAGATCAAGGGAGGTAAGAATCCAAACAATGAAGCCGCCATGATAACCCTTTTTCTGCCTATCCTATCTGAGAGCACACCGCCTGGAAGTTGCAGCAGCAATGTTGACAATAACTGAAGAGTAGTGAGAGCACCAAGGATGCTCTTTGTGCCATCAAGCTCAAGGACGTATAACCCCCAGAAAGGCCGCCACAAGAACATAGCGAACATGGACAGACTCTGGGTCACGGTGACAGCCATGAGGTTCCTGTTCGAGAGAACCGTTTTCACTGACAACCTAAAATTCATCAATTCCCGTGCCAGCTACCTTAAACCACTATCTACAGGTTAATATTTAGAATCTCCTAGACTTGAGTACTATAAGTCTTCACCAGTTAAGTCATAATTAGCTATTCTTTCCAAGTTGTTCTACTTTGAACATCGCAGGCAGATCTCAATAATGATAATGGGATAATTGGATCAGGTCGCTCTCTCGAAGGGAAGCGTAGCCCTCAGAGCAGTCCAAGAGTCTCCCTTCCTAGCATCAAGTACCAGTCTTCCATCCCTAATGACAGCGTTCTCAGCTGGCTGGAACCTAGTGGCTATCGCCCATAGCACCTGCCTTCCATCATCGAGATCGATATCCTCATCGACGAGAACTATCATCCTGCTCTCAGAGAGAGCGGCCTCGCTAAACACCCAGTCAAGCTCACCTGATTCCCGTTTAGGGTTTATTACACATAGCGCCGTGCATCCATGATACGGGAACGAGACTCTGCGGATAAATTTGATGGCGTTCACAGATGCCAAGTCAACCTTATTCTCTGAGACTCTCCTAGACCCAGTCGCGTCTATAATCATCTTAGATGATATCCCAGCGTTCACCGAGGATGGGTCCAAGAGATGATGGTACGAGGTACCAATCACATCCACCCCAGACCCTATCTTAAAGTCACATCTTTCCGCGATGGTTACCAAAACACCCGCTGAATCCGAAAGATCAGTGCCATTCGGTAGAACCGCCACCAACTTTGCGTAGTGATCCAGTCCCAATAACAGTGTCCCTATCTGCTTCGCGAGTCCAGTTGAACCCATCGCCTGCTCTTTCAGCGACATGAAACAAGCGAAATGCGTAGCCCATACCGGCCAATTGATGTCCTCCAAGGCAGGCATATGAATGAAATCCATCATTCCCTTCGAAATCCTGGCTTGTTTAGGCAGACCGCTTAGGAGAAGGTGTTCAGCAGAGTTACTTGGGGCTACAGCCATGAACATGGCGTCTTTCCGCTGGAGTATCCCCGTGACTTTGAATAGGTTTCTCGTCGACCTGCCGCTGATATACCCTGTGTACTCGGTGAAAGGCCCTTCGTCCTCCTCTTCCAGCATGACTTTTCCTTCTAGAACGATCTCTGAGTCTGCGGGCACCGGAAGGTCAACTGTTTCACATTTCACGAGCTCAACTGGTTCTCCTGTCAACGCGCCGGACTTGTGGTATTCGTCAGTAATCTTCGCTGCTGCAGCAAGGTACAGTGACGGGTGTGCCCCGATTATCACAGCAGCCTCCATAGGTTCACCGGCTTCCTTGGCGTTCTCCAAGTACCGCCACATGTGGCCCCGTGAATGGAAGCTGACGCCGAACCGGTCCTTTCCCTGGAGGTGCATCCTCACATAGGACAGGTTTATCTCCTCCTGTTTCTTTGGGTTCCTAGCGAGGAACAACCCAGCTGTGATGTATCGTCCCCCGTCCTGCTCGTAGAACCTCGGGATGGGCAAAGAGTACAGGTCGACATCGTTGCCCAGTGATTTCTTCTCCTTAACCGGGCCAGTATTCACCATGACCGGCGGGATGTCTCTCCCGAATAACCTGTTCCATTCATCGTAGAACCCAAGCCTGCTGCGTACCCTCGGGGTCTCCCCGATACCTAGGCTGATCCTGTCTACGTGCCCAAACAGGTTCACAAGTACCGGCATAGAGTAGTCTTTAACGTCCTCGAACAGTACCGCAGGGTTAGTTTTTCTCTTCTCCATCTCAGTGACCACAGAAGTGATATCGTACTTCCAGTCGATCCGGTCGCTCACCGTCACAAATTGATCCGGCACTTTCTCTTCAAGCAGCTTCAGGTATGTCCGCAGGCCTCGCATCGGGTTCAGTCTCCACCAGTCTCTTTGATGGAACTCGGCTTAAGTTTATGGAAACGCATCTTGCCCGTTGGGTTCGGTTAATAATAATTCCAGAGGATGAAAAAAGAACCCAAGCGTATGATAGCCTTGCTTTTTTATATGCAGTGTTCAACTACAATTCATGTCTTCTCAAGAAAAAATCATGAACGCGATCGTCGAACTGGATGAGCCGACTGCTCTTGAGCTTGCGGCACAGATGGTCGAATCTGGTACAGCCCCCGTCGATATCCTGGAGCAATGCCGAAATGGTATGTCCATCGTCGGCGAGAAATTCGAGAGCGGTGACTTTTTCCTCTCGGAGATGATCATGGCGGCCGAGATCTTCAACCAAGTCATGGACCTGATCAGGCCCCAGCTGAGAAAGACAACCAGCGAGTCAAAAGGCAAGATAGTCTTCGGGACGGTCGAGGGTGACGTTCACGACATCGGTAAGAACATCATAATCGCGCTACTCGAAGCAGAGGGATTCGAAGTAATAGATCTTGGCGTAGATGTTCCTCCAGCGATGATCGTGGAGGCCATCAAGGAACATGAACCAGACATCGTCGGCATGAGCAGCCTCCTCACCGTAGCCATTGAGTCCACAAAGAAGACAGTTGACGCCATCGTCGAAGCAGGGCTTCGGGAAAAGGTCAAGATAATCATCGGCGGTGGTAGGATAGACGCCTACGCCGCTGAATACATCAAGCCGGACGCGTCATCGGACAACGCTGCTCACGGCGTGAGGCTTTGTCTGGAGTTCATGGGAGGTGACAAGGTTTGAGCACTGAACACGAGGAGCTGTACAGTCAGCGAAAGGAGAGACTGGACAGAGCATCGGCTCTGAAAGAACCTGACAGGGTTCCCGTCACGGGAGGATTCGGGTTTTTCTCAGCTAAATATGCCGGGATCTCGCACCATGAGTTTCTCTTCGACTATGAGAAAGCCAGCAATGCCGTGATCAAGACAGCCGTGGATTTCAGCTATGACACAGCGGGCAGTGTAAGTAGGTTAGGTGCTCTACCCTTTACACTGGCTTTCCTCCGAGACTATGACGGACTAGCCCCTGTGTGGGTAAACGGCCCCATCCATGATATCCTCGGCGTCAGATACGCGAGGTTTCCCGGGAGGGAGCTAGCGGAAGACGCGCCGTTCCAGTTCATCGGCGAGGAGTACATGAAGGTCGAGGAATATGACGAACTAATAGAAGACCCCAGAAGATACCTTGTCGAGAAGCTGCTGCCCAGATCATGCAGAAGCCTAGAGAACCCAGGGTCGTCGAAGGCTATGGCGTCGTTATTCAAATGGGGTGTCGAGAGCAGGAAAAGCCTTGAGGCTTCTCGGAGGCTCGGGGCTGAGCTAAAACGTCTTGGTTTCCCCAGCTACTCAAGTGGGTTCTCCTATGCTCCACTGGACTTCATTGGCGACTATCTAAGAGATGTCAAGAACGTCCTTCTCGACACCTTCAGGGTACCCGAGAAGATTAAACAAGCCGCCGTCGCCGTTGGGGCCTTAATCATGGAGATGAACAAGATCGCTGCAAAGACAGCCCCTGAAGGTACAAGAGCGTTCATACCCCTGCACCTCAACGAGTATTTTTCACCCAAGCAGTACAACGAGTTCTATTGGCCTACGTTGAAACAAGTGGCACTGGACCTTATCGACTTGGGCTTCATACCCCTGATATTCTACGAGGGGTACCACGATGCACATCTGGAGACGATACTGGAGCTCCCCAAGGGAAAAACCGTCTCCAAGTTCGAGAAAACAGACCTGAAGAAGGCGAAGGAGATCATAGGAGACCACTCCTGCATCATCGGAGGGCCTCCGTCCTCCCTCTTCATCGGTGGAACCCCAGCTAAAATGGAGGAGTACGTAAAGAACCTCATGGAGGACGTGAAACAGGGAGGAGGCTTCATAATGAGCCCCTCAGTCTCTATACCCGCAAGCGCAAAACCAGAGAACGTAAAGGCGTTGATGGACGCCGTAAAAAAATATGGGGTCTACTAGAAGCCCCTTCTTCCTTCACATAGCAACTGCTAAAACCTGAATTCACCGAGATTAGATGATACCGCATGCTTAATGAGAGATATCTAAAGGATGAGAGGACGCTTATAGGCGAGATCTGGCAGAGCGGCGAGATCTATGAGAACATGCTTATCATGGCCGATGAGATAGGCAGTAGGTTCCCAGGCACGGCCAGCGAGAAACAGGCCCAGGAATACATGGTAGAAAAACTCAAGGAGTACGGGTATGAGAACGCCCGGGCAGTCCCATTCAACTACTATGGGTGGAAACGTGGCCCAGTGACACTGGAGATGACGGAGCCGGTTCAAAGAGAGTTCACTGCTATCAGCCTTGCTATGAGTCCGGGCGGAATAGTGGAGGCAGGAGTAATCGATCTAGGTACGGGAAGCCCCGAAGAGTTTGAGGCTGTGGACCCTGAGGACGTCAAGGGCAAGATAGTTATCTGTAGCAGCGCCACCAGCCCAACCGGTAAACGGGTACACAGACGCACCAAGTACGGTTACGCTGTCAAGTATGGAGCCGTTGGCTTCATTTTCATGAACCATAATCCGGGTCAGCTAGCACCCACGGGGAGCCTCAGACCCAGCTACAAGATGGGCGGCGAGATACCGGGCATCGGCGTGAGCCTAGAAACAGGGTTACTGATGCTGAGGCTTGCCAAGGGAAAGCCAATGAAGATCAAGTTCACCGATAAGAGTCAAGTTATCCCGGACTCCGAGTCAGCAAACATCGTGGCTGAGCTTCCCGGCGAGACCGATGAATGGATAGTGGTGGGCGGCCACTACGATGGACACGACATCTCGCAGGGAGCCATGGACAACCTCAGCGGCACCACGGTCACTATGGAACTGGCCCGTGTCCTTAAGCCCTATGAAGGCAAGTTCAAACGTGGCATCAGGTTCATCTGCTTCGGGTGCGAGGAGATCGGTGTCACTGGAAGCACGTGTTACGTCGCGGATCATCTTGACCAGATGAAGAATACGGCGATAATGGTGAATCTTGAGCTAGGGGGCCTCTCCTTCAAGGACGGTATGAAACACGCGGCCTTCACCGTTTATCAACCCCCCGAGATGAAGGAGTGGATAGCGGGTTTCCTTGAGGAGGTAAATTATCCGACAAGCATACGCACTGGCATGTCCGCAGCGTCAGACCACTGGCCTTTCGTCATGCAGGGAGTCCCGGCCATCTACATGCACGAGGAGCCCAGCATGAGGCAGCTCGTACAGGGCAGGGGCTGGGGACACACCACAGCAGACCTCATGGACAAGGTGGACCCCCGAAATCTACAGGAGGGAGCCATGCTCATGGCAAGAGTCCTCCTCAGGTTAGCGACCCAAGAGAAAAAGATCGCTGATCATACGCCACTGAAGAAGATCGTGAAGCACCTCGAAAAGACAGGCATGAGTAAAACCTTGGAGATACAGCTGAAATGGCACCCTGATTCTCCACGGTGACCTCGGTCTAACTATACTCATGTCCTCGGCTCAAAACAAGAGGGCACTCCAAGGCACGATGGAATACATAGTTTGAACTGTCGAGAAGTTAGACGAGAGGGACAAAACGAGCACACCTTCTTTATCCTTGAAAGGCAAACCCCTGTGAAAACAGTAAAGACACAGGCACTAAACCACGATTAGTTTCCTTACTTTATATTGCTGTGAGGCACCGTTTCCCTCAACAGTAGAGGATATGATTAATCAAAAAACTGGTTAAACCCCTGTGGAGACGTAGCTGAAGCTCTTACCTCTCCACCTGTCGCCAAGTCTCATGAACAAGAACGCAGCGGCGATCAACGAGAACACCGATGTTCCCCAAATGAGTTTACTGGCGAGAGGCGGGTTGAACTGAATCATCATAGACCCAATCTCGATAAGAGTCAAAGGCGGCACCACCATCCCAGTGAACTTGAGCAGCGTCTTCGCCCCAAAGAACATTGTGTTAGTCCATAGGCCAGTCAAGTAGGCTGTAACAGCTACCACGAAGATAGAGGTGCACCCCGCCACGAAGAGGCTTTGAGGTACTAGATGCATCTCGCCCTTCAGGTAACCGATTAACACGACGTACCCCGCGGTGACACCCGAGGTCAAGATGAAGTATATGGCCAGCTTGGCCTTTACAACCATATCCACGCTCACAGGCAAGACGTTCAGGTACTCGTTGTGCTCTAGATTCGTAAGGAAGCTGTAAGTCATGACCCCCATGAACCCCACGAAGCCACTGAAGAACACCACGTTGAACCTGATGGGCAACCCGAAGCCGTTCTCGAAGAGCCAGCTGATGAAGTAAACCGCCAAGAGGTGGCCAGTGAAACCCATAACGGTGGGGCCTATGCTGCCACTCCGTGCAAGCTCAAGCCACTCCTTGGCTACAAGTGTCCGTAGCTCACCGAAGACTCCGAGATGTTCCTCGACGCTTAGCAATGAATCCTCGTATCTTCTTTGACGTACTTCATACCTCTCTTTCATCACGAGGCTTCCCATTGTCGCTGAGACCACGGCTAAAACCGTGGAGCCAGCGAGCCATAGAAGGTTCCTGCTATTCCAGTACCCCAATGGAGGTAACAGGTGATACGGCTGTAGGATACCGAACGGGTAAACCAGAGAGCCTAGCCCCATGAAGCAGAGAGCTAAGAGCAGGCTTTTTGCCTTGGACCTCACTGAGAGGGCGCTGAGGAGGAAGCTGAGCCCCATCCCCATCATGAAGGTGATGAACATGGTGACCCCTAGCATCAAGACGCCGCCGGCGCTGACGTTGGCGAAAGGCGTAGCGACTCCTATACCCAGAACCAGTGGCACATAGCTATAGATCAAGTAGAATAACGCGTCTTTTACGTAGAAGATTCCCATGACTCTGCGGAAGCTCAAAGGGTACAGCAGGGGTAGCTGGAGAAGCATGTTCACCTGACCCAGCCGTCGCGTCATCACGTGTTCACCTATCATCCCGAAGCCTCCTACGAATATCCCGTAGAAGAGGCTCGCGACGTGAAGCATCAACAAGACGGTGCCCACTTCTATGTTACCCAAGATGAAGGGAGTGATCACTGCGCAGAACGCCGTGAAGATGAAAATAATGAACGGAAACATTGCGGACCCGATGCCGCCGACAAGGCTCTGGTGGAGCCTCAACTCCTCCTGAAGCATCCGCTTGAAGAGGTGAGCCTCAAGGCTAAGCGGCAGGGGTCTGCACCCCCTCAACGACCCTGATGAAGATGTCCTCCAAGTTCTCCTCTTGGTCTCTGCGGAGTTCCTCGATGCTGCCCTGCTGGATGATCCTGCCCTCATGGATGACGGCTATCCTACTGCAGAGCTTCTCGGCTATCTCCAGAATGTGGGTGCACATGAACACAGTACGCCCCTCCTCAATTAGGTCCATGAAATACTCTCTTACCTTTCTCTGGTAGATGGGGTCAAGGTTGATGAAAGGCTCGTCCACCAATAGCACCTCCGGCTCATGGATGAACGCCGATGCAAGCATCACCTTCTGGCGCTGCCCCTTTGATATATCCCTGCAGAGAACATCTGCTTTATCCTCAATATCGAAGAACCTGAGCCAGTGATCTACCTTGACTTTGATATCATCGAGACACCTGATCCTGCAAGCAAGCTCAAGGCTCTCACGCGTCGTCAAGAAAGTGGGAGGCGTCTCGGCCTCAGGCACGATACCGACACTCCTCTTCACTTCAATAGGGTCAGTAGCGGAGACCCCCAGGGTGACTGCTGTCCCTGAGTCGGCCTCAAGCTGCCCCGTGATTATCCTGAGCAAAGTTGTCTTGCCGGCGCCGTTGGGCCCGAACAGACCATAAAACTCGCCCTTTTCCACGTTGAACGAGACATCCTCGAGAACCTTTACGGAGCCGAAGCTCTTGTATAAGTCTTTGACTTCAATAACCGGCATAAGTGACACAGGACCGCTTCCTGAATCCAAGTGATTTCATATTAAATCGATTCTGAATCAATAAAAAGGAGCAATGATCCATTAAGAAAGATTAATCCTCTGAGAGCCGAGAGATTGTCCTCCTCATCTCCTCCATACGCATCCGGATATCGATGGGCTCCATCAAACCAAGCTCCGTCACAATACCTGACACCAGCTTACCGGGCACCACCTCAAAGTAGGGGTTCCTTACATTGACGCCCTCCAGTCCCTCAGCCACCTCGGCTGGGTCCTTCTCCTCCAGCTGCGTCTCAGCGCCCAGATAGTTCATCACATCGAACTTCCACGTATCACATACCACGTAAAATGGGACACCCTGCTCTCTGGCGGATAACGCCATGAGCCTCGTGCCTATCTTGTTGATGAAGGACCCATCATAGAGGACGCTGTCGGCCCCCACGATGGCTACCTCCGCGGATTTCATGAACACGCCCATCGCGGAGTCAACCACAAGTAATGGGTTTACTCCCATCTCTGCAAGAGTAACGGCAAGGTCTCTTCCCTCGTACTGGGGCCTGGACTCGGTTACAACCACATTCTCCACGCCCAGCCCGAGAATCACGTCCTGCACTGTGGCGCTGTTGCTGTGAGTTATCACTGTCATGGGGCTCTGAGTGACTGCTTTCATATGCTCGATAAGCCTTTTCCTGCTTTCCCTTGACTCTGTAATGAGCCTTGAGGCGATTTTCGTCGCCTCGGCGCGTAACTCATTAAGTGGCGCGTCCTCTGGAAGCTCCATTATCAATGTGCCCAGCTTGTTCCTGATGGGCGCCATGCTGGGTCTGCTCTCAGCCATCCTTCTCGCATAGCTATTCATGGTCTCAGTGAGTTCATTGGAGTCCTTTGCTTTGCTGTTGAGTGCTATGCTGATCATCACGCCCAGCGCTGCGTTACTGAGCCAGTCCGCTCCATGGAAACGATCCAATGCGATGCTTTCAACGAGTTTCTCTGCGTCGTAAAGTGAAGACACGCCGTAATCAGAGAATAAGAATGCTTAGATGATATAAAAAAAAAGGGGTCAAGCCCCAATAGCTTGACCGGGTTTAGGGTAATAGGGAGCCGACGCAGGTACGCTGAACACCCTTGTACCCATCTCCCTGTCGATCATAAGCTTCCCCCGTCCATCATCACCAACGATCTCCAACTGCTGCACTGCCTCACCGACGTTAGCCTCCTCCTCTACTTGCTCCTCAATGAACCATTGAAGCATGTTGAGGCTGGCGTTATCGTTTAGCTCCCTCGCCACCTTGACCATGTGGTCGATCCTGCCAGTGATATGCTTCTCATGGTCGAGAGCCGCTTGGAAAATAGCCAAAGGGCTCTCCCACGTCACCGGTGGCTTCTGGATAGCCTCAAGCTCTACCCGTTCACCTCGCTCAAGGATATAGTTTAAGAAAATATCCGCGTGGATCTTCTCCTCTCGGGCCTGGACCTGCATCCACGTCGCCATACCCTTGAACCCATTTGCCTCAAGGTCAGCGGCCATTGCTAGGTAGATGTAGCTGCTATAGGTCTCCTCCTGAATCTGCTGGTTTAGCTCTTTCAGCATCTTTGAGTCCATAATAATCAATGATGCAACGAAACCGCGGCTTTTAATGGTTACATTGACTGGAAGGTTACCTCCGGCACACCACTAGGGTGATGAGTTCATCGTTGCGCACTGGCCTACCTGTCTCCTTCTTATACCTCCAGAGGTCCTCGACTCCTTGCCTGAGCCCCTCCTCAGTGATGGGCCTGAACATGCTCCACAGCTTCTTCTCAGCGATCTCCACGAACTCCTCCACAGACTGATAACGCTCCTCGCTGTACTCATGGAACTCCACCCTGCCGAACCCCGCGTTACCGAAGTACTCCTCAAACTCCTCATTGCTGGGGTAAACGTTGAGCTGATTCGGCTTGATCTCAGGAAAATACTTGAACACCACTTTCTCATGGAGCTGTGCGTGACCAATGGTCCTGATGACCACTGATCCCTTCTCCTTCAGTGTCCTACCGCACTCGCAGGCAGTCCCCTGCTTGTCCACGATGTGGTGCCAAACCTGACTGCTGAAGATACTGTCGAGAACTCCGTCTCTCAAGGGGAGCCACTCACCGATACCGTTGAACCAGTGGACATCCTTAGACTTCTCACGTGCTTGACCTAGCATTCCGGGCACAGGGTCCATTCCAAGCATCTGGCACTCGGCCTCCCTGCCCACTCCCACAGTGTAAAGCCCAGTACCACAACCCAGGTCAAGGACCCGGGATTCCTCGGTTAAACCAGCGAGACTCTTTGTCTCGGCTCCCCACAGCTCGACGTTCTCGCCTCTACGCCCTTTATCATACTCGTTGGCGATCTTGCTGAACGCTTTCCCCGACTTTTTACTGTAGTCGTAGCTCATCCCAAGAAAACCATCATTGTACGGATATAAAATAAGCTAGAGTCGCAGAAGAGGTTCATCGCTATCAGCTATAGAAAAATGTTCAGTAAATCAGTTAATACACCAGTACCATTCAGGAAATAAAGCATGAATGCTAAAGTTCCAAGCGTAGCAAGTCCTTCGTTAACAGCTTTATTACTTGCTCGGGTCAAATGCAAAGCAATTTCTCTATTGGAAAATGGCCAGAGTGGTTTAAACGCATGATGAGTAAAAGCATCACCAATCAAATGACTGGTTACACCCATAAAACCTGAGAAAAATCCTATTCCTCCCCATATCCACGTTTTGTATCCATACCAAAATAAAAATCCAAAACCTATACCGGCAATGATTGCAGCTAAAATACTGTGAGTTGGGCCTCTATGTCGTATGTTAATACCTTGCCTCTGCCATTTGAGATCCAAATCTGGAAGAGCAGAAAGTGATGCAGATAAAACAATAATTATTAGACCATTTTCCGAATAAGGAAAAAACATCATAATAGTTGACATAATAAATAGGGTAAGGCCAGAGTGTCCTTTCGCGTACAAGTTTATCACCTATTACTAATTATAAGATGACGACACCGATCACCAAACAATCCACTTTTTAAACATGCTTTGCTTGCCTTGTTTTTATTACAGACCAAGGTTCTCTCTCTTACACTCAAATTACATCTATAGGAACGAGGCATTTTCATTCAGATTAAAGTATCAAATAGTTTTAAAGAATTTACTATCCTTTCCAATTTATTTGTACATCAGGAAATCGAATACATTAGGTAAAGACTCAGGAAACTTTATTATTTCAAACCCTATATTTGGGAAGGCGAGAGCCGCCATAGCTCAGCTCGGTAGAGCGTCTGCCTGTTAAGCAGTTGGTCAACGGTTCAATTCCGTTTGGCGGCGCCACTTCTCCTAGACTATCTCTACGTCGGTGATGGTCAGCTGTGTAACCTCGCGCGTCTCAATGTTGACGGTGGCCCTTATCTCCATCTTTATGTTCGGGATGTTTACGTTGGCGGACTGAATCACAAAGTCGAAGTAACTCTCCAGCTTCACCTGATACGTGTCTGAGCCAAGCTTACCGACACTCACCTTGTTCCAGACGAGTCCACCGGTCATTGATTCCACAGCTTGCCCCAGAACTATCCGTGCGTAGCTCTCACCGAAATCAGTCACCAAGTCACTGAAGTCAGCGTCCCCGTCGATAAGCTCATCGTACAGGCTGTTTGACATCTGGATGAGGGTGACCTGGCTAGGGTTCGCGATACTAATCCTGAGGGTCTCAACCACCAGCGACTCCGTTAAACTGTTCTGTATCTCAGAGAGCTGGCTGTCAGCCGAACTGAAGCTTGATCTCAGGTCGTTCAGGTCAGCCAGCAGGTCGGCGAGGTCGCTTTGAAGCACATCATAGTCTGAATTTAACTCGGTCATCGACTCCTCGATTGCCTCAGCGATGTTCTCGACCGAGTCCAGCCTGTCATCCATATCGTTCACGTCTCCTTCCAGCGAGTTCAGGCTGTTCTCCATGATGGTCATGCTGGTCTCAATGATGCTCATGCTGCTCTCCACTGCTGATATGCTGTCCCCCAGATCGTTGATGGTATCACTTAGAGTGATGATGCCCTCCAGATTCTCGTTTATCAGCCTGATACTGCTGTTCATGGAACCCATGTTACTGTTGATGTCCTGGATATCATCCTCAAGCTGATCAAGCCTCTCCTCGATGGTCCTGTTACGCTGGTTCACCAAGCCGGGAAGGAACAAGGCGTACCCGGAGCCCATGCCCAAGCTTGTACCGATGATGAGTCCGATTAAAACGAGAGCCAATGGCTTAGAGCCGACATCCTTAGCCTGCATGGATCATATGAAGATTGTCTATACAATAAAACTTTGAGGCTCAGTCCTTGAAGTGGTCCCATCCACCAGACCTAACAGGGCTCACAACGCCGTCCTGCAGCATTGTGACAGTCTTTTCGGCCACAACCTCACCGATCACGTGAAGAACACAGCCCACCTTCTCCAGAGCTTTCCTCACGGCTTCATGGCTCTCAGGCCCGAACGTGAACACTAGCTCATACTCCTCGCCTCCGTAGAGAGCCAAGTCAACCGGGTCCAGCATGTTTAGCTCCGCGAAAACCCCAGCATCGGGATGGACCGGGGGCTCAGTGACCAGGAAACCCATGCCTGTGCTCCTCATTAAATCAAATAGGCTCACGGCTAGCCCGTCACTGGAGTCCATGCAGCTGGTCACTGCACCTGTCTCGGCGAGAGCAAGCCCTTCCTTGACCCTAGCCTCAGGCATAAAGATCGAGTCCAATATGTTTTTTCCATCGTCTTGCAGTTTACAGCCCTCAAGTAGATGCTTAAAACCAGCAGAGGTGAGGCCAAAGAGACCCGTGGTGGCGAGAACGTCACCCGGTTTGGCTCCGCCTGCACGCTTCATGATCTTATCCTCCTCCATGACGCCGAGGGCCACACCGGATATGATGATGTCACATGCTTCGTTGGTGTCTCCACCCACGACGTAGCAGCCGTAAGCCTTGGCGCCCGCATCGAAACCCTTGGCTATCTCCTCCATGACTTCAACCTTTAGGTCGCTTGGGATTCCCGCGCTGGGCATGAAAGCAATCGGCTGGGCTCCCTTCGCCGCGAGGTCGCTGATATTCATGACGACAGACTTTCGGGCAGCTTGGAACGGCGTCATTCCCTCGGGTACATCGGTCTCCCAGACCAGCATATCCGTGTTGATGACCAGAGCTCTTCCGTCGCCGAGGCTCAGGGCACTCGCATCGTCCCAGAAAGGAATAGGCATACCCGGCATAGGCGTCAAATGCCTCATGATACGCTCGATTAGCCTACGTTCGCCGATATCAGAGACCTTGGTCAACGTTATCCACCTAGGTTTCCGCTGTCCATTGTTTAAAGTTGGCGGGCTAGTAAACGTAAAATAATGGGGGGTAGTGGGTAATAGGATTGAGATTGACGACAATGAAGATGCCTCTTGAAGACATCAGGGTCCTCGACCTTACACACGTATGGTTCGGTCCATGGTGCACAATGATGATGGCCGATATGGGAGCCGAGGTCATCAGGATCGAGCCTCCGTGGGGGGCCATAGACAGACTCGCCGAGGGAGCCCTCTTCGGTGGCGCTAGCTACACTTTCCATCACCTTAACATCAACAAGAAAGACCTGACCCTCAACCTCAAAGACCCCGAGGGCCTCGCAATCTGTAAAGAGCTTGTGAAAAAGTCTGACGTGGTCGTCCAGAACTTCAGCCCAGGAACCATGGAGGGACTGGGTCTCGGATACGAGGTCCTCAAGGAGTTGAACCCCGGAATAATCTACGCGGCCCTCTCAGGCTTCGGTCAATACGGCCCCTACACCAAGTGGAGGAGCTACGCCATGATAGCCGAGGCAATGAGCGGTCACACCATGATCACAGGTGAACGCCATGACCCCGAGGGACCACCCATCGAGATGGCCCAAGCCTACGGCGACCTAGGGCCAGGCACCATGGCCACGATGGCCATATTGATGGCACTAAGATACAAGGACAAGACAGGAATAGGCCAGATGATAGACGTCGCCCAGCTAGACTGCATGGTGGCTTACAATACCGCCATTACAGGATACTTGCTATCAGGCCTGAAACCGATAGAGCTCAGGGAAAAGTTCCCCCGTGGAAGAGGCGCCGGAGGCGTCTACAAGACCAAGGACGATGGATGGATCAGGCTTGCGGCGTTCGGGCCGAGAGCCCTCGACAGGATAGTTCAACACATGGGAGTGGAGCTTGACGACATCAGTCAGGAGATGATGAAGGAGAAGGTAGCTGATATGAACCGTGATGAAGCTGTTAAGCTGTTCACGGGCATCGGGCTGCCTTGCGCACCAGTCTACCACGTGGATGAGGCAATAGATGACCCTCACGTGAACGCCCGTGACATGTTCGTGGAGATGGAGCACCCCAAGGCAGGGAAGATAAAACTAATCAACTTCCCAATAAAGTTCTCTGAGACACCGGCCCAGATGAAGACCCCTGCGCCTACTCTAGGTCAGCACAACAAAGAGCTCCTCACTGAACTCATGGGTTACGACGAGGAAAAGATCAAGGACCTTATGCAGAAAGGCGTGATCAGCTACAGCAGGTAGCCCATAACCATATTTCTTAAATTCTATTTCCTTCATATGGTCAAGAGCGCCTCGGTAGCTCAGTGGCCAGAGCGGCAGCCTCGTAAGCTGTAGGCCGCGGGTTCAAATCCCGCTCGAGGCTCCACTTTTCATAACTCCGTGGTTTTACGCGAGTTTCAGCTGCTTTATCGCGACTACGCTCACCACTATTCCCGCTATGACTGCTCCCGCCATCAAGGTGGTGTTTCCCGTCAATGAAAGTCCCTGAGTTTCAACCTCGAAGGTAACCTTGTCAATGTTTTCTAGACCATCTAGACTCCATTCAACACGTTGAGGCTCCATGGATTCGGGGGTGGTTGTCTCATCTGGTACATTGACTACTATGCACTCGTTTCCCTTTTCTCCCCCCTCGATTATCAGCTTCATATCTGACTCCTCTGCGTCGTCAACTGCTTCCTGAAGTAGTTCCAGCCATTGTTCATGGGAAGGTGGTTTGAACAGCAATCCGCTTGTCTCAAAGCTTGCAGTCGTCTCATTACCTTCCACTGAGTACCAGAAAGTTACCTGACTGTCTGTTATACTCAGCTCGGTGGGTTTCAGTACTTCAGTTATCATGGCTCTTTCATCTTCATCAAGTGAATCTTCCTCAAGGGCTTCATCCAAGTAAAGGTCCTTGAGGGCGTTCATCTGGGCATCGAGATCGCCTCTTATTGTTCCCTCGGAGGTCACTTTGAACGTGAACGTCTCTTTCTCGAATATTATATCCACGCTGTATGACTCGATCTCTGTGTATGTGATCTCTTCAAGGTCAACCTCTACATCAGAGTAGCTTGATTCCATGCGTTGTATGCCGGACTGTATGCCTGTACCAAAGTTACCTTCCAGAGTCATCTCGACTTTGAATGTAGCTGAGGCTTCCCCCATCTCACTGGAGATGAGTTCTAGTTTGGTTAACACTACCTCACCGTCTGAGCTATCCGCTATCATCGAGGCTAACTCTGTCTTCATCATGGGGAACATGACGACGGTCTGCTCTACTTGCTCCCTCGGGTAAAGAGCGTAGTATAAAGTGACATCCATCTCCAAGTCCAGAACACCCTCGAAAGGTGGCTCCGTAACCGTGAAGGTTAGTGTGCCGTCTAGTCCCACGTATCCTGGATAATCAGTATGGAGATTGATCTCTGTAGTAGGACTGCTGCTTTCTAGTGATAACTCGAAGTCAAGATTCGCGAGTGCTGAAGCTAGACTAGCGTCGAGTTTGATGTCGTAGTCTATCTGCACGTTTGTCTCGTTGTCACTCACCGACTCAGTCTCAACAGAGAGAGTCATGCTTTCATACGAATACTTTGTCTCCCACGAAGACAGGGTGCCTCTGACGGTGATCTCTGATATTATCTCAACTATTTCATCGGGATAGACTCTAAACGTGATTTGGCCGACGGATGCGTCTACAGCTTCAACCAGCACAGAAATCTGATTTAATGCGGCGGGTAACACGACAAGTGAAAACAAAATAGTGATGAGGAGACGTTTCCGAGTCCTTAACGATGAAATCCGAGTCATAAAATAATTCTAGTTTTATTTGATAATAAAGTTGATTCAGTAAAGAACCAGATTTCTGTAATCGGTTTTCAAGTATAGATTCTCATCCATTCATGAAATCCTCCCTCTCGATGTGGATGAACTTGTAGAGTTTTAATACCTAAATGGGTCAATATTCGAAGGAGTCGGCGCGTTGACTGATCTATCAATTATCAACGGAACAGTTTTCACTGAAACAGGATTGCTGAAAGCCAATATCTCAGTAAAAAACGGAAAAATAACGCAGATAGGCGAAAAATCCACAACAATAGGCTCTGAGCGAGTAATAGACGCGTCTGGGAAACTAGTAATCCCTGGGCTAGTTGACCTCCACGTCCACTTCAGGGAGCCCGGGTTCACACAGAAAGAGGACTTTCTAACAGGTACCCGTGCAGCTGCGGCGGGAGGCGTCACAACTGTGGTGGATGAACCCAACAACAAGCCAGTGACCAACAGCCTTGAAACACTCCGAAAGAAGAAAAAACTCGTCGAAGGCAAGGCTTATGTTGACTATACTTTCAGCGTAGCCCTCTACGCTGATACGTTGGATCAGGTAAAAGAGCTCAGAATGGATGGCATCAACGCCTTCGCGGTGTTTGACGAGCTAGGTGACAAACCAACTGGCATGAACGATACAAGGGTTCTCCTCGATGCCCTCGAAAAAGTGAAGGCAGCAGACGGGGTTGCTCTGCTGAACTGCAGGGAGTCTGATCTTGTGGTAGGAACCATGGGCAGGCTCAAGGCGTCAAGCAAGACTACTCTGGAGGATTACAACGATCACTTCCCTCACGTAGCGGAGTCCATCGGCGCAGCGAAGAGAATACTCCTAGCCGACTGGGTCGGCGTAAAGACTCACATGCGCGAAGTCTCAACACTCGAAACAGTTGAGGTGCTTAAGCAGCTGAGCCCCTATATGGGAGGCGTCACCGCTGAGGTGCGACCTGATCACTTGTTCCTGAACAGGGAAAATGCGGCTGATCTTGGGCCTTTTGCTCAGCAGTGGACTCCGTTGAGGCGTAGGAAGGACTCTGAGGCTCTATGGGGGGCTTTGAACGATGGAACTGTGAATGTGATCGCGTCGGACCACGCGACTCATACAAAGGCAGAGAAAGAGAGAGGGCTAGAAGACATCTGGGCTTCTCCCCCTGGTTTGCCTGCGATAGAGTCAATGCTTCCCCTGCTTCTCACAAGGGTCAACGAGGGAGTGCTTGAGCTGAGCAGGCTGGTCGAGGCCGCATCAGTGAACCCTGCGAAGGTTATCGGTCAGTACCCCCGAAAGGGGTGTATAAGTGTGGGCTCTGACGCCGACCTTGTCATCGTTGACTTGAATGCGGAGAAGGTTATCAGGGGAAAGGACTCTAAGGCTAAGACTCACTGGACCCCCTTTGAGGGATGGAAGGTGAAGGGATTGCCTGTCGCTACCTTTGTGCGTGGCATCGAGACCTTCGTGGACGGGGAGATTGTGGGTAAGCCTGGTCAGGGCAGGTTCCTACCCGCCTAGTTTTCGATACCCATATCTACTATCGTTTTAAGTTCTTCATGGTGTAAACCGTGGCTAAGTATATTCTGTTATCCACATTGACATCTGACGGACTGATGACACTGAAGACCAAGCCTGAGCGCATCACTGAGGTAAACAAGGAGGTCGAGAAACACGGCGTCAAGGTGCTTGAGCAGTACGCTGTTCTAGGCCCTTATGACTTCGTGAGTCTCGTCGAAGCCCCTGACAACGAGTCTGTATTCAAGATGAGTGTAGACTTGGGAAGCAGGGGAACCATTAAGATACTGTCTATGCCAGCGACTAAAATAGACGACCTGATAAAGTCACTAAAATAACCCTTTTTTCTTGCTTCAAGTTGAAATTATGTGAAAAAAAATTTATTTTTTGGAGAAGAACTGGCGCTGATAGCTACCCTCTTCCAAGATTCCGAGGCGGTCCAGTGTCTGCTTCATGGTCTTCATGTTGCCTTCGCTGAGCTCTGTGAGGGGTTTTCTCGGTTTTCCGACGTCTGCTCCCACCATGTTCAACGCTGCTTTGAGAGGTACAGGGTTGGATTCGCTGTACATCATCCTGATGAGGGGCAGGTACCTGTAGAGGCGTTTACGCATGGTTAAGACGTCCTCGTAACTCTCCCAGGGTTTACTGATCTCGGCTAGCTCCCGTGGGCACATAGAACCTGTGACGTTGCTTGTTCCCTTGCCTCCGGAAGCCATGACCACAGGGATCAACGCGTAGAATGCGCAGTCACAGCAGAGAACATTAAAGTTTCCACGTGTGAGTTCAATTGTCCTCATCACTCCGTAGGGGTTGGGTCCCGCCTCTTTGATGGCGACGATGTTCTCATGTCGTGCCAACCTTGCGATGGTCTCTGGCTCGACGTTGACTCCGCACCGCTCAGGGTTGTTATAGATGACTAGCGGGAGGTCGGTGGCGTCCGCCGCGTCTTTGAAGTAGTGGTAGAGAGCGTTCTGGGTGGGCTTGATGTATGGTGGCTGAACCACCAACCCGCAGTCTGCTCCAGCCTCCTTGGCGTACTTCGCGTTTTCGAGGGTGTCCCTTGTGCTGGTGGCGGCGACACCGACCATAACTGGTACCTTTCCGTTTGCCTCGTCAATGACCGTGTCGATGATCTTCTTTCGCTCATCCTTTGTTAGTAGTATGGCTTCCCCCGTAGAGCCCATGAGCAATACGCCCGTGCTGTTGTTCTCGGCGTGGAAGTTCACCAATTTCCGCAGCATATCGTAGTTCACCTCATCTTTCTCGGTGAAAGGGGTGACGAGAGCCGGCCAGCTGCCCTCCACGTTAAACTTCTTCATGGATACCCTGTCAGCTTCTTCTCTCTTAAACGGATCGAGGTATCAATACCTCAAATCTCCAGTGACCCCGTTTTGGAGGTACCTGTACACCACTAAATAACAAAAGGACCTGAGGAAGCTGAACAGACGTATGAACTCGTTAAACGCGATTTCATCCCTCTTTATCTGGATCACTTGCGGTCGGGTCTTGGGAGCGCCAGTTGTAGATCGGATGCACCGCTGAACCGAGAGGATGAACTAGGGGAACGTGCACGGAAACCACTCCACTCATGCCTCATGACGTGACAAGCTTCATAATTGCAGGTTGAATCTACAGATGTATGAAGGTTCTAGGCGTTGTTTGTGGCCCAAGGAAGACAGGAAACACGGCAAGGCTCGTGGAGGAGGTGCTGGCGGGAGCCAGTGAGGCGGGTCACGAGACCAAGATATTCTACTTAAGCGAGATGGAGATCACCCCCTTAAAGGCAGGTGACGACGGGTACATTTACCCAGATGACGGCTTCGCGGAGATTATGCCCCACATCGAGTCCATGGGTGCTCTCGTGCAGGGAACCCCCATCTATTATGACCATGTGAGCAGCCGCACCAAGCTGTTCATTGATCGCCTATATTATTACAGCAGAAGTCATGGTGACGAGTACAGGGCAAAGTTCCCGGATGGTGTAAAATGCGTGAACATAATCACCTGTGGCTGGGATAAACCAGACGTGTACAATGAGGTCCTTGAGTGGTGGAACCGACGGATGACCAACTACTGGAAAATGAGTATCCACGGCACGTTGAAGGCTTATGGCACCGGCAACAAGCCGGTGGCGAAAAACTTGGAACTACTGGGTGATGCTAGGAGCATGGGCAGGAGCCTCTAGAGGCTCAGGGTGAAGCACATAGTTGATCTTAGGGATGCCATTCATGGTGTTTCCTACATAGCACCGGCTTATCTCGGCCATCATGCCCTTTCTTTTTCTCTCATCAAGGTAGGCGTTACTGTGAATATTCACGAGGAACTCGGTTGCCCTACCTGGTTTTCGCTCGTTTCTAACGTCTATGGTGACCTCTAGGCCGTCATCCTCTATTCCGTGGCGTTTGAGGTACCATGCGGCGTGTAGCCATGCGCACATCCCGAGGCTGGCGACCATGATGCGTCCTGGGCTCATGGCGTCTGGCAGTGTGTTCATGTTTACAGTGCCTGCTGTTATTGTGAGGCCGTTTTCCTCGGTCTGCATCTTCATTCCGTTGATTCTGGTGACTTTTATCGTCATTCCTGTGCCTTTGATTACATGCCTCTTTAAATACCCATCCAAGATGTGCAAAAATTATGGGTAATTTACCAATACGCCTTTGGTTATTATTGGAGTGAAGTGGCTCTCCTCCACAAACTCCCCCTTCACGTACTTCACCTGAGTCCATTGACCCAAACCAAAGGGTTCACCCTCAACGGTCCTCAACACGTAATGATGCCTCAAAGAGTAGGCTCCGGTGTTATTGTACCCGTCCTCGGCCTCATGCTTCACTCTATACAGTTCAAGACTGAAGTCGCTCTGGTCAAAGCCTAAAACCTTCGGCTTATTGGCGACAAGCCATGGCACCCTTTCTATCCACCTGAACCTGAGTATCTGCCAAAGAAACCTGAAGAGGGCAGGTGTCTCAGGCTCGGCTAATGGAGGATCGTAGTCACTCATTGTAGCGCCCATGGTGGCGTTTGCCGAGTAGACAAGCCATCTCCACTTCCAGGCAGAGGTATCGTCAATTGAAGCCCCTGGCTGGACCTTCTGTTCTACTGAGACATCATACCAGTCGTGCTCCTCAGATGTGTCACCTGTTCTCAGTACTTCTGTCCGGGTAGTTACCTTCCCGTAGGGCAGATGAGTGTCAACATCTGTCCAATAGCCTTCTATCCTCGACCCGTCTCCCGGGCTCTCGATGTTGTCAGGCATCGTGTCCCAGTCGTAAACATCCCGTATGCTGAACTGGCTGGACGTAGATGTGACCCTGAGTACACTGGTCAGTGTCCTGTTTCCCTCATGCACGAGTTTGATGCCTGTAGCATGAAGTCGTCTGGAGATATCCATCTGCTCTGGGTTTTCCATGCTTATTGAGGGGGTGAACACCTCGAATAGTATCGGCGCGTGGTCTCCCAGAAACACAATGGTAACTCCCTGCAGATAGAAAGCGTTCAACTCATCAGGATCTACATGAGACGTGTTCACTAGCAACAGGTCCAGGTTTTCAGTGCCTTGGAGCCCCATCTGGTATCCAGTCACGGTGTAGAAGGTCGCAGATTCATCCTCAGCGAGTGTAATAAACATGAGAGCCAGTGTGGCCGATAAAGCTGCAAGTAATATGATAGCTGTGAGCTTGCACTTCATCAGTCTCACGATGGAATAGGGGCTTAAAAGTTGAAGCCTAGTCCAAGTTGATGTTGACTTGAACCTCGGTCTCAGCCCTGATAGTGTTTCCAACATAGCATCTGCTTGCCTCGGCTAGCAGACTCTCCATCTGCTTCTCGTCAAGGTCTGCCTTCAGTTTGATGGTGGTGGTGTACTTACTGCATCTGCGTGGGGCTTCGCCTGACTCGTTGTCAACGGTGATCTCGTAGCCGTTGTGTTCCACGTCGTGGCGTTTCAACCACCCCAATACGTGCATCCCAGTGCACATGCCGAGGGCAGCCGCCATCAGTGCTCCCGGGCTCATTCCCTCAGGCTCGACATCAGGGTTCACTCTACCGCTGATGACCTCAACTCCGTTAAGCTCTGCTTTGAGCTAAAAACCTTCCACCTGTGTGATCTTGATACGCATACCCCTCAGATGGATGATTAAAAGATTTGAACCTTACCCTTAGTAGGTTCTTTCTATATCCAACGGAACTATTCTATGATTGAGATGATTTCCAACCCTGTTATCGATTGTTTACTGGGCCACAGGTCCATCAGGAAGTACACAGACGATGACCCGACAAACGAGGTACTGGAAACTGTTGTGAGGGCTGGTCAGCAAGCCCCCTTCGCGTCCCAGACCTATAGCATTCTGCTGAGTAGGGACAGGAAGAAGAACCCTTGGAACGCTCCGCTTCTCTTCACCATCTGTATCGATGCACACAAGTTCGAGGCTATCATGAAGGAGCGAGACTGGACGTTCAGGATGAACGACCTCAGCTTCATGTTCCTCAGCATACAGGACGCGTCCCTCGCAGCTGAGAACATGATAATCGCTGGGAGAAGTCTCAGGATGGGAAGCTGCCTCCTCGGAGCAGCTAGCTCCCGGGCCGTCAAGATAGCGGAGGAATATGACTTACCTGAACGGGTGTTCCCCCTTGTCCAGTTGACCATGGGGTACCCCGATGAGAACCCGCCGACAAGGCCTAGGTACCCGTTGAACTACACGCTGTTCGAGGACAAATACGAGTTCACCCGTAAAGATGTCCTAGAAGCGATGCGTATCATGGATGAAGGCTATCTGGCTCAAGACTATTACAAGAAGGCCAACGCCAAGATACCCATCACTGTGGGCAAGGAAGACAAGTACACGTTCGACGACTATAGCTGGACGGAGCACATCTGCAGGAAGCTAGGTCAGTGGAGTCCAGATCCCGCGGGGCTCACTGAGCAACTACTGAAACGGGGATTCAATCTCTCTAGAAAGAATCCTTGAGCTTCCTACGTAGACATAAATTTATTTGACAGCCCCGGTCTTACATGGTGCATGCCTTGGTAGCTCAGTGGCCAGAGCGGCACCCTTGTAAGGTGTTGGCCGCGGGTTCGAATCCCGCCCGAGGCTCCAATCACTTCTAATCAACTCTGGAAAAGGTCGCTGTGTTGTGTCCTCTTCTCGTGGTAATATTTCAGGTTCTCTTGTATCATCTCCCTGATGGGCAACTGATATGGGCATTTAGGCTCGCAGGCTCCGCACTGGATACAGTTCTCAGCGCTCTCAACGCCTCCCTGCACGTAACTCCAGTTGAAGAATCGTTCAGGGGGCCACAGCTCGTAGAGTCGTTGAAGATACATCATGCGGTGGATGAGAACTCCTTGGGGACAAGGCATACAGTACTCGCATTGTCTACAGAAACGTGTGCCCACCCGATCCCTGAACTCTTTCATCGCCTCAAGTTCAGTTTGACTTGGCTCCCATGAACCGTTAACGACGTCAACAATTTCCTCAATGTCGCTGAACTTGTCAATGCCAGGGTCAGGCAACACGTTATCGTACTGAAGAAGGTACTTTATTGCCAGATTAGCGTCCTTGATCATTCCTCCAGCGAAAGGCTTCATGGCTATGAACCCCACGTCATGCTTCTTGGCTAGGGGTACCAGTTCATCCTTTGGCTCGTGTGAGATGAAGTTAAATGGAAACTGGACGGTCTCAAAACGGTCTGTAGCCACCAGTTTCAAGGCTACCTCCAGCGAGTGACTGCTGAAACCAATGTGCCGGACGACTCCAGTGTCCAGTGCCTCCTGTACAGCTTCCCAGGCACCTCCGGGTCCCATGATCATCTCATATTTCTCCATCTGGTTGATGCCGTGAAGCTGCCAGATGTCTAAATAGTCTGTTCTCAGTCTCTTGAGACTGAGTTTGAGGTGCTCCTGTGCAGTCTCCTTGTCCCCTGCCCCGGTCTTTGTGGTCAGGATGATGTCTTCTCTCCTTCCCTCGATGGCTTCTCCGATCCGTTCCTCGCTGGTCGAGTATCCGTTCGCTGTGTCTATGAAGTTGACTCCAAGGTCCAGAGCCCTGTTGACGATTTTAATAGCCTCGTCCAACGGTGGACGCGTGATGGGGATTCCACCTATTCCCACCCTTGAGACCATTAACCCTGTTTTTCCTAGTCTTATCTTATCCAACCTATTCACCTTGAACCGAAAAAAGTAGGTACTGGAAAGTCTCATGTCGGACAGTTAATAAATCATTCTAGGTGATGGGAAAATGTTAGAAGACGTGGATTCGTTCTTGAACTACTTCTTTTTGGCTGACCGCTTCCTTGTGGTCTTCTTGGCCCTGCCTTTCTTTATAGGTGGCTCTTCGCCGTCGTGCTGGCGCCTGATGTGCTGTTTCATCCCTGTCTCGCTGTTGAAGGTCTTGCCACATATAGGACAGGGGACGGAGATGGCCTCAAGTTCTATGTTCTTTCCCAGCAGCTCTTTGCGAAGTAGCTTGATTAGTCGTTCGCCCTCGTAGTAGCTCAGCTTTTTATCGGTCTTGACCCTGATGCCCACGTGAAGATTGAAATTGTTGTACTCGGCGTCATCTCTCTCGATGCCCACTTGGCTTACTACGCCCAAGACCTTGTCTTCTGCTGCCATCTTTTCACCAAATAGCTGGGTCTATGCATTAAGATAGGGTCATGGTTTAAAAATTATGTACCTTTCACGCGACAATTCAAAGCAAGGAGAATAATGCTTTTTTTCATAAACAATTCAAAAATGACTATTTTCTCCCATTTTTCAACCATTAACGATATAAAACACGGTCAAGGTGTCCAAACATTAATCGAGGAATCGATTTGAAGTTCGAAGTTAAGGAATGGGCTTCCGCCCTCGGTGTCGGGGCTGCCTACGCCGCGGATGTGGAAGGCAGATAATGCAGTTTCCTAGAGATAAAAAAGACAGGGTTGGATCAACCTCAACGGCTGTCGCTGTAACCATTTCTGGGGTAACGTGGTGGCTGAACCGGTGTTTCAGAAATTGAAACGGTTGTTACAAATAACATTCATATTAAACAATCTTCAAGTGTTATGTGCTGAGAAATATGATGTTCGGTTACTGGGGCATGGGCGGGATGATGTGGCTATGGGCCATACTGTTCTTCGGGTGCGGAGGCTGGCTATGGTGGGGATACAGGCCAAGGTATTACCGTGGAAGAAGATACATGTCCATGGAGAACCCAGTTGAGATCGCTCGAAGGAGACTCGCACGAGGCAAGATCACCCTAGAGGAGTTTGAGAGAATAAAGAAAGCCGTAGAGACGCGTGATTAACCCCGCCGACAAGGGAAGAGTTCATGACTTTTCCTGACGGGGCGTCAAGCAGATCTATTTTTTGTACTGTCTATATTTGATGGCGGCTCTGCCCACGGCGTTATAGTTCACTCTGGGTGTGTCCTGATACACTGTACATCCTGGGCCTAGCATGAAGCCTCCTCCTTCTCCGGCGTCGTCTATCGCTTTCTTTACCTCAAGCTCCACCTGCTCAGGTGTACCTGTGCGTAGGGTTGTGACCCTGTTGATGCCTCCACAGATGGCGAACTTGTCACCGTAGATCTCCTTGGCCTTGTCGAGCCACGTGTACTCGTGAGCGTCCCAGTTGATCATGTCCACCGGGTACTTTTTGAACCAGCCAGACTCCATGAGTCCCTGATCCTGTGCGTTGCCCTGTGGCGTGTTGCAGATGTGCATCATCTTGATGGGGCAATCCACCGCCTCAAGCACGCGTTTATCGTAGCCGAGGGCGTATTCTTTGAGCTGGGCAATGGTGAGGTCACGCCAGATGCGTCCTCCTCCCCCAATCCCATAGAAGATTCCGGTTGCGCCTGCGTCTACACATGCCTTGGCGAACTCTTTGGTTGTCTCAGTGATGGTGTCAAGTCCATGTTTGAGGGCATCCGGGTTACTCTTCATGTCCTCGATGACCCGCTCCGGTGTACCAACGCCGTTCATCGCCTGGATGATAGGGCTTGGAATAGTGTAGATGAAAGGCATCCTCCGCATGTCCCTAGCCAGAACCTCGTTAGCCCGCACAAACTCTCGTAGCTCCTTCTTGGGGTCCAGGACCCAGAGCTTCTCCCAGTCCTGTGCCTCCTTGACCACGGTGTCCAGTGTAGACGCGTCCTCCTGGTTATCCCTGAAATCAAAACTGCTGCCCCACTGCATGGCCATGAACCTGTAGTACGGCGTCACCTTCAGCAGGTCCATCTTGTAGTCGAGTTCACGGAGCAACGCCATATGAGCGCGTGCTGACTCCTCCCCGTTCCTTGTGCTTAACTCCCAGCTGTAATAGTCCAGCCAGTCCACTGCTGGGAAGTGTCCCCATATGCTCCACGGCACCCTGTCCGGGACCTCACGGCGCATGACCGCCATGACTCGTTCGAATCGCTCAGACTCCATAACAATCAGTAATGGTTGGTGTCTAGGTTAAAATCAGTTACCAGTACTTATGCCCGGCGAGAAAAGTTATCCGCTGGGACCCATAATGTCTACTGATTGTTATGGTTAAGCTCATCATCACGGCCGCTGTAACAGGCGGCGAGCCCGTTAGCAGAGAGATGACACCTTACGTCCCCACGACGGCCGAGGAGATCACCGAGGAGACAGTACGCTGCTGGGAGGCAGGAGCCAGCATCGTGCATCTCCACGCCAAGGAGCCTGGAACCGGTAAACCTGCGCCTGACCCCAACCCGCTGCTCAAACAGTACGTGGAGATGATCCACGATCGCTGCGACATAATCACCAATGTCACCACTGGTGGTGGCAGACGTGCTACCGATGAGGAATTGGACAAGATGATCGAGGAGCGCTGCGGTCTCGGACAGGAGATGATGTCCATGAATATGGGTACCATCAACCTCTGGATCAAGCCCTATCGAGGCATCTTCGTGAATGATGTGCCGAGGATCATACGGTGGGCTGGCTATATGCGGGATCACGACGTCAAGCCTGAGCTGGAGATCTACGACACTGGGATGATCAACACCTCAAAGATGCTGGCTGATGAAGGCGTGTTCGAGACACCTCTACACATCCAGTTCGTTATGGTGGGTCGAACAGGGTTCAGCGCCACCCCGAAGGCTCTCCTCTACTCGCTAGAGGAGCTACCGGGGGACTGGACTTGGAGCGTCTGCGCTTTAGGCAGAGCCGAGTTGCCCATAGGGGCCGTGGCGATGACGCTGGGTGGCCACGTCAGGGTAGGGATGGAGGACAACATCATGCTGAAGCGCGGTGAGCTACTGAAGAGTAACGCACAGCTCGTTGAACGAATAGTCACAATCGCCGAGGCACTGAACATCGAGGTCGCTAAACCTGATGAGGCAAGGAAAATACTGGGAATCAAGAAGTGAGATCATGGAGAAACTGATAATAACAGCGGCGGTGACGGGTGGCGAGTACGTCAGCAAAACCACAACACCCTACGTGCCCAGCACCGTTGATGAGATAGTTAAGGAGGTGGTGGCGAGCGTCGAGGCGGGTGCCAGCGTGGTCCATCTCCACGCAAAGAACCCTGAGACAGGTGAAGCGTACAGCGGTGACCCTAACCCCGTCCTGCGTGAGTACATCGAGTGTATCAGGGAGGAGGTGGACGTGGTGATCAACGTTACCACTGGTGGCGGCAGGGTGGGTAACCCGCCTGAGGTGTGGGATCGCCTCGTGGAGGCGCGTTGCAGTCTCGGCCAGGAGATGATGAGCCTTAACATGGGCACCATGAACAGGTGGGCCGAGCACCCAACGGGGGACATCTTCCTCAACACCGTGAAGATGATTGAGCGTTGGTGTGGCTACATGACTGAACACGGCGTCAAGCCGGAGCACGAGGTCTACGACACGGGCATGATCAATGTCTGTAAGCGCATCTCTGCGAAGGGTATCGTCCCTGAGCCTCTTCACGTTCAGTTCGTTATGGTGGGGAGCACTGGTTTCCTGCCTACTCCACGTATGCTCCAGTACTGCGTGGATCTGTTGCCAAGTGAGTGGACTTGGAGTGTCTGCGCGTTGGGTCGTCACGAGATACCTATGGCGGCGGTTGCCATGACTATGGGGGGCCACGTCCGGGTGGGCTTTGAGGACAACGTCTATCTCAGGCGAGGGGTTCTTGCCAAGAGTAACGCTGAGCTGGTGTCAAAGGTGGCTAACATCGCTAGGGAGCTTGAGCGAGGCATCGCGTCCCCAGATGAGGCGAGGGAGATGCTTCAACTAAGGAAACGGTGAGCCCACACTTCTCGATTTTCGCTGGTTTACCTCTTTTTTCTCCACCAGTAGACTATGATGAGGCCCGCTGTCCCTGCGATTACTCCTGCTGTCTGAGTGGCGGTTCCTCCCTTCGGCGGCTGTGACTGTAGCTCTACGTGTATCGGTGTCCCGGTGAGGAGCCCTATCTGTGTCTCCGTGTCGCCGACGTGTAACGTGACTGTGTCTGTGAGGTTGTTCTGGTCTCTGAGGTATGGGCCGCCTGGCTGGGGGTTCTCGATGGTCTCGAAGAGGTGGATATAGTTGAGGGTGAGCACTTCCTCACCGTTCATGTCTGTGGTGCCTTCCCGGATGACCGTCTCGTTTCTCGTCAAAGTATACTCCTGGTTCTGCGCTGGCTCACCGCGGCTGGTTACGATGAATTTGTAGATCCTTCTGAGCTCTGTGATGCCTCCTTTAGTCTCCTGTACCAGCGTGCAGTTTGGGTCGAAACTTAGGCTGCCTGTGAGGATCGGTGTCTGGGCCTCAAATATAGTTGCCTCGGTGGTAATGGTTTCCATTATGGTTGAGTCCTGGAACTGGTAGATGGGCGGTGTCCCGGGTCTGAGCCTGAGGTTGTTGAGACGTGTCCTGGTTAGCTCTATGTTGTTTGGGCTGCCCGGGTACGCGAACTCTAGGCTGAGGGTGTCGATGACGGTGTCATATGTCTTGAAGTTGAGACCCGTCGTCATGAGTGATTGAACTAGATCGATTTCTGTTTCTCTGAGGCGGATATTGAAGTCTCCTTCTCTTAATGTGATCGTGTTTATTCGGGTGTTGTTGATGTCTGCCCATGACTCTGTTATGAGGTATAACATATCGACATCTGAGTCCCTCAATGTTATCGATGATTTTCCCATCATCCTAACGAGGTTTAGTGAAATGTTCTCTGCTTCGAGTTGGCAGTTCTCCAGCTCTAGTCTAGGCGCATTCATGATCCTCGTCCGTGTTAAGGTAAATGAATGGCTTGTTTCGCCTTCTTTCACTAGATGTTCTGGTTTGAATTGCTCGTGGAGCCCTGTGATGCTCTGGTTCAGCTGCAGGGTGGTTCCTTGGTAGACGAGGGTTGGCTTGAGGATTGTTGAGTCAGTTATCTCGGAGCTGTTCATGGACCTTGTGGCGAACTCCCCTATCGTGGAGTTGTTGACTGTGATGGTTGCTGTGTCCATTAGTCTCGTGTAGCCTATTGTGGAGTCCTCGGCGGTTAACCGGGAGTTCTCGCTTAACCCGAATCCATGGCTATAGTAGGTTCTGTTACGGAGCTGATACTCGGTAAACATGTATGTGCCTGTGAGTGTGGCTGTGGCGTTGTCCTTGACCCTGATTCCGCCGCGTTCCGTCCACGTGATATTTGAGTTAATGGCTGTGAGGCTGCTGTGTCCCCTCAGCTCATAAGTTTGACTGGTCTCCGGAACCTCGGCAAGGATCAATTTAGAGTTCACGAGGATTAGGGACGCGTAGTCATCGAGGATGAGGCTGCCCTTAACAGTGAACACTGTGTCCGTTATTGTCTTGATTTCTGTACCTACGAGAATGAGGTCTCCTTCATGTTCTACTGTGTCTGTTTGGGTGTAAGCCGTGTGTACACATACTGAAAGAAGAAGCACAATGAGTGCAATGGATGCAGCCCGTTCACTCATAATTTACCTGTATTTTATACTGAATATTAACTCATCTCACGGGGCTATGCATCCGTCAGTAACGGATATAAGTGATCATCGCTTTGATTTCTCATCTTTTAGGTGAATAAAATTGAAGTATCGTCAATTTGGGCAACTGGACTGGAAGGTCTCGGTTCTGGGCTTCGGCGCCATGAGGCTGCCTGTCATCGGCGGAGACACTAGCAAGATCGATGAACCTGAGTCCATCAAGATGATCAGGTACGCCATCGACCACGGCGTAAATTACGTGGACACGGCGTATCCCTACCATAGAGGCCAGAGTGAACTCCTTGTAGGCAAGGCATTGAAGGACGGATACCGTGAGAAGGTCCGGCTTGCAACCAAGATGCCTAGCTGGCTTATCGAGAAGACGGAGGACTTTGACCAGTACTTGGACGAGCAACTCGCCAAGCTAGACACCACTCACATAGATTATTACCTGCTCCACGGACTCAACAAGGGCAGGTGGCCCACGCTCAAGGAGCTAGGAGTCTTCGAGTGGGCCGAAAAGGTGAAGAAAGAAGGCAAGATCAGGCACCTTGGCTTCAGTTTCCACGACGAGTACAGCCTCTTCGAGCAGATACTGGAGGACTCGGAGCACTTTGATTTCTGCCAGATACAGCTCAACTACATGGACACCGAGTATCAGGCCGGTATGAAGGGATTGAAGTTAGCCGCCTCGAAGGGACTAGCCGTTGTTGTGATGGAGCCCATCAAGGGAGGAAAACTGGCAGTCACGCCGCCTGAGGCTGTTCAGGCGGTCTGGGCTAAGAGTGAGAATCCGAGAAAGCCCGCTGAGTGGGCTCTGCAGTGGGTCTGGAACCTCCCAGAGGTAAGTGTAGTGCTCAGTGGCATGTCTGAGATGTATCACGTGGAGGAGAACGTTGAGTACGCATGCCGCTCCGGTCCAGGCACGTTGAAGGAATATGAGCTGGCTCTCTACGATGAGGCGGTGGAGGCTTACAACAACCTTGGCTTCATCGGATGCACTGCGTGTATGTACTGTATGCCGTGTCCTGAGGGTTTGGAGATACCAGCTATTCTTGGACTCTACAACGAGTACTACATGAAGGGGCGTCCAAGTGACTTCAAGGAACGGTACTGGGAGGAGATAACTCCCACTACCCATGCGTCAAACTGTGTCTCATGCGCTGAGTGTGTGGAGAAGTGTCCCCAGAATCTGCCAATCCCCAAGTTCATGAGCGAGACCATACGGATGTTCCCCAAGCCGGATTAACTCTCCAACTCTTTTTTACACGGAATCTTTTAACCACGTGCTCCCTCACTTGAATTCAACAGGGTACAGACTGTTGACGCTAAGAATCTGGGAGAGGTAGTGATCGAGGACTACCTCTCCGTCAAGTCATCCCTAGTTGGATGAAGGAGGAGCTCGGCGGCAGGGCAGGTCTCCTTCCCCTTTTTTTAAAACCAGTCTTCCCCGCCGTCGGGCTTGACATGACAACCATTTCAGTATAAAAGGAGTTTACGGAGACATCGTAACGAGAACAGTCCTATAAACAGGGTACGGTTCCTTGATAAGAAACCCTAGGCGAGAACCGAGAACCAGAACGGTGTTCAATGAAAAAAGGGAGGGTTAAACTATCTTACTTGGCTGCCTTCGATGCATACTGGGGTCGTGCTTGATGGGTTCACCTACGCTCCACAGGAAGATGCTTCCATTGCTAGACCCAATGTGCTTGAACGTCGCCTTGAGTCGCTTCAAGACTAGGTCATAGTTGTTACTCTTGTCGATGCCGTCAAGCCACTTCTGGAAGCTTTTACGTTCCTTCGTGATTCGCTCGAACTCTCGCGCGTTATGGAGAGTAGCGAGGATCTTACGCTTGTTCCTGATGATACTTGGGTCTTCTGAGAGTCTCTTGATGTCATCTGTACTGTAAGCTGCGACTTTAGGTATCTCGAAGCCGTCAAACGCCTTCTGGAAGCAAGACCACTTGTTGGCAATTAGCTGCCAGCTTAACCCGGCCTGAAAGATGCATCGTGTCAGATTTTCGAAGTACGCGTTATCTGTCTCGGGTCTCCTGTCTTTGTACACCCAGTCTGGGAGGGTCATCTCCGTTGACATAATTAGTGAATAATTCTAGAGATATTGAAGCTTTCCTAAAAGGTTTCAAAAACCCTCGTGAAGCATAAAAGATGATGATCATGGAGCCAAGGCAAGGACCTAAAGAGGTTGTCTCAGGGAGAAACGGAGCCGTAAGCAGCAGCCACCCCGCTGTTAGCAAAATAATGCTCGATGTCTTAAAGAAAGGGGGAAACGCTGTGGACGCGGCTGTAGCTGGGAGCCTCGCAGGACCCGTCTATGAGCCTCACATGACAACCCACTCGGGAACTGTCTCCTTCCTTTACTGGGACACAGACTCTGGACGACCTTACTTTATGGACGCCTCGCCTACATTACCTGAAGGACTGGCGCCTTTCTGTCCTCATCCCTTTGCTCCATCCACCGCAGCTGCGATCCCAGGGTCACCAGCCGGCCTGAAGGCGATGCTTGAACGATTCGGCTCCATGAAGTGGAGTGAGCTTATAGAGCCAGCTATAATCGCCGCCCGGGATGGCCACACAGTAACGAGCTGGGAGTACGCCCTCCTGTACGGTGGCGCTGGTGGAATGTCCTCTACTCTGGCTGGAAGGACGTATTTCCCTTCAGGTAGACGCCATTACACTCCAGGTGGCTTTCAGGTGCCTGTAGGCCAACTCTGGAAAAGACCGGACTTGGCAAAGACTCTTGAACAGTCAGCTATGGAGGGCCCTGAGTACTTTACTGAGGGAGAATGGGCTAAGAGGCTAGTGGCTGAGGCTAATAGCCTTGGATGGATGATCACCCTCGACGATGTCGCGGGATACGAGGCCATCTGGGTGCCCCCGTCAGGTTCAGGTACAAGGAAGACGAGATAATCGGTATCCCTCCACCTCAGAGAGGAGGATTCTACGCAGGTTTCCTCTTCGGGGTCTTGGAAGAATTCGACCTCAAAGAGATGGGGCATCCCACAGAGTCCGCTGAAACCCTAGCACTTACCGCATGGACATTGAGGAGAGCCCATAACGACAGGGAGCTCATACACGACCCCAAGTATTACAAGACTCCCATTGAGACCCTGTTATCAAGTAATTATCACAAAGTTATAGCTGAGCTGTGGAAAGGCAGCCGACCCATTACTGATCTCTCAGAATATCTGAGTCTGACTCACGGAAAAAATGTTCACAGAGGAAGCCTACCCAGTGAACCCCGGAAGGTGCATGATAGCTGCGAGCTCAGCATCGTGGACTCTGAGGGCAACTGGGTGCAGATGATGGAGACTGGTGGAGGCGGTATCCCAGGGGTTGTAGTCGACGGTGTCCCAGGCAGTGGCATCGGGTGGGAGCGTTACGCCCACGTGGAGCCAGGCGGGAGGACACAGCACGCCATAGCCAACACCATCGTATCCAGAGGTGGTGAGCCGTGGATGGCCATCGGCTCCCCAGGTGACTGCATATTCACAGTGCCACAGGTACTCCTCAGCGTCCTGGAGTATGGTTGGGAGCCCTACAAGGCTATTGATGCTCCACGTTTCTGGCCTCTCAGAGATGACTGGACTATAGAGACGGAGAATAGGCTACCTCTACGGCTAGTTGATGACTTGAAGAAGATGGGCTTCATGACACGGCCCCTCGGCGACTATCACTGGCCGATGGGAAGCATGCAAACAGTCTGGCGAGAAAGTGAAGAGCTGAAAGGCACGGCTGACCCTAGAAGACTTGGAGTAGCACTCAGCTACTAAGTTACTTTCTGGATCTGTGGATGGCCAGCAGGTCGCTGAGTATGCCGTGCCCTGTCTCTGTCCCACCAGCGCCTCTGCCTATGATGGTCACGTCGCCTAATCCATCTGTTGTGAGTGTGATGGCGTTCACCGTTCCCTTGACGCTGGCGAGGGGATCATCCTCGTCAACCATCTCAGGTGAGACCTTTGCCTTCACCTCGTCTCCTTCCCTCCACGCGTGGGCTATGAGCTTGATGTGCTTGCCCTGGATCTTTGCTTCCATGATGTCGTTGAGAGTGATACCTGTGATGCCCTCCCGTTCAACGTCACCCGGTTTTAGGCTTGCCCCCATCAACGCGTTAGCCATGATGACAGTTTTACCTACCGCGTCCCAGCCATCAACATCGGCGCTGGGCTCTGCCTCGGCGTACCCGAGCTCCTGCGCCTCTTTCAGAGCCACATCGTAGCTGCCGCCGTTCTCCATCTTGGTGAGAATGTAGTTGGTTGTACCGTTCACTATGCCCTTTACGCTGTTGATGACGTGGCCGGTAAGGTTCTCCTGAGCCATGCTTAGTACAGGTGTGCCGCTCATGACGGTGCACTCGTACCTGATCTGGACTCCGTTCTTCTTCGCTAACTCAACTAGTTCCTTGTAGGCGAGGGCTATTGGTCCCTTGTTGCTCGTGATGACATGAGCGCCTGCGTTCAACGCCTCTTTCATGTGTGTGATGTTGGGTTCACCTGTCTCTAGGTCTGTCCAGGCCATCTCCACCATGACATCGGCTCCACATTGATTGATCGTCTCTACGCTGTCGAGGCCCTTGACGCCGCCGTCGTAGTCGTCGATCTTCCCTGTTTCACTGACTAGCCTCAGGAGCTCAGTCATGTCTAGGCCGTCCTTGTCCATGACGCTGCCCTTCATGACGTCGCTAATAGCTACCAATTTAGTCTCTAAGTCGTACCTGTCCTTGAGCATCTGTTTTTTATCGTGAAGTATCTTGGTGAAGCTTTGGCCTACAGTGCCGAAGCCTATTGACGCTAATTTAATCATGGCGGTTCGCATTGCTATACCCTTGCTTCTAGTTATTTCTAGGTATCCATTGATGAGTAACCCTCAAGGTACTCGGAAACGTTTTCCCGTTCTGAGTACACATCTATGTATCTTGACTGAGTCTAGGCAGGAGTCAAAGGTGAGACGAGAGCAGTTCACGTATATCGCTGTCTCTCTTACTGGGCTCATCGTGTTGGGCCTTCTCTCTTTCATAGAGACCTCAACCGTCCGAATCCCATATCAGTCTCAGATCATTGGCGGCATCTTCACTGGCATCTGCATCCTTGGAGTAATCGCGGCTGTTTCCCCCGGAGCCATCCGAGGTACAAACCACAGCGGTGAACCTGGTTCTGGGTACCTTGGGCATCACCCAGTCTGTGGTGTCTTTGATACCCATGTGCTGAGAGTTGGTAATCGGGTTCTTTGCGCTGGATGCACTGGGCTTGCTGTCGGTGCTATCGTGGCCATCTTTGGAATGATTCTTTACTTCATCGGTGGCATCTCGTTTGGGGCACCGGCGAGATTGTTTTTGGTTGGCGCTTTCCTTGTCTCGTTGGGGCTTGTGCAGCACTTCATCGATATGGGTAACCCGGTTGTTCATTCATTGTTGAACGTGTTTTTTGTGTCCGGCTCGTTCCTTTCTCTACTAGCTTTGGACGCGTTACGCACCAGTCTGCTTGTGGATGTTTATTTTCTTGGATTAGTTCTCTTCTGGATCATGACGCGTATCAGAGTCAGTCAAGGGGATCACGTCATCATTTGCCGAGACTGTGACAGAAAATGCGGTGAAGGGTATCTCTAGCTTCAGTAATGTTTCTATAAGGGGATACATACAACAGATTGGTGAAATAATGGTTTACTGCACAAAGTGCGGGACCGAGAACCTGGACGACGCAGAGGTCTGCTCTAACTGTGGCGCAAGCCTCAACGAGACCACGACCAGTCGTTACAGGAGAAGAGACTGGGATTTCGATGACGCTTGCTTCGGAGGCCGGAGCAGGCAGACTTGGCCCCTTCTCTTCGGCGTTTTCCTCATACTCATCGGCGTATCCAGTCTGCTGGATGACGTGTTCTGGTGGGCGAGCTTCGATCAGCTATGGCCTTTGTTCATCATCGCCGTTGGCTTGCTCGTCGTGACCAGCGGTATGAGACGACGCTAACCACAATACTCTTATTTTGATTCTTGTTGCCGTAGCCTCTCATAGAGCACTATGGCTGTCGCCACGCTGACGTTGAGGCTATGAATCCTTCCCATCATGGGAATCCGGACAAGCTTGTCGCATTTCTCTAAGAGCGTTGGGTTGACTCCCCTGTCCTCGCCTCCGATGGCGAAAGCCACAGGACCCGTTAGGTCTACATCGTAATAGTCCATCTCGCTTGAGCTGTCCACTCCGATGATGGTGACCCCCTCCTCCTTCATGGTCTTGATGGCTGGGTAGAGACTCTGCTGCCACACAGGGACGTATAGGCTACCTCCCATGCTAACCCGGTGGACGGTAGGTCCCACGCTGGCTGTGCCTTTCTTTGGTATCACGATGCCGTCGACGCCAGCGCCCTCACTGGTCCTTATAATGGCGCCGAGGTTATGGGGGTCCTGTACCTGGTCAAGTAGAAGGAAGCAGACCTCTTTACCTGATTCTTGAAGCGTCTTTTGGAGTCCCCACTGGACGTTGGGCTGGGCGATGGCTATGATGCCTTGGTGTCGCCCTGTCTCGCTCATTCTCTCCAGCTTGGCTCTTCCCACTAGCTCCACGGGCACCCGTTTCTTTCGTGCCTTGTCTAGGATGACTCTGATCTTAGTGTCCGTCTCTTTTCCTCGTTCGACGCGGATCATGGTGACGGAGCCTTGGTTCAGCCCCTCATCTACTGGGTTGCGTCCTTCAAGCTGGATCATGGTTTTCTCTGCCCATGTATCATTCCTGCCTTATAAAAACACGACTAGAATCGAGGGTTTCACCCTGTTTCTCTCTTTAGCTCAGCTATCGTTGCTTCATACTCTAGTGATAGGGTCAACTTGTTCCGTGAAAAGGTGGTTTATGAGCTTATTTTGGTTAGGGTCAAGCCTTAAAACGGGTGTAGCAATATCGATTGTGGTGTAACGTTGTCTGAGGGAAGCTTGAAGGAGATTGCACTACTGCTCCGTAAAGGAGCCACCATGCTCAGCGAGATCTGTCCAGACTGTGACACGCCGCTGTTCAAGCTGAGAAACGGGGACATAATCTGCCCCATGTGCAACAAGCAGGTCAAGTTTGTCAAGGCGGACACCGACACCGAGGCGATGGCACGTCAAGGAAGCCTTGAAGCTACTTTGAACAAGAAGATAGCTGATGTTCAAGCCATGCTGGAGAAGGAGACTGACCCAGCCAAGATGCTGGAAATAACTGGGACCCTCACCTCTCTTCTAGAGGCACTGGAAAAAGTGAAGAAGCTCAGCTAGAGCAGCGTTATCACGGTTACGCCTGCCACGATCACCAGACACCCGGCTATCACTCTTTTTGACAATTGTTCAGTGTCACGTAATAGCAATGCGCTGAGTAGTAACCCGAATAACGGGTTTGCCCCTATTATCGCTGAGACGACACTAACGCTTCCCTGCTGCGTCGCCATGAACATCCCAATCCACGCGGTGCTGGTGGCGATACCGCTTCCAACGAGGAACGGCAGTGCCTTCCTTGAGAACTTGAACTCTCCTGTCCTGCTAATCAATCTGAGAAGAATGGGGTATGTGACTAGACCCGTCAACGCGCCTACCGCCGCCCCAAGCACCGACTCAGGTAGAATGTTGAGCCCTACCTTACGCACCACGCTGCTCGCAGCGTAGAAGAACGCTGAAGCCAGCGGGATGACTAAGTCCCCGAGTTTCAGGTTACCGTCCTTACCCCAGCCGCTTATCAGCATGACTCCTGCAACCACTAGTAGTGAACCAGCGACGGTGGAGACTGACACTTTTTCGCCGAGGAAGATGACGCTGATTATCATGACGAATATAGGGTTGGTGCCGGTGAGGCTTGTGCTGATAGCAACTCCCAGCTTGTCGATGCTCATGTAGTTGAATGTCCTCCCCATAATCGCGGCGAAGAAACCAGCTAACGCGAAGTACCCTATCGCGACCCAGTTCACCTCGGGAGGACTCAACACCAAAATGCCGCTGAGAATAACCACCTGAACAGCCGCGACGGAGAGCGTCGCGGTTACAGGTGTCGTGTCCTTCATGGCTAATCTAACAAGCACAGCGTTCAACCCGAAGCCAATAGCCGCGACGATTGCGTAAAACTCAAACCGCAAACTAACCGGCGTACTGGACGCTTGAAGAGATATAAACTAATCCAAATTCCTTTACATTTAAGAAAATGAAGTTAATGACTTAGGTTTTACATCTTTTTTATCAATTTTAGATATCCCTTTATTTTCCAAAAATTTTACAACGTAATCAAGAATTAATTCATGTATTTTGTTCATTGATAACATTGCATCTATTTTTAATATAGTGGTGTTTTTCATTTTTACAATTTGCATATCTTTTGATTTCTTATGCGATTTCTTTTCAAAATCATCTAAATAGAGAGTTTTTTTATCTAAATTAAAAATTTTATAATAGATAGAGCGAATTCTCTGTTGCTGTATTAAACTCGAAAAATATGTATGATCTTGTACTCTTTTATTTCCTCTATCTAACCCTTCTTCTGGTGATATATCCAAAAACACAACAATATCTGGTGGAAAAGAGAACCGATTGATCTGTTCAAGCCACGAAAGGTCGAGCTCTTTTTGCATTCCTTTGCTTTGATACGCATAGGAACTATACACATACCTATCTGAGATAACAATTGAACCTTCTTTTAATGCAGGTCTAATCACTGATTTGATATGATCTATTCTATCCGCTGCGAATAACAACGCCAGTGATTCTTCTGGAATACCAAGCCCATTTTCATATAAAATATTCCGAATTAAGTATCCAATAGGTCTATGCGTAGGCTCCTTAGTTTTTGTTACTTGATATTTAAATTTCTTGAGTTTATCGTAGAGCATTTGAAATTGAGTACTTTTACCTGAGCCATCAGTACCTTCGAATACAATAAAACACCCCTTAGGCATGCTGTTGCTCTCCGAGCCTTTCAGTATACAATATTACAAGATATAAGATTAAAGATTGGGGTAGCCGTTGTTAGAGCTCAAACCGTTCCCTATCGTATGTTGTTAGGCTCTCCGCCTTCCCGTTTTTGATCAACACCATGTCTTCGACCCTGAGGTAGAACTCGCCTTTCATCCAGAGCTTGGGCTCCACGCAGAACACCATTCCGTCCACCAGCTCCTGATTTTGGTCTGGCTTGAGCCAAGGGTCCTCATGGACCTCCACACCTATCTGATGGCCAACCATGCCACTCGCCAGTCGCTCTCGGAGATAGTCCCCGTAGCCCATCCTGTCGCAGACCTCCTCGATCTTGGGAAAGACCTCGTTAGTCTTCGTTACAGTGTCACCCATGGCGTCGATGGTCTCCACGACAGCGGTCTGTAACGCAACATAGGCGGCCTTGAAGTGGTCGTGAGCTTTACCATAGTAGAAGCTGCGCCCCCAATCACTGCAATAACCATCCACGACGAACCCCACGTCGAAGGCTATGCTTGTCCCCTGCTCCAGACCTTGCTCTCTTCCATAGTTGAATACTTCATCGGTCTCTTCGCTGCCTGACTTGCAGAACCCGGCGGTAGACGGGAAGCTCACGTCGCTCGCACCGATCATTCTGCCCATGGTCTCAATCTTGAGGCCTGTGCCCCTCATGGTGTCACCTTCCTGGATCTGGTCGATGATCCGAGTCATGACATTCTCTGTGAGGGTAGCTGCCTTCCTGAGAGTCTCTATCTCCTCAGGCTCCTTTATCATTCTTAGGTCGTCTAGGAGTCCCTCGGCTTTCCTGAACTTGGCTCCCTTACAGGCAGTTGCCAGGGACATGAAGAGGCTGCTCCACGTGTACTCGCCTACGCCCACCTTCCCAGGCTCGCCGGCTAGCTCCATCACTATCTCTTTCACCGCTGGCGCGGGGTCCTCGAACATACCTAAGCCGCGGACGTCCTTGATCCAGCTTTCTTTTGCTTTTCCCGCAGATCCCATGCCTGCTAAGATAATTGGATCGCCGTCACGGGGTACAAACACGGCGTCAGCTGGGTAAGTCAGGTCTCTTCCTCGTCTCCACTCGACGCGGCTGTCTGTGAGGTACTGGAAGTCGGGGCTAGCCCCGAGAACCAATAGGTCTAACTCCCGGTCCTCCATCTTAGCCTGTAAACCTTCAAGCCTACGCCTATAATCTGCCATGCAGATGAGTTGACGTTTCAATTATTAAATGGTTTATGACTTTGCTCTCTGTATCGGTACGCTGTAACCAGAGACTCTATTCAGCCTCCTTTCATTTGAACCAGTCTCAATAAATACATGTGAATTATCTTTTATGCGAACATGAAGCGCTGGGTAGAGATAAAAGACCCTGTCCACGGGTACATCGAGTTCAGTGAGCCTGAGATCGCCGTAATCGATACACCTCAGTTTCAGCGGTTACGGAGGCTGAGACAGCTCAGCGCCGCTCACCTGACCTATCCCGGTGCAGAGCATACCCGTTTCCACCACAGCTTGGGTGTGCTACATATCGCTGGAAAGATAGCTCAACGTTTTCAGAGAATGGGGTTAATCACCGAGGAGGAGCACGACAAGTTACGCCTCGCCGGGCTGCTCCACGATATCGGGCACGGCCCCTTCAGCCATCTCTTCGAGGAGGTCTTGGAGAAACGGAACCTGAACCATGAGCAGATGAGCACAAGCATCATCCAGGAGACCGAGGTCGCGGACAAGCTCAACGAGTATGGATTTGACCCTGATGAGATGGGGTATCTTGCTGTAGGTAAACTTCAAGACGGTAAGGGCTTCATGAACCAAGTCATCGCGGGCCAGTTCAGCGCAGATGTACTGGACTATCTGCCTCGTGACAGCCACTTCACTGGAGTCGAATATGGGAAAGTGGACTATGATCGTCTCGTCAGAAGCATGGACGTCATTGATGACAGGTTAAGCATCAAAGACACGGCGCTCTATGTTCTGGAAGCAATGGTCATCGCTCGTTACGAGATGTTCAAAGCAGTCTACTTCCACCGCAGCGTGAGGTCAGCAGAGACTATGCTGGTCAGAGCGCTGGAGCTGGGAGACGAGGCGCTAGGGTTTACCTCGTTTAATGGTCCAGACGAGTATCATAGGCTGGATGACGGCTATGTGCTCCACAAGCTTGCCACCCTCAAAGGCTCAGATGACCCTCACAGCAAGACGGCGTATCAACTCTACCAAGACTTCAATGATCGCAGGCTCCTCAAGTGCGCCTACGAAACAGTGATGCATCGCAGGGACAGGTTCAACGTCAACATGATGATTATGGGTACCATCCGGGACAACCTGGAAGCTGATATCGCCACAGAGGCAGGTGTGGACAGGGACTACGTCATCATCGACGTATCAACAGCACCCAGCGTCCCATATTACGCCATGCAGCAGCATCCCCAAGACATACCTCTCTTCCATGAGACCCCCGAGGGTGATAAGGTGCCCTTAAGCTTCAGCGAGCTGAGCCCTCTAGGCGGGGCACTGGTCGGATACCTTGACATCATGCGTGTCTACACGCGTAGCGAGTACCATGAAGCAGTGAGAAAAGCGGCTGAAGCTAAATTTGGTCAGGAATCCGCGGCATCCAAGATCAGCTTCTAGAACACAGTGATCAACAATACACCGAGGACTATCATGAGCCCACTCACTGTGACTCTCCGTGTGATCCTCTCTTTTCCCTTCAAGAAGATGACGCTGAGGAGGATGCTGAACAGAGGCGCTGTACCTATAAGGGCGGTGACAACAGAGATCGAGCCCATGCCGAACGCTGTGTACATGCTCAGCATAGCAGAGCCTATGACCAGACCACCTGCAGTGAAGTACTTCAACCCGTTACGAGTGAGATTGAACTCCCCTAGCTTTCCCCGAGCGGCGAGATACATGGGGTAAGCCACGAGGCTTGTGACTGCTCCTATCCAGCTCCCAAGCACAGCGTCGGGCAGCAGGCTCATCCCAAGCTTTCTAACCATGTTGGCTGATGCGTAGAGAAACGCCGCGGTGACTGGAATCATCATGTCTCTCACCTTCAGCTTCTCTGAGGTGTTGAACCCACTCATGTACACCACGCCGCTGACAATTAGAATCACGCCCGCGACCGTAGCTGGAACCATCGGCTCATGTAGCACCAGTATAGCCAAGAAATTGCTGAACAGGGGGTCAGTGCTACTGAGGGTCGTAGCCACGCCTACCCCGACACGCTCGATGCCAAGATAATTGAACGCCCGAGCTATGGTAGATGCAAGAAAACCTGCGATTACAAAGTAGCCTGCAGCCGTCCAGTTCCACGTGAACTCCCTGCCGAGCAGCAGAGCCCCCAGCACGGGCACCTGAACCATGCTCACCACAAGGGCAGCGGTCACCGGCGTGGAGTCTTCCATTCCCTTCCGTACCAGAATGGCGTTTAGGCCGAAGCAGAAAGCAGTGAATAACCCGAGCGCCTCAACGTACAAAGATATCCCGATGAAGTAACCCGGCGAATATATAAGAAAAAGGGGGGGCTAATCGATTACCTCGACTACGCCCTCGTCAGCATTGACCTTGACCTTCATCCCGTTCTTGATGACCTTCAACGGGTCCCTGTCAAGCTTGTCAACCAGAGGAACATCGCTGATGACGCAGCCAGTCGCCAGGATAGCCTCAGTCTCAACGTTGATGATGGCCGCGGGTGCAGTGCCCAGCTTCTTCATCCTGTAGATGACGTAGCTGCCGACGGTGCTCCCTTTCCCGGTGGGGAAGACGAAGACTTTCCCGGTTATGTTCTCGCCGCAGCAGCAGTGCCCAGGCTCAGTCACATACCCGGTAACTGGGTCCACTCCCCCGTAGAAGCTCACAGGTTCAGCGCTAACAAGAGCCTCACCCTCGGCGTAGCCACCCATGACTTTCCTGCCTTTAAGGATCATTTCGCTGCTCCCTCCACTAGATCCGGAAGTGTAGCCAGCTTTGTGTCGAACCCGTGGGCCACACTGTAATGGCATCCCTTGAAGCTATTGGTGGCGACGCCCTCCCACCCCATCTCGTGAAGCGGTGCGACCACCATACATGTGTCCCTGTAGACTCTGCCTCTGGCTGCCTCGATGACCTTAACGTGCCCAGCTCTCACCGCCTTCTGGTAGACGCCCCTGCTGGTGAACACCCAGAGCCGTCCATCCATGTCTTTACCCTTGACCAGCTCAGCTGTCTCAGCCATCTCACGGAGGCTGCAGTGGGGGCAACCGATACAGTAAGTGGGGTTATCCGGGTCACAGACGAGGCTCTCACGGGCCTCCTCGATGTCCTTACGCTCGATTGCAACTGTTTCAAGGCCGTCTAGGTGCCTAGCCGCCTCCTCGGCCTCCGGGGTAACCCCCTCGCCGTGCCATAGGGCGATGCCTCCGCTTGTGGCGCAGGCTGCGCCCAGCGTCTTCATGGACTCCAAATCAGGCTTTCCCATGCTTTTATAGTAGGGCACGGTCCTTCCCAGGAGCTTGCCTGTGATGTATCCTACTGCGCTATAGTCCATCCGGGTCTCCAAGTCAGTCTCGATCTTGACTATCTTTCCTGGTTTTCGGTTCTCGTCCAGCCTGTACCCGTAGAGAGCGGTGAGACCGGTGACCGCGGACGCTAACGTGGTAGGCCCTGACTCCCTGTTTGTCCTTGACCCTATCACGCTGTTACTGAAACAGACGGCGTTGCTCTCGGCCCAAGCCACCTGGGTTCCCCTCCGAGGGACATGGCCTATAAGATATGGAGTGCATGTGCACGTGGGCTCCACGCCCATTGAGGTGAACGCGTCGATGACCCTTCGCTGCCCCTCAGCGAACTCGGGTGTCACGTTCATCTCCCGCCACTTCTCCATGTCCATGCCTGCAGGGTTCAACGTGGCCCTGACCTTGCATCTAGCCCCCATAGATGCATGCTCCTCAAGCCATTCGGTGCCGGCGTCGCCGAGGTTCTTGTAGCTGACGCCGCTTATGTGGGCTGACTCAACGGGTATAAGGCGCTCCGCTTCGAAGACCTCGCCCAGAGCTACGAGGAGCTCCATGGATTTACGGACGGCGACACCTTTCTCGCCCTCCATCATCCGTTCCTGTTCACGCGTGAGATACATGAAATCACTGAAACAGGAATCCCGGGAAATATAAAGACAACCTGCCACAGGATTCATCTTTCAACATTATCTGAAATTTAATTATGGTTACCTCAAGCCACATCGGAAAGAATGTACGCCTCAGAAAGGACGTGAAGATCCGGCACCTAACCTACATCAGTGACCACGTAACCTAGGTGACGAGACTACAATAGAGTCACTCTGCCATATCGACCACGACGTAGATATCGGAAAATGCTGCAATATCCAAGGCATGGTCTACATGCCTCCGCTCACAGTCATCGAGGACAACGTCTTCATCGGCCCCGGCGTCGTATTCACAAACGACTCTTACCCACCATCAAAACGACTCATAGGAACACGAGTAAAGAACGGCGCCGTAATCGCAGCAGGGACGACCCTCGCCCCCGGCATAGTTGTCGCTGAGAACTCTGTGATCGGCTTTGGGTTTTATGTGTTTTTTTGTTCCACATGGCACAGAGGCCCTGATGTAGGGTTAGTAGGATCGGAAAGCCGAGAAAATTCGCTGCCTCTCCTCTCTACAATAAGGATGAGGGGGCTTCATCGCTTGTGTGAACTCCATATATAGCCTGAGAAAAATAAAACAGAGGATACAGAACAAACGTATTGGGCATCGGTACATCTCATCAAGAGTATTTATAAAACCAGCATTTCACCTCGCCCCCAAGTACAACTTGAAACTATCGGCGTCTCAAAAACACACGTTATGCAACTATGGAGGTAGAGTGGTACCCAACTAAGCTAAATCCACGCTCTTTTCCTGAAAAAGAGCCTTAGAAACGCTCAGAATAGGTCACAATATATGACAATAAGCGTAAAGGTAAGCCGAATAATCAACACAAAAAACATGATAATCCAAGTTACCTGTAACTTGAAGAAATAATAATTCGGAAAATAGTTTACATTAAGGTACGACATTGACAACAACACTGACTTTTTCTCTTAAACTCTATAACCTGAGAACCAGATTATTCCTATGTGAAAAACGTTGGAGTATGATATCCTAATCAAGAACGGTCGAGTCATGGATGGCTCAGGCAACCCATGGTACAAGGCCGATGTAGCCGTGAAAGGCGACAAGATAGAGGCAATCGGTGATCTAAGCAAAGCAACCAAGGTCATCGACGCTAAAAACAATATAGTGGCACCAGGATTCATCGATATCCATAGCCACAGCGACATGCCAATACTTATCGACCCTAGGGGGCTCAGCAAGATCCATCAAGGGGTCACCACCGAGGTCATAGGGCAGTGCGGAAACAGCGCAGCCCCCATGTATCCATCAGTAAAAGAATACAGGGAGAAATATGGCAGAAGCAGCCTCCCAGACAACTTCCAGCTAGACTGGACCACCATGAAAGACTACATGGATAGAATAGACAGGCAGGGAGCGGGGCTTAACATAGCTCCTGTCGTTGGCCACGGCACAGTACGAATGCACGTCCTAAGCCACGAGAACAGGGAACCAACTGAATCAGAGCTGAAAGAGATGAGGAAACTCGTCGCTGAGGCCATGACTGACGGAGCATGGGGCATGAGCACAGGCCTCATCTATCCCCCAAGCGTCTACGGGAAAGCCCCAGAGATAATCGAGCTTACCAAGGAGATAGCTAAACACGGCGGAATATACTTCAGTCACATCAGGGGCGAAGGCGCGACCCTACTAGACGCAGTCGAAGAGGCATGCGAGATAGGCAAAGCAGCGGGCGCACCCATCCAGATAGCCCACTTCAAGGCAAGCGGTAAACCCTACTGGGGCAAGACCAAGGAAAGCCTAGCCCTTGTGGAGAAGTACCGTGACATGGGTGTTGATGTTACCTTCGACCAGTACCCCTACATCGCGTCAAGCACAGGTCTCACCGCCCTGCTGCCCCACTGGGCCCACGAGGGAGGCGCAGAGAAGATGCTGGAACACCTCAATGACCCCGAGACACGGAAGAAGATAAAGGGAGAGCTACGCCTCAACTATGGACCCGACAAGATTCTAGTCACAAAGGCCAAGAACAACCCCCAGTACACAGGCAAGAACCTTCAGGAGATAGGGGAGATGATGAACAAGAACCCCATCGACGCCATGTTTGACCTCCTCGTTATGGAGAACACCCAAGTCCCGAGCGTCATGTTCGGCATGAACGAGGAAGACGTACGCAGAGTAATGCAGAGCCCCTATGGGATGGTGGGCAGCGACGGCTCCGCCATATGCCCCGAAGGCATCTGGAAAGAGATGAAACCACACCCCAGACTCTACGGCACATTCCCGCGGGTACTAGGACACTACGTCAGGGAAGGAGTCATCAGCCTCCAGGAGGCACTACGAAAGATGACCAGCGCACCGGCGCAACGCATAAGACTCAACGACCGGGGATTCCTCAGGGAAGGCTACAAGGCAGACATCACCGTCTTCGACCCAGCCACCATCAAAGACGAGGCAACCTTCACCGATTCCCAGCAATACGCGTCAGGAATACCCTACGTGCTAGTGAACGGTGTCCCCGTCATCGAGAAAGGAAAATACACCGGAGCGTTACCCGGAAAAACCCTGAGAAAAGCCTAACCCCCCAGGACTCCCTGAGTTTCCCGAGTCCTAGCCTCTTTCTCTGTCGTTATCTTTTACTTCTTATCAACAAGAATAGCGGAACCTGCCAGCTTCTTCATCTGATCAGTCATCCAGATGACTCTGTCCCAGTCTCCGTCTGTCTGGAAGAACTTGGGGCTCGACATGAACTTGTGAGCGTCAAAAATTGTTCTCACTAAGGACTCGGATTTTCACCTGAACGGCAGCTATTAACCGTAATAAGCACAATGAGTTTGCTCTAGTTATTGTTCGATGGTTTGTATTTTGATACGAGTCTCCGCTGGAGGCTTTCAGCGTTAGTCTCTGACGTGGTGAATAATGCTTTAACGTGCTCCGCCCCAGTATCTTTTCCAATTTCCATTGCTTGATTTATTTCCTGAAGCATCTTCCCGTGGCCGGCTTTCCCTATGTATTTCACATTGTATAGGCTATCAGTAAAAACATAGACTCCCGACCGAGGCTCAATAGTGCCGAGATTCTGAAGTGATTTCCAAGGACTAACCTTTAGGATTCTTCTATCTTTCTCGTCGTTGGGACCCCATCTCACCAAGGATCACCGATTATCCCTCCCCCAAGCGAAACATAACGTTTATTGAACAATAAATCATGAATTTTGACGGTTGTACGAATCCCTCAACCCAACACACCGAGAGACTAGTGATGACCAACTTCAAAAAAAGTCCTGAACTGCACTACCTAACTCAAAAAAGAAGGAAAACTATAGATTGTTGATCATCCTAAAGTCTTCTTTTATGGTGTTCAGGACAACATGGGTGTTCGTTCTCTCCACGAAGGGCATGGCAAGGAGGTCTTTGGGGAACTCGCTCAGCTCCCTCCTGTTTCTGAACTTGGCCACCACCACCGAGTCTATCTCACCCGTCACGTCGTATACCGCGCAGACGTAGGGCAGTTTGGCGATCTCCTCTTGGGTCTCAAGGAGCTTTCCTCTGCTCACCGTCATCTCTAGGACAACGGTTAACTCGAAGCCTAGACGCTCAAAGTCAAGCATCACAGTGTAGTCAGTGATGACTCCAGCTGACTCCAGCCGCTGAATGTGGTTAATCACAGTCGCGGCTGAGACGCCGATAGCCCTCGCTAGCTCTCTAAAGCTTCTCTTGGAGTTTATGAGGAGTTCTGCGAGTATCTTCTTGTCTATCTCATCAAGTGTGAACATTTCAATCACTCTCTGTATCTACAAGTCCAACTTTATCTATACACGTGTATAAGAATATTGTTATATTGCATAACATTTGTGAAGATATTTCTCATATAAACTCACACTCGCGGGAGCGGGCTCCTAATCAGCGAAATTCCTTGGTTGATCCATCATTTATTTTGTTAATTTTCAATGAATATGTTAAAACATCTAAACATATGTTTAAGATAAACCCGATCTACATATCCAAACGTTTAGGATAAACGGAGTAAAGTATATATGCGTGAACTTAAAGGTGAGGGGTATTATGGTAGCTAGTTCCCTTACCCATGAAGACGCCGTCAAGCCCATAATGGACCTTGTTGCACGTCACGACATCAAGTACATCAGGCTAATAGTCATCGACCCCAACGGCAGCCCGAAAGCCATGCTAATACCAGAGTACCAGCTAACAGACGCTCTAGTTAACGGCGTTGCGTTCGACGGGTCCAGCATCCTGGGTTTCGCGGAGGTCAACCAGAGCGACCTCAACCTTCACCCTGATCCTACCACCTTCATGGTTCCCATGTGGGAGACGCCGGGAATCGCAGTCATGTTCTGCTACGTCAGCAACCCTGACGGCTCATACTTCCACGGAGACCCCAGAGGCCACCTTAAGCGAACAATGGATGAGCTAGAGAAGGAAGGCTACGGATTCAACACTGGCCCCGAGCTTGAGTACTTTTATGTCACCGGCGATAACGGCAACATAGTTCCTTTCGGTGAAGGAGGCTACTTCGATTTACCGCCACTGGATCCCACTGAGGACGTCAAACTAGAGACCCTTATATGCCTTGAAGCTGCCGGATTTCAGCTAGACAGGGTGCACCACGAGGCAGCGCAGGGTCAACAAGAGATCAACTTCAGGTACAGCGACGCATTGAAGACCGCGGACAACGTAATCCTCTACAAGCTCGCTGTAAAGACGATCGCTCAAAAACACGACACGAGGGCGACTTTCATGCCTAAACCATTCTGGGGGATTAACGGAAGCGGCTGTCACATGCATCAGAGCATAGTGGAGCTTGACACAGGCCATAACATCTTCGCCGACGAGGACAAGGAATTCGGGCTCAGTGACATTGCTCGTAACTATGTGGGAGGTATCCTGAAGCACGCACAGGCCATGTCCATGGTAGTGGCGCCCCTCGTGAACAGCTACAAGAGGCTTATACCCCACTACGAGGCCCCCGTCTATGTGAGCTGGGGGTTCGCCAACCGAACAGCCTTAGTGAGGATCCCCCTAGCCCCTGGTGAAAAGAACAAGGTCACAAGAATCGAGTACCGCCACCCTGATCCATCAAGCAACCCTTACCTTGTGGCCACGGTTCTCATTAACTCCGGCATGGAAGGAATCAAAAAGAAGATGGAGCCACCCGAGCCACTCAGCGAAAACATCTACGAACTAACCAAGAAACAAATGAAAGAGAAAGGAGTCGAGATCCTGCCCGAGCACCTAGGCGAGGCAGTGGAGCACTTCGAGTCCGACAAATCCATGAAGACTGCCCTCGGGGATTACCTGCACAAGAACATGACTGAACTCAAACGTGCAGAATACGAGGACTATATGTCCCACACAGGCGTAGAGTGGGCAGCAAGCAGGCCAAAGATAACTTCCTGGGAGTACGAACGGTACCTCACAAGGTGCTGATTCTTCTTTCACTCCACTGTGAGGTCAGAGCTGCAGCCCAGCTCAACAATCTTTTCAGGAAGATCATCAAGCTCGCTCAGCATCCTGTGATACCATTTCTCTAATGTATCCTCGATGGCCGTCTTGAGCCGCTCCGGTGGCACAGGCCTGTAGATGAACTTGTAGCCTCCTAGGCCGATGAGCTCCTCTTCCCTTGTAGCCAGTCCCTTCTCTACGAGGTTCTGGAGGAGCCTCTGGGCGGTGGATCTGCTCTTTCCAAGGTGTTCTGTGGCTTCCTGTATGGTGACTGGTCCTCTGCTGACTAGGACGCAGTAGGCCTGGATCTCTGTGGTCTTTATGCCGAGGGCGCATTTGATGAGCTCCTCGGGCCCTATCTGGGCTGCGTTGACTATGTTCTGTATCTCTCTTAGACTCATAACTATGTTCAATGATGGTAAGCATCTTTAAATACCTTTATATTTCGTTGCCATGAAGTGCTTTCTGACATAATATGAGTAAAACGGTTGAAGTAAACGACACAACCTTTGACGATTTCGTGAAGAACAATCCAAAAGTAGTAGTAGACTGCTGGGCAGCATGGTGCGGTCCCTGCAGAATGCTCACACCCATCATCGAGGAGTTATCCGAGGAACGCGACGACGTGGCCTTCGGCAAGCTCAACGTTGACCAAAACAGGAACGTGCCGATGAAGTACGGCATTATGAGCATTCCAACGCTCCTCTACTTCAAGAACGGCGAGCTAGTGGATAAGACTCTTGGGGCGCTACCCAAAACAGTTATCGAGTCTAGGCTAGCTGCCATGGACTAGCCGGATTTAGCTCCGGCCCTTAATTTTTCAGTCAGCTTCAGCAGCTCTGTCGGGCTAATGGGCTTCAAGAGGATCTCGTCTAGACTTAGATCCACGTCTTCCAGGTTTTCAAGTGCTTCTGCTTGACCTGTTAGCAGGATGATATTCATCTCGCTGTTCCTGTCTTTTAGACTCTTGGCCAGCTCACTTCCCGTCGTATCTGGGAGCTTCAAGTCGAGGATGGCTAAATCGAAGTCCAGTTGACTTGCCTTCAGGAGTGCCTGGTTTCCCGTGTTCGCTGTCTCGACCTCGAAGCCTGCATCCTCTAGTAGTAACTTGAAGGTCTCTGTGAGGAACTCATCATCATCGACTATGAGCACCGAGCCGCTTGGCTCCTCAAGGAGGCTTGCTCTAGCAGCAATTTCCTCGAATGTCTCAGAGAACTCGGGAAGTTCCACGAGAACGTCGACTATCAGTTCTAGTCTCTCGACTAACTTGTCCATTTTTTTCTCATGCTCGTTGAGCACGTTGATTATCAGATCAAGTACATCGATCTTCTCAGGGAAACTCATATCTCTACCTGCTAACCTATCGTCTGGTTATTAATGTGTATCATTTAAGTATTTTAATTTTAAGACGTTTTGTGTATTGATTTTTTGGACATATGTATGTCGCAGGTTGTAAACCCCTTTTTTAGAGGTATTTTTCTATCTTTAAATATTGTTTTGACTATATATCTTGAGTATCGATTAAATTCTTTGAATTAAGTCTCCATTACAGGTTAAAATCACAGAAAATATTCATCATCTACTGTCTTCACCCTGTGTGACTAGAATAATTACCTCTAAGCCGGTTCATAGATTGCAATATTCATGATAACCACGTCTTCTTTAAACGTTAATTGAAGGGATGTGACATACCGAAACCTATTTAGGGCATGTATCGCTAGTGATATTTGAGTGGAATGCTGGGGCTATTATTAATCCCAATACTCATCATCGTCGGGGTGTTCTTCATTCTCGCCTCTGTTCTCATGGGTATCTCATTCGCGTTGAACCTAACCTTCACGTTGCTATTATTACCAATCAGAATTTTCCTTTGGGTTATCCAACTGATTCTCAGAATATAATGAATTTCAGATAACAACTTTCTTCAATGGATCTTTGGTTAGGGCTCATAAAATTCTCATATTTTATATACGGTAAAGTCGTTTGCTCTGAGAACACGGGTATCCTCTATGATTGACGTGATCGGGCTCATCGTCGCCTTCCTGATGATATTCATCCTAAGAGCCAAAAAAGTCGAGTTCTATGTCTCAATCACGATAGCTGCGATAATCATAGGTGTAACCTCAGGTCAGCCCATAGGCGTCTTCTTTGAGGTACTCCTCAAGACGGTCTCGGACCCTACCACATGGACACTGTGCACCGCGGTGGCTCTCATCACGGTCCTCGGGTATGCTTTGAAGGAGACGGGCCTCATGGTACGGTTCATCGAGGGACTAAGCGTAGTTCTCCCAAGCAACCTGCTTCTAGCTACTATTCCCGCGATGTTCGGTTTTCTCAGCATGCCCGGTGGGGCTTTGATGTCCGCGCCTTTCATTGAGCCTGAGGCGAACAGGCTTGGGATGAAACCCGAGTACAAGACCTATTATAACGTCTGGTTCAGGCACTTGCTTTACTGGACTAATCCAATCACGTCATCGACAATCATGGCTGTGACGTTGTCAGGTTTCACTATCAATGAATGGCTCAGGGTGCAGTTTCCCCTGTTTTTCGTTATGACTCTCATTGGTTTTATCGCGGCTAGGGGATTCATCAAAAAGCAACCTGATGGAGGAACAAAGAGAAAATTTGACATTGCCTCATTGAAGGGGGCTATTCCGATGCTTGTTTCCGTTGCTTTGACTATTTATGGTCTCGATATCTGGCTTTCGCTCGGTGTAGGCATCATAGTCACATTCATTCTTGGTCGAGTAAAGCCATCAAAAGCATTGAGCTGGCTGCCTAAAAGTTTTAGATATGAGCTTGTTCTCTCCGTGGTATCAATGCTGTACCTCAGGGACATGATAGTGACCAGTGGCTCGATGACGACCCTCTTCGAGTCAGTCATAGCCTCTGGCGTACCGGTCTTAGCGATAGCCATTATCATTCCTTGGCTCATAGGAGCTATCTCGGGGTCCCCCGCGATGGGCGTAGGAATAGGGTTCCCCTTATTGCTTCCCCTCTTCGGTGGCCCAGATATACACCTTACGAGTATCGTGTTCCTCGGGATAACCTGCACCTACATTACGTCCCCTCTCCACTTGTGCTTGGTGTTGAGTAACAGCTACTTCAAGTCGGATCTGAACAAGGTAATCCGGTACCTGGCCCCCTCATGCCTTGCGCTGTACCTTGTGGGCCTCGCGTATCATCTATTCCTCAGCATCCTTTAACGAGAAACCGATTTATCCCGCCCCAACAAACAAAGATTGGTTCAATTGGGAGTACTCCTCACACCTATAATCAACAAGAAGACGCTCACCCTAGATGACCTCAAAGGCAAGAGCTTCGCCGTAGACGGGTATATCGTACTCCACCAGTTCTTGGCCCTTATCCGGGCAAGGGATGGTACCCCCTTGATGGACAAGGAGGGTAGAGTGACCAGCCACCTCGTGGGCTTAGCTTTCAGAACCACCCGGCTCATCTCTGATTATAGCATGAAGCTTGTCTTCGTCTTCGACGGTAAACCTCCTGCCTTGAAACAGAGAGAGATCATGAAACGCAGGGAGGCAAAAGAAAAAGCTGAGCAGGAGTACGCCGAGGCCATTGCTCGAGGAGATGTGGCGGAGGCTTTCTCGAAGGCTGTGATGACCGGGAAACTGACCCGGGAAAGGGTGAATGACACCAAGAGACTACTAACATATCTCGGTATACCATGGGTTCAGGCACCAAGCGAGGGAGAGGCCCAAGCAGCCCACATGGCTAGACAGGGAGACGTATGGGCCTCCAACAGCAAGGACTACGACTCCCTCCTATTCGGGGCACCGAGGCTAGTAAGATACCTCACCATAAGCGGACAGGAGTGGCTTCCAAGCAAAGGCATAGCTAGGAAGCTCCAGCCAGAGCTCTTCATCCTCGACGAGTTCCTCAAGGAACACCAGATCACGAGAGAACAACTCATTGATCTATCGATCCTGATGGGCACCGACTTCAACGATGGGATCAAGGGCGTCGGACCGAAGACCGCGTTGAAACTGATCAAGAAACATGGATCAATCGAGGACTTACCAGATGACGTGCTGGAGAAAGTTCCTGACCACTACCCTCAGGTGCGGGAGGTCTTCCTCAACCCAGATGTGACCTCAGATTATGATGTAACGCAAGGCGAGTTCATGGAGGACGAGCTCAAAACTTTCCTCTGCGACGAGCGAAACTTCAGCCCAGACCGGGTCAACACAATAATACGACGAATGAGGAACGTTTCGTCCCAGAAAAGCCTAACAGACTACTTCGGAGGAACCTAGATTGCCCGAGACCATGTTCAGGGACCTCGCTGCACTGTGCAGAAGCCTCGAGTCGACCGCTAAACGTAAGGAAAAAACCGCGTTCATCTCAGAGTTTCTCAGGAAACTTGAGCCTGAAGAAGTTGCGCCGGCTATATTGTTGATTATCGGCGCTGTGTTCCCAGAGTTTGATCCTCGAAGCCTCGACGTTGGATGGAAGACCGTCAGAAAAGTATTAGCCGGTGGAGGACAAACCACGCTTTTCATGCAGGGGCTAACAATAAAACACGTTCATAAGACTCTCGCTGACATCGCCGAGAGGACTGGCTCAGGGTCGAGGAAGGTAAAGGAGCAGTTACTAGAAGGGTTGTTCACTTCAGCCGATCAGAAGGAGAAAGACATCCTTATCAGAATAATTTTCGGGGAGATGAGGATCGGTGTCAGTGAAGGAGTAATGCTTGATGCCATCGCTGAGGCCTCAGAGACACCACTCGATTCCGTGCGACGTGCCCTGATGATGACAGGTGACATAGGAAAAGTAGCTGAAGTCGCTTTAACCCAGGGTTTGGATGGACTGCAGGAACTCAAAGCAACACTGTTTGTGCCACTGAAACCCATGTTAGCCAACATGGCTGAGGACGCCGAGGAGGCGATCCTTGAGCACGGCGGAGAGACGGCGTTCGAGTACAAATACGACGGGGCAAGAATACAGATTCATAGACGGGACGGTGAGGTAAGGGTCTTTAGTCGCCGCCTCAGCGACGTAACGGCTAGCATCCCGGATATAGTAAAGTTGGTGCAGGACCGAATACCGGGGGGTGACATGGTCCTTGAGGGTGAGGTGGTTGCGACAGGTATGAACGGAAAACCCCTGCCTTTCCAAGACCTAATGCGGAGGTTCACACGCGTCAAGGATGTAGAGGAAACGGCAAGAAAGATTCCTCTCAGGCTCTACCTCTTTGATATCCTTTATCTTGGTGAGAGGCTGCTCATTGATGGGCCTTACAGCAGGAGATGGGAGACCCTTACGGGCTTTGTCCCGGGAGAGCTCCTCGTTGATAGGATCGTTACATCTAACCCAAAGGAGGCTGAGAGTTTCTTCGAGAAGGCGATCGAGGAAGGGCACGAGGGACTCATGGCGAAGCGTCTGGATAGCACGTATTCCCCTGGCTCCAGGGGCAAGGCTTGGTACAAGATCAAGCCCGCTGAGACTCTGGATGTTGTTGTGGCTGCAGCTGACTGGGGGTCAGGTAGGAGACGGGGCTGGTTGAGCAACTACCATCTAGCCGTCAGGAACGGTGAGGAGTACCTGGTAATAGGGAAGACTTTCAAGGGGTTGACGGACGCCGAGTTCGACTGGATGACCGAGAAACTCAAGTCGCTGAATGAGTCTGAGACGCGCTACACAGTTCACGTTAGACCTGAACTTGTCGTCGAGGTGGCTTTCAACGAGGTGCAGAGAAGTCCCCAGTACAGGAGTGGGTTCGCGTTACGGTTCGCCAGAGTCACCCGGATAAGGGAGGATAAGGGTCCTGAGGAGGCTGATACCCTGGAAAGGGTGAGGGAGCTTTACGAGCGCCAGTTCAGATATAAGGCAAGGATGGAGCTTTAGTCGTCCTTGTTTATCAGATCTAGGAGGCGACCGATGGTCTTGTCGAAAATGCTGGCACCTGAATCTATCTTCTGAGCTAGTGGGTTTATATCTGGGCCGGGGGGCTTGCTGAGCTTCCTTTCAAATATCTGGTACTGGACCAGAAAATTGATGTTGAGAGCTAGACCGATTATTAGCAGCCACCAGCCAATACTTGTCGGGTAAAACGTTACGCTGAAGGGCAGCGTGAGTCCCTGTGGCAGTGATAACCCCGCCGTTGAGAATAACAAAGAGGCTATGAGGGGGTAATAAACAACGTGTATCTTGCCCTCCAATGATAATCGTTTCCTTTTCATTACTTCCATTGCGGCGAGGGTCTCACGCCACTTGTCGCCGAACTCCACCATCTCGACTGCCGTGGGGTCTAGCTCGATAATGTCCTGCATAGTGTTAACGAATTCGGTGTTCTCGTTAACCATGCTGTTTTTCACCATGCCTTGGTACCACGTGAACCTCTGGTCGAAGTCATCGTCAAAGACCAGTCGGAATATGGCGAAGTGGCCTACAGCCATCACTACAGCCAATAAAATCAGTATGTAGGACTCGATCATCCTGTTGGTGAATAGACGTGTTCCGGATAAAAAAACTACGGAGCAGGTTTCTCTATATCTGCTTCTAGTTTCCGTAATGAAAGCTCAAGCTGCCAGAAGAATATCTGGTACAATATCAACAGAGATGAGGCTAGTAAGGTAAACCCCCAACCGGTGGTCAAAGCCGAGACCTCATATCCCAGAATCACGCCGAAGGGTCTCTGAAACATGATGTAAAGTGCGGCGTGCATGAGGCTGAAGATCAGCATAAAGTAGAGGAACCTGATGTGTTCGTCCAGTCTCGCTCTCTCAGAGTTCAGCGTCTTGATGATGGAGACTCTTTTTCTCCATATCTCACCGAACTCTATTAGCTCTGTGGGTTCCTCGCCTTCCTCAAGTTTATCCTTGAGGCGTTGCTCCATCTCCTGGTTTGCTTGGATCATGCGTTCCCTGAACGCTTCCTGCGCTTTAGTGAAACGATTTACGAAAGGTTCCCCGTAGAATCTTAGAAATATGAAGTAGTTTGCCAAGGCAATCAAGCATATAGTAATGATTAAGGCAAACGCAGCTATCAATTCAACGCTTACTTGATCGTTTCATTAAAAAGAGTTTGTCGTCTAACTTACCCTAAAATAAGTTAAAAAAGAAGAAAAATGGGGTTAAGCGTCCTTCAGCTGGTCCAGTGGAGGCTTTAGGTCCATTGGGATCGGTGGCTTGTAGACACGTCCCCCTAGCCTCTCTACCCACTCATCCTTGACGCTCTGAAGGAGATCAGGCTTTGTAAGTAGCTCCAAAGCGGTAGCTGTGTGAACCTTTGTGCTGAAGATGAGTCCCTTGTGTCCTATGCTCATGCCGTTCTGGGCCACGTACTGCCAGCTATGACCTGGTGTGCCAAGCATGCAGCATGTGGTTCCGAACTCGATGGTCGGTGCTACCCAGCTCACGTCGCTGACATCTGTGCTTCCCGCTCCCACCATACCTTCACGGTAATCATCGAGGACTCGTTCATCGAAGTGGACGTCTCTTAGCTTCTGCCAGTCGGGGCGGTTTGATTTCTGGAGGCTGTTCATCTTCTTGTCAATGTCGATGCTCTCGGCCATGGTATTTGCGAACTCCAGTTCCTCCTCGGTGTGCTCTGGTGCGCCGATCTCCCTCATCTGGCTCACCACCAAATCTGCGAGCACCTTGTTCGGTAGCTTGTCATAGCACCCTGTTAGGAACTCGACCTTGCTTGTGGTCCTCGCCATGAGGTTTGCTCCCTTGACGATGTCCATTATCCAGCCATAGATCTCCTCCACCTGGGCTCTCTGGGGGGCTCTGTTGTAGTACCATGTCCTTGCGTAGGCCGGTACCACGTTAGGCTGTCCACCAGTCTCCTCGTGGATGTAGTGGACACGCGCCTTCTCGATGACGTGCTCACGCATGAAGTTGACCCCGTTGCTCATGAGTTCCACTGCGTCCAGTGCGCTGATGCCGTTCTCAGGGTCACCCGCAGAGTGAGCCGTTCTGCCATAAAAGTGTACCTTGAAGCTGTTCATGGCGTTGCTGCTGCCTGTGCCTGCTGTGTTTGCGCTGCTTGGATGGTGCGCCAAGACGGCGTCTACGCCGTCGAATAATCCATTCCGAACCATCCAGACTTTACCGACTAGGGTCTCTTCGGCTGGGCAACCGTAGACCTTGATGGTGCCCTTGATCTTGTGCTCTTCCATTGCTGTCTTGAGGGCTATTCCTGCTGCTACGGCTCCTGCCCCGTAAATGTTGTGACCGCAGCCGTGACCCGGTGCCCCTTCCTTGACTGGTTCCTTGTATGGTACTGCCTTCTGGCTGATCCCAGCGAGGGCGTCTAGCTCACCAAGGATGCCCAGTGTTGGACCGGCGCCGTTGCTCCATGTGCCGACGAAAGCCGTTGGCATCTCGGCTACACCACGATCTAGCTTGAACCCGTGTTTCTCGGTGATCTCCGAGAGGTACTCGGCTGTCTTGAATTCAAGCAAGCCGAGTTCCGCGAACTCCCACACCTTATCGCTCCACTCGATGATCTTTTTCTCGTTTTCATCTACCCATTGATATGCCGTTTCTTTCAAGTCTAATCGAATAGAATAGCGTGGTTTATAGTTTTAAAATAATCCACCCAGTTAATTTGGAAGCCTTTTCTTTACCGCGTCGTGGAGGAAATAGCCAAAACCCACCGACAATAATCCCTGCACAGTGTTGAAGGCAGCTATCAATGGGAGCAGACTGTAAGTAACGTTCACCGGTACACCGTATACGTTAGGCAAGACCACGATGTTAACACCAGTCATGACAACTATTCTCGCTACCAATGCAATTAGAGTAGAAACAACTAACCCTCCACTTCCCTCCACGTTGATCTTTTGGACGATCTTTTCTCCAATCCATAACCCAAGTACTGTAGATAACTCGGCCACCGACTTCATGGAAGCTGAGATGAGGTTACCGCTTCTCGCGAATATCCCAAGACCAGCTATCAGAGACGTTGAGAGGGCCGAGGGTAAACCATACATGAGCAAGCTGAGTATGATGGGTATCCCCGTGAAGTCAAACTTCAGATTAGGGTACCATGGGAACGGTATCTTAAGCCCTGAGTACTTTAGAGTATAATCGAACACAATCACGAGTGCAGCTAGGATAGCTGTGCCTGTTAACTGAGTTGTTTTGCCTTGTTTTGAGGACATCCTTGATGGCGTAGATACTCTGATACTTTTATTAAACATTCACTATGATGACTTTAACTCAATTATCTATATGTTTTTAATCATACGCGTTAACTTGACTAAGCCACTCAATCTGAAATAATGACGACGACGGACACCCCCCCCTCCCCCCCTAGGTCACACACAGACACAGAGTGGACAGGCGTAGCTGCCCAGCAAGCTTAAAAAGATTGGAGGTGTCAATTATGGCTGGTAATGAGCGTGCATCACCTCCAATATCATCGAGCGGAGTCACCGATCTCCGCAGACTAATTCTCCGTACCCTCAACGATAATCAGATACTAGTCCTCAACAAAGTAAGTGAGAGGAAACAATCCCTTACTAGCTTACTCAAACGGTTATCAGAGGAATACGGCATACCCCTATCTACCCTGAAGCTAAACGCAAGGATACTTCGAGAGCTTAACCTAATATCCTATGGGTCAATCCACAATAAACAAGCGGCGCAGCTAGAGGACCTTGGCTACTTCATCATGAACGTCATGATGGACTACCAAGCCCCAACGATGACCCATTACGATGACTAGCCACCCTTTGATCTATTACAGGTCAGGTCAGTTTTTATTTACTTGTACTCGTCAGGGACCTCGCCGCCTTCCTGCATTAACTCCTTGATTTTGGCGTCGATCTCAGCGATAACCGCGTTCCTGTCCACCTTTCCCATCACAGTCAAAGGCACATCATCCCTGAACATGATACGAGTAGGCACCTGATACTCCTCAAGAACCTCCTTACAGAGCTCTATTAATTCACGTTCAAGCTCCTCAGACTCACTGAACCCTTCCATGAGCTTCACGCCAGCCCTAATATCCGTGGAACACCTCAGCGGATCAGGAACACCGAAAGCAACGGCGACCTCAACCTTGGGGTGAGTCATTAGAGTATCCTCCACTATGGTTGGCCATATGGTGTGACCGCGGGCCAGAATCCTATCCCGTTTCCTACCAACAATGTAAAGGTACCCGTTCTCGTCCATACGACCAATATCTCCGGTGAATAGCCAGCCATTCCTCAGTGCCTCGGCGGTTGCCTCTGGGTTTTCCCAGTACCCCTTCATGACCTGTGGGCCCTTCACCACTATCTCACCTTCAACTCCCACAGGCATCTCGATCTCGCCGAGCTGCAGGTCCATGATCTTTGCCTCAGTATCCGGGTAGAGAAGACCTGTGCTCGCGTAATTGGGGTCGCCCTCAATGGGAGTAGCGCAGACACTCGGTCCTGCCTCGGTCAACCCGTATCCTTGATACATTCTTACACCCGAAACCTCCTCGAAGGCTTTCATGTGCTCTACCGGTATCGCTGCTCCCCCTGTCGCGCACGTGGTAAGGCTGGACAAATCGTGTTTCCCCAAATCGGGGTGATGTAGAATCTCCCTGATTAAGCGAGGGATCAATGGGAAATGAGTGACCCTATGCTTATCGGTGGCCTTAATGATGTCCAAAGGCGTTGGGTTAGGCAACAACACCATGGTACACCCAAAGCTCACCGCCTCATTCAATGTGACCAAGCCGAAGCTGTGAAAGAAAGGAAGTGCACAGAGAATGATGGGCCAACCAGCGTTCTGCGGTTTGGCGCTGTATCCCCAGCCCCTTAGCCAGTGATATGACTGCAACGCGTTAGTCACGAGGTTATAATGAGTCAACATCACTCCCTTCGGTTCACCCGTGGTTCCGCTGGTGAACATAATCACTGCCACATCCTCCATGGGCTCAATCTCAGAGAACTCTCCAAGTTTAGGGCCAGTTATCAGGTCCTCGAACCGCAGCGCAGTCTTCGGTGGCTTCAGGTCACGGTACTTGACTCTGCTAAGCAACCTCAGAGGTCCAGGTGCATAATAAGCAGCCTCCGCGACGATCAAGGTCTCAGGATGACGACCCGGTAGCTTATCCAAGAGTCTATCAAGTATTACAAGGACTTTGCACCCGGTTACACGGAGCTCTCGCTCGATCTCAGGCACAGGCATCAATGGGTTTATCGCCACCACAGTGGCCCCGAGAGCCTGGACAGCGTTATAGGCAACGATAAAATGTGGGCAGTTCGGCAATAACACGCCTACCCTGTCTCCTTTCTCTACGCCGAGACCCTGTAGGTTTGCGGCCAAGCTCATTGTTTGCTCCCAGAGCTGCCTGTATGCGTGTTTAGCGCCAAGGTAGATGACGGCGTCACGGTCAGGGAACTTGCGTGCACTGTTCCTCCAGAACTCGTACACGGGCATCACGGGATACTTGATGCTAATTGGCACCCCCCTCGGGTAGCTATCCTTGACCGTCATTAAGGGTGGGGATTCAAGTCCTACTATAAAAAACATGGGGCTACGAACCGTTTTAACCAAGGACAGCGTGTTCAAAGTGAATTGATATGAGGCCTGAAGGACTCTACGTACCCAACATCACACCCTTCGACAAGCACGGAGAAATCATGTATGACGCGCTCGGCGAACTCATCGAGCACTGGATAGCTGCAGGCGTAACCGGCTTAGTCGCTAACGCCAGCACCGGTGAAGCACCCTACCTTAGCCGAGAAGAGAAACGAGGCATCCTCGAGTACATGGTCGACAAGATAGATGGAAGAATTCAGTTGTTCGCAGGAACAGGCGCCATGAGCACAAGGGAGACCATCAAGCTTACGAAAGATGCTAAAGAGGCAGGCGCAGAGGTAGCCCTCGTGGCAACGCCTTTCTTCTTCAAGCCCACGGGTGACGAGATCAAACAGCACTTCATCGACATCATGGACGCAGTTGATCTCCCAGTGATCCTGTACAACGTGCCCAAGTTCACAGGGTACAGCGTCGATCCGAAGATGGTAGCGCAGGTAGCTGAGGAGTGTAGTGGCTTGGTCGCATTGAAGGACAGCAGTGGCAACCCTGGTAACATGGCTGAGGTAATACGGTTATGCGGTGACAAGATAAGTGCACTTTCAGGGTCAGCCGACATGATCCTTCCGACGCTTATGCTTGGCGGTAAAGGCGCTATCGTGGCTGTTGCTAACGTGATTCCCCGAGAATGTGTCAATCTAATTAACTCGTATAAGACTGGGGATTTCCAAGAGGCTGGCAAGAATCAGCACCTAGTCAGCTTCGTCAACAAGGTGCTTGTCCGTGAGAACCCTCAGATAGCGGCAATAAAGATGGCGGTGAACCAGAAAGGCTTAGACGCAGGTATCCCTAGGAGACCATTGATGCCTCTAGTTGAGGAACAAGCATCAAAGATTGTGGAGGCGTTGAGCCTCCTATAATCACCAATACAAGAAGTGAAAGAAACACAAAACTACGCGTCTACTGTCAGGAATCCCCTGTCCCTAAGCCACATGGACTGGTTACCGGTGTACCTGAAGATGATGTCTCCTTTCTTCTCGATCGCAAACTCCCAAGGAGAGACAAGCACCACATCGCCCTCACGAACCCACATCCGCTTCTTCATCTTACCACGGACGCGGCATTGTCGAACGAATCCATCTTGGCACTTTACCGTCATCCTGGTGTAACCCAGGTTCTTGATGACGATGCCTAGGATATCGTTCTGGTTGGGCATCAACATACGTTTCCTGATGTCGCTTTCACTCTTTACCAGCTTCTTTCCCATATTGAGCAGATTTGTCTAATAGCCGGTAGCTTAAAAATACCCATGTAAAATCCGTCTTTATTACTACTCCGGGACTTTCTTGGTCATGGATGTCTTCCCGGCATAGAGTTCGACTCCGGTCTCCTTGAACTCCATCTTCTCCCAGAATCCCACCGCTGCGGTCTCGGAGTCTAACTGTATCCACCTTGCTCCGATCATCTCCGCGAATCGTTGTGTCTTCAGGAATAAGCTTCTCCCATAGCCTTTTCCTCGGAGATGTGGTTTTACTTCGATGTCCTCGATGTATAATGTATCCTTGTTGAGGGCTTTCTCGTCCTTGTAGTACTCGATCCGGGCGTATCCCCACTCATCTGCTACGAGCCACCGTGAACCCTTCGCGTAGTCCTCTTTCGGCCCCTTCAGGACCTTGAGCCCTTCAGGTGAGTAAGACCTACGGTACCTGTCTTTATTCAGCAGCTTAACATGGCTCATTGTATATTCACCTGAAGATTTGGGTGACTCGTCTACTCTCAGTAATTATTCTTTGAACCGTATATATCGTTTTTAGACCTGAGATCTGTCTGTCTCCCCTGAAATAACTTGACATTTATATTGTGATGTCCCTCACTAGTCTCACAACCGGGTGAACGCTGTGGTACTAGAGAACTTGGGCTCCAACCTGTACAACGCCATACAGAAGATAATGAAGGCACCAGTGGTAGACGAGGCGCTGGTAAAGGAGCTCATCAAAGACTTCCAGAGAGCGCTGCTCCAGGCAGACGTCAACGTCAGCCTCGTCATGGAGTTAAGCCAGAACATACAGAGCCTCGCACTGGACGAGAAACTGCCCCCCGGCATCAGCAGACGTGAGCACCTAATCAAAGTCATCTACGACGAGCTCACACGATTCGTAGGCAACAAACCGCAAGAACTCAAGATCCAGCCAGGAAAACAGAACGTACTCATGATGGTGGGCATTCAGGGCAGCGGAAAGACCACTCAAAGCGCCAAGCTAGCCCGCTACTTCCAGAAAAGAGGCTTAAAGGTAGGCCTCATCTGCGCTGATACTTTCAGGCCGGGAGCCTACAATCAACTCAAGCAGTTAGCTGAGAGTATAAACGTGGACTTTTACGGTGAGCCTGACGCCAAGAACGCCGTGGCTTTAACACGGAGAGCCGTGGAACACTTCAAGGACACTGAGGTGGTTATCCTAGACACCTCGGGGCGCCACAAAGAGGAGACCAGCCTCATCAAGGAGATGCAGGAGATACAGGTCGTGGCAAAGCCCTATGAGATCATTCTGGTCCTCGACGGCACGATTGGCCAGCAGGCTACGAGTCAGGCGAAAGCTTTCAACGAGGCTACTGACGTGGGTAGCATAATCGTCTCCAAGCTGGACGGTACCGCCCGGGGAGGAGGCGCATTAAGCAGTGTGGCTGCCACCGGTGCACCTATCAAGTTCATTGGGACAGGGGAGAAGGTAGACGATCTTGAAGCCTTCGTGCCCACCAGGTTCATCGGTCGTCTCCTTGGGATGGGTGACATCGAGGGACTCGTGCAGAAAGTCAAGGAAGCTGAGGCACCAGTCTCCGAGAAGGACGTTATGTCCATGCTAAGCGGCAAGTTCACGCTCCAAGATATGTACAACCAGTTCGAAGCCATGAGCAACATGGGGCCATTACAGAAGGTAATGAGCATGATCCCCGGTTTCAGCTACCAGTTGCCATCTGACGAGATGGAGGACGCTGAGGACCGCCTCGCTAAATACAAAGTGATAATCCAGTCCATGACTCAGAAAGAGAAGGAGAACCCCAAGACGCTGAACAGCAGCAGGATTAGGCGAGTCGCAAAGGGTAGCGGCACAGAGGAACGAGAAGTAAGAGAACTTATTAAACAGTATAATACTATGAGGAAAATGCTCAAACAAATGAAGGGCAGCAGGAGAATGCGTAAGCAAATGCCCTTCCGGTTTGGATGAGGAGAAAAACAATGGGAAAAAGTAGCGGAATACGGAGAAAAAGCAGAGCCGCCATGACGAAACGCGTCAGGGAGAAGGGAAGGCTTCCCCTGAGCAGGCTGCTGACGAAGTACGAGGAAGGCGAGAAAGTTGTTATTAACATCGACTCAGGCATCCACAAGGCGATACCACATAAGAGGTATCAAGGAAAGGTAGCGACTATTGTGGGAAAGAGGGGACGCGCATACATCCTTGAGATTCCCCAGAGGAAAACCGTTAAGACTATCATCACCACTCCTGAACACATAAGGAAACACAAGGGATCATAGCCATGTCTGTCACTGAGAAGAAGGAGATCACTGTATCTGAGGCTAGGAAGCTTTTGATGGATAAGGCCGAGGAGCTGGACCCCCTTCAACGCCGGGTGCTGGAGTACACCATCCGGTTCAGCAGACTGGATAGCGAGACCGCCAAGAAGCTCGTTGAGGAGCTCATCAAGGAGGCCAACATCGACAGGGGCCTAGCGGTGCAGATAGTGAACAGTATGCCAAGCAGTGTGCCTGAGATCAGGACCTTCCTAGGTCGGCAGCGGATTATCGCTGAGGACACGCTTAGCAAGATTTTAGGGATAATTGAAAAATACCGGGTCGAAGAATAGGTACCCGGGAACACTTCAACGGAGTGAAACGAATTGTATAGAGAGCCTAAGAAATACGAAGAATACGCGTATGTCCTAGACTATCTGCCTCATGGACGCCCGAGGGCCCCACGTACAAGCCACTCCGCCACTGGGGTAATACAGTTGCTCGGTGAAGACCACTTTACCATCCTTGAGGCTACGCCTCACAAGGACGCCGATTACAACATCAGGGACAGGATATTCGTTGGGAAGGGAGACAGAGCCCTCGTCGGTCACATCCTGGGGCGTATTACCTTTGAGGAACTCACCTCGGCCTCGAAGGCTGAGCTTCAGAGCGTCATCGAGGACATTGTGAGGAACAACGAGAAAAAGTTCGTCGAGTTCATCAACATGAGTCCCAGTCTCACACCGCGGATGCATTCCCTTGAGTTGATACCCGGTATAGGCAAGCGTCTCATGTTCCAGATGCTTGACCTCAGGGAGCGGTACCCTTTTGAGAGCTTCGAGGACTTGAAGGAACGGGTTAACCTGTCTGACCCTGTGAAGCTGATCTCTAGGCGTATCATGAAGGAGCTTAGCGAGGAAGAGAAATACTATCTTTTCGTCAGGCCTATGTAGGGTCATAAAGCTTTCAAGCACCCTTGATCACTATTTTTCTTGATAGCGATGCTTGAGAATCTGGTTTTATTCGTTCTCATAGCTGTCTCTCTGGTAATGGTTGTTTTGATGGTGAGGATTATGAGTCAGAAACCTGCCTCAAGGCCACCGCCTCCCCCTCCTCCACCTAAGGAAACACCGGTTGTACAGGAGGATGAGGAACGAGAAGAGGAGAAACCCGCTGTTGTGCCGGGTTAACGGCTTGTCGTGGCTGGGTTTTGCATTATCTTTTTAAGAATCTACTCGGGCTATGTGGTGGGACAAAGCAATGAATGCTAGCAATTTCAGGTCAAAGAAGAACATGGCTTACACTAGACGCAAGTACATGGGCGGTATCCCTGGCAGCAAGATCGTGAAGTTCACGATGGGGAATCCTAGCCGGGAGTACACTCACAGGCTTGAGCTTATCAGCCTCAAGTACGCTCAGATTCGTCACAACGCATTGGAGTCAGCGAGGATCGCAGCTAACAGGGTCTTGGAGAAGAACGTGGGCAGGGAGGCTTTCCTGCTGAAGATTATTCCTTACCCTCATAACATCATCAGGGAGCACAAGCGTGTTAATGTGGCTCAAGCCGACCGTTTCCAAGAGGGAATGGCGAGGGCTTACGGTAAGCCCATGGCGGTGGCTGCGAGGATAAAGCAGCGCTCACCGATCATCATCGCTGAGGTGGACGCGGAGCACCTTGATTTCGCTAAGGAGGCTTTGAAGCGTGCCGGCGCCAAGTTCCCTGTGACGACGAAGGTCATCACAACTCAGCAGTAAGTTTTCTTAACTATCCTTCCTATTCATTCTGGGTCCAGTGAGTCAATTGTATCACCTTGAGTTAGAGAAAGTACGTGACGAGATTACTCGTCGTGGAGCGAGACGTGTCTTGCTCCAGCTGCCTGATGGTATGAGACCTTTTGCGTATCAGATGGTGAAGGCGCTGAAGGAGAGCACAGGGGCACACATCATGTTGTCCGGGGATTCTTGTTACGGTGCATGTGACCTAGCGTCTAGACAGGCATTGGAGGTAGACGCTGACTTGTTGGTTCATTATGGGCACGCTGAGATGGTTCAGGAGAGGGATGTGCCTGTGCTTTATGTTCACGCTGAGGTCGATGTGGACGCCGTGAAGCTCGTTGAGGAAGCGACTCAATTCTTGAAAGAGTGGAACAGCGTCGGGCTCGTCACTACGATCCAGCATGTTCATCAGGTGGACGAGTTAAGGGATGAGCTGAGGAAACGGGGATTCGAGGTCCATGTGGGGGAGGGAGGCGGAAAGACACCGTATCCGGGTCAGATTCTTGGATGTTACTATCTGACTGCTCAAAAAGTGATGGATGATGTGGAGGTGTACTTGTATGTCGGTGGAGGCCAGTTTCATCCTTCGGGCTTGATTCTGAGCACCGGTAAGCCTGTGGTTATCGCTAACCCTTACACTGCTTCGGTGACGTTGAAGACTGAGGATGATCTGATGCAGCTTGCCAAGAAACGTATGGCTGAGATCACCGCGACAAGGAACGCGAAGAGGATAGGAGTCATTGTTTCGTCGAAACCTGGTCAGGGCTCGCTGCCTATAGCTATGGAACTTGAGAAGAGGTTCACCAAGAAGGGCTACGAGGCTGTCATCATTTATCTTGATGAGGTTCGGCCAGAACATCTGAATAACGTCGTGGAGCCGGAGGCGTTTGTGAACACTGCGTGCCCACGGATAGCGATTGACGGCATTATGGGGATCGACAGGCCAATGCTGTCGGTGCAGGAAGCCGAGGTGGTTCTTGGTGACCGGCGGTGGGAGGACATGTGGGGCCAAGGCTACTTGGGGTAACCGCTGGGTTTATTACGACGCGTTCGCTTAGATGCTCCGATCGCTTACGATCATTTCACACTCAACAAAGGAATCCCGGGGAACCAAACCGGGAAGAATCATAGATTAGAAGGTAAATGAGATGGCGAAGGAGCCGAAGATAGAGGAGAGAGAGGTTTTCCCCGGCGAGAAGCTGGCTGTTATTGAGGAGTATAATGACGGTAAGGGTACGTACCAGCTTGACGGTGATGTAAGATCAAGTGAGATTGGCGCCACCAAGCACGTGGAGGTCTCAAGGTCAGTGCTTGTTAGGAAGAAGACGCCACAGATTCTCGTGCCCAAGGAGGGCATGGAGGTGGTGGCTCAGGTGGGCTCTGTGGTTCGTCGTGACGCCCGCGTGAACATCTTTATGCTTGACGGTCACCACGTACACCCCGCCTACACCGGTGTGGTTCATATCAGTGATATCAGCAGGGACTATGTGAAGAACATCGATCTGGCTCTGCGTAACGGTGATATCATCAAGGGCAAGATCGTTAACACCAGGAACAGGCTTAACCAGATGACTCTGGGGGGCTCGGAGTACGGTGTTATATACGCGTATTGTAGCAGGTGTGGCGGTGTCCTTGAGTATCAGCAGGGTAGGCTGACGTGCCCGGATTGTGGAAGGATCGAGAGGCGTAAGACAGCGCGGAGTTATGGTAAGGAGGATTTGACGTGAAGATTAACGTGACAATAGTGGAGGACAAATACATGGAGATGGAGTTCAGCGGTGAGAGTCATACGTTGCTGAACCTTGTGCAGAGTAACCTACTTGAGAATTCCAATGTTGAGATGGCTGGGTACAGTCAGGCTCACCCTCTCATGGCTCGGAGCAAGCTGTACGTGAAGCTGAAGAGAGGTAAGAGGCATCTGGATGCCATCAAGAAGGCCGCTGCTCGGGCGGATGGTAAGCTTGACAAGTTCCTCAGCGAGTTCGAGAAGAGCTTGGCGAAGTTCAAAGCTTAACTTTTATTTCACCCATTTATTATTGGGGCTGTTGGGGCTGACACGGATCCGTCAGGTGAAGAAGGAGATCAGGGTTCTCGGCATAGCCGTGAAGAATGCGTGTTCTGGTTTTGTCGTGGTGGGTGTCGTTTACCGTGGAAGGCTTGCAGTTGACGGTGTCATAAGCTGCCTGACAGAGTCCCATGAGTTGACGGATGCCATCGTTGGGATGGTTGTCTCTTCTCGGCACCTTAACCAGATTCGGGTGATAATCCTTGACGTTGATTGCCTGCCTGAGGTGGTTTCCGTTGATCCTTTCAGGCTCGCTGAGGGTGTTGGGAAGCCTGTGCTGTTGTTACAGGATGCGCCTGTTGCTGTTGATGAGCGTTTCATGTTTATGTGGGGTGGGCGGTGGGTGACGTGTGTTGGATTGGTGGAGGGTGACGCGTCACGTGTGCTGGATGTCTCCGGTTTTGATGGTGTGGTTGAGGCGCTGCGGGTGGCTTCACTTGTAGTTGACGGTATCTGTTGATCTGTGGTACGTAAGGTTTAAAAACTACTTTTTACGGTTATGGAGCGGACGGAGGCTAATAGGACTGAAGTTTTGTTCAGAGTGCGGCGCGTTCTGTGAGACGGATACTGGTAAGAAGTGTTACGTTTGCCCCAAGTGTGGGTGGGAGGCGCCTCTGGAGCAGTCTATAACTATTAGCCGTAACAACGATGAGCCTGAGAAGATTATCGTGGTTGGTAAGAAGGAGCGTCAGCTTAGCACGTTGCCTAAGACGAAGGCCAAGTGCCCGAAATGTGATGGGAATGAGGCTTTCTGGTGGATGATCCAGACTAGGAGCATCGATGAGAGTATGACTCAGTTTTATCGGTGTACCAAGTGTGGTCATACTTGGCGTGACTATAGTTAATCAATCACTTTTTATTTGCTTGTGTCGTTTTAGGTTCAGCATCATTGATTATTGATTGAGGAAAATAGCAGTGTTTGAGGTTGAAGTTTCGAGGATTGATCCGTTCAGGAACCTTGTGAAGGCTCTGAGCGTTATTGTCGAGGAGGGTACGTTCACTATGAATGAGGCGCAGCTGAAGCTGCTGGCGATGGATCCGAGTCACGTTGCCATGGTGGATTTTGAGTTGCCCAGCGAGTTCTTTGACAGCTACAAGTGTGAAGGGGAGCCCAAGCTTAGTATCAATATCAAGGAGTTCCTCCGTTTCTTGGACCGTGTGGAGAGGGATGAGCAGGTAAGGATCGTGTTGAACAAGGAGAAGGCTCGGCTGGTGATTCACTGTAAGAGGGGGGGTCATAGTAGGCGTTTCGAGATGCCTATCTTGGAGCCGCTGGATGAGGAGGTTCCTCAGCCTAAGATCTTCTTTAAGGCGAAGGCGAGGTTGACGACGGCTGCGCTGCGGATGGCTATCCGGGACGCTAATCTGGTGAGTGAGCATGTCAGGGTGGAGGTGGACGCTGACTTGTTCAAGATTAACGCTGAGGGTGATATGGGAGCGTCGTTCAGTGAGTGGGAGGCTGATAGCGATGACTTGCTTGAGTTGAAGGTGGAAGAGGTGAGTAACGCTACTTTTACTTTGAGTTATCTGCAGGATATCGCGAACGCTGCGGGTGGCGTCAGTGAGGTTGCGACTCTTGAGTTGAGCACTGATATGCCTATTAAGATGGATTTTGAGATTCCTCAGGGTCGTCTTATCTATTATCTTGCCCCCTGTATAGGGGTTTAACCCTCTTTTTCCGCTTCAAGTTACTTGGTATATTGCGAAAAAAAAATTTATCCCGGTTTCCGGCCTAGTGTTTTTGGTGTATATAACACAGGGGGTGTCCGTCGTCGTCATTAGGAAATGTGATCCAGCTTTGTTTTACTTTTGGTTTTTCGTAGGGATAATATGATTCTTGTTTTACTTTATTGGTGGTGTTTTACGTGGCTTCCGAGGTTAGGCTGAGTAGCAAGTACCGGGTGGTGATCCCTCAGGCGGTCCGGGAGAAACTTGGTCTCTGTAAGGGGGATACATTGATCGTGGATGTAGATGGTGATACTATAAGGCTGCGTAAGAGACCTGAGAGCTTCACAGATTATGGTCGTGGTCTTCATAGAGATGTCTGGGACGGCGTGGACTCTAAGCGATATCTAAGTGAGCTGAGGACCGAGTGGGAGTTACTATAGTAGAGATTCTAATGGAAACTTGACGGATTTCAGATACGTATTCCCTTAATGTAGTGTTCTCGGCTTGTGACACGCGTTTTTGCTATGAATGACATGCGTTTTTGCGTAGATTGAGATCCATTCTGAGGGTTTCTGAGGCTCTTTTCGATTGGAGAGGCTTGTTTTTCGGTTTGTTTGGTTAACCCCCCCCCTTCCCCCTATATGTATGCTTTTTTGTTGGGTGGGTGTTGTTTACTTATGGTTGATGGCTTCGTATCTATGCGTCTGGGTGCCGGGGTTGATGAGGTTGCCCCTGATGGCTCCGAGATAAGGCTGCTCCCATGTGTGAATGGAGGGAGCATGGTTCACTGCACGCTGCCCGTGGGGAGGGTCTCGTTGGCGGTGAGGCACCGGACAGTGGAGGAGATCTGGTATGTCCTCAGGGGAAGAGGTGAGGTGTGGAGAAGGATGGGAGAAGTAGAGGAGGTGGTGCCGGTGGAGCCAGGGATGTCGCTGGTCGTCCCTGTTGGGACGTGTTTCCAGTTCAGAACCACCGGTGTGGAGCCCCTGCGCCTCATAATCGTCACCATGCCACCGTGGCCAGGAGAGGATGAGGCAGAAAGAGTGCCGGGTTATTGGCTGGGGGTGAATTCTGGTCAATAGCTGCTATTTTTCCATCTGCTAATTTATTTTTTTTGGCTTGATGATGTTGTGGTAGTCATAGTTGTTTCTCTGGAACCTGTTGTACTCTGTTCCTGTGTGCGTTTAATCCATTATCGTAGTGTGTTACGTAAATGGGTTTGTAATACAAACCTATTTATACTGCACACGTATTGTATCGTTTGACTAATATGAATCAATCGTTCGACGAGAAAGAACTGGAGCGGGAGATGTTTCTTGACTCCACCCAGGATGGCTTGATGGAGCTCTTGCTTGGAGTCAGCATGATGGGCGTCGCGGCGGCCTCAAAATCACTCATTTTCATACCCCTCTTCATTGTACCCTTGGTCTTTGGGAGGCAGATCTCGGAGTTTGTTAGGAGGCGCCTTACTTACCCTAGGATCGGTTATGTGAAATTAAGGGAAGAGCCGGCGGGCAAGGCTATCGGAGGTGTCTTTCTCTATGAGTTCGTCATTCTCATGGTTTCAGCGGTTTTTATTTGGATACGGTATGGTGACGTGATGGAGTTCCGTCTCTGGGCTAGTTGGTCGTCTCTGATAATCGGGGTGTTACTGCTTGGTTTATTCCTGTATTTGCATGATAAATCCGGTAAAAAACGGTACCTGGCAATCGGAGGGTTATCCGTGTTGACTGGACTCGTTTTTTCAGTCATCAGCTTCGACATAACTTTCCCATACATATTCGGATATTTCGGTCCCGGCGTAGTTCTTTACTTCCTCCTTATGGGAACCGTGATGCTCCTCAGTGGAATAATTCAACTCATCAGTTTCGTATCCAGGAACCCAGTCTCAGCGGAGGATAGAGATTAGTGTCGGAACCAGAAACGGGCCCAGATAAAAGCCCCATGATGAAGATTAACCGCCTCATACATGAGCCAGCCAGGTTCAGCATCATGGCTCAGCTCAGTGTTGTGGAGGAAGCTGACTTCCTGTTCCTGTCTCGTCGCATAGGTCTAACGCGGGGCAACCTGTCGGCTCATATGAGAAAACTGGAGGATGAAGGCTATATCGAGGTTAGGAAGGGGTTCATGGGTCGTAGGCCCCACACGGTGCTTGCCATCACCGAAGAGGGGCATAAAGCTTTCAAGACTTATTTAATGGACCTGAAAAACGCCCTTCAGGCGTTTTAATACGATTCATACTAAGTGAATCTATTTTATATTGATCAATTTTTTGTTCAAGCGGATGGTGCTGAAGCCGGAAGGGGTGGAGGCCGGGGCACGAGGAGGAGGTCACCGAGAAGTACCGGTTGTTCAGGGAGATGTATGGGAGCTTGTATTATTTGATTCTGATATTGCAGCCCAATGAGTACACACGGATACGGGACAGATACCCCGACGCATACGACGATATATTTGAGAGTAACAGAATGCCGGATCTACTCTACATGCTGAAAAATGATAGTTACAAGCCTATTTTCTGAATTTTTTCAGGGTTACTTTATGGATTGAATGGTTCTGCTTTATTTTCGAAGTTGGGGGGTATTGCTATGTATTTTTGGAGTTGTTTCTCGTGTTTTGTGTGGTCTGGTAGTATTTTTTCAAGTTTGTGGTGGAATCCTTTCTGGTGGTGGAAGTGGGTGAGGTGTACTGCTTCGTGGATTATGATGTATTCTGCGAGTTTTTGTGGTAGTGTGGTTAGCTGCCAGTTGTAGATGATCCGTCCTTTCTTGTTGCAGTAGCCCCATCTGCTTGTGTCGGCGACTCGGGTTATCTCGGGGAGGGATTCGAGGGTTTCCTTGTGTTTCTCTAGGGTTTTCTGTATTAGTTGCTCGGTTTCTTTGATGACCCATCTTTTCAGTATCCTTGCTGGGCCCTCGTAGGGCTTCACGTGCAGGGTTAAGGTGTCTGGGGTAAGTGTTACTCTGGGGTCTTGTGGGTTTTCTGTTGTCTTGATCTGGATTTTTCTTGGCGTTCCGTTGATATGTATAGCTCCGTCGGCGAGTATTCTGATCTTGGCTTTTGCTTCCCTGTATTTTCGTGTGAATAAGTCTTCTTTTTCCTTGATCAGGGTGTTTAGGTCGATTTCTTGTCCGCGGGGGATTCGGATGATGATTCTGCCTGATTTGAACTCGATGTCCAGAGATTTTCGTGCGTCGCCTGGTCTTGTTTCTATTTTGACTTGTTCGTCGTCGATGGTTATGGTTTTCATCTTGTTGGCCAGTTTCTCTCGATCCACTTGACGAAATCGTCTTTGAGTCTCATGAGTTGATTAATGTCTTCTACCTTGTCTTTGTATCGTTCGTGTAGACTCTCGAAAATTGTTACTTGGACAGCCCTATGCGTGTCTGTTTTAAGGTTCCAACCCGGGAATAATTTGGGTTCTAGTGTTTGCATGAGGTCTTTAATGAAAGATATGAGCTGCTTCTCGGGCACTTGGAGGATGTCCTGGGCTGAGATGAGCAGGGCGTACTCTGTTATACTGAGGTTTTTCGCCTTCATCTCCGCTTCCTTGTGGTTGATGTCCTTGACGAGCTGGCGGAAGTCGAGGTTCATTTGCTCGGGGTCTTTGAGTCTGAGGATACGTTCGAGTCTCTGGCTGAGTGTCTCGTAGAACTTAAGGGAGCCCAGGTTGATGCGTATGTGGACCGAGAGGGCCTGCCTGAGCTCCATGACCTCTTCTTCTGTGGTGAATTCTTCCTTTTCGAGTTCTCTGAGGTATTCGGGGCCTATGGTCAGTGTTGGAAGGGTTGTGTTGATCTCTTTGAGGACGAGCTTATCGCGGATGAGCTGCTGGGTCTTCTGCTGGTAGGGTTTGAGGCTGTCCTTTCCTCTGCGGAGGTGTTTGTTGTATGCTGCGTTTATCTTGTGGAACCATGTGTAGTCGTCGAGGTGGGGATAAAGGTCCTTGTCGGGGCTAATGGTCTCGAATAGTTTGGTGGCGGTGTCTAGATTTTGCTTGAAGACTGCCGTGTTGTCTTTTGTTTCGAGGAACTGGAATATCTTGTAGAGGGCTTCTCGGGTGTTTTCTCGGGGCTGGTTTTTGAATTGGGTGCGGAGCAGGTCCATGACCTCGTAGAAGTCTTCCTTGAGTTTCTCAAGCTGTTCTGCGACTCCTTCGATGTCTTCTAACTCGAAGTTGAGGGCGTCTTGGAGTCTGTAGAAGATGCCGACGTAGTCCACGATGAGGCCTTGGTTTTTGCCGGGATAGGGTCGATTGACTCTTGCTATGGCTTGGAGGAGGTTGTGGTCTCGGAGGGGTTTGTCGAGGTACATGGCTTTGAGGATGGGGGCGTCGAATCCGGTTAGGAGCATGTTGCAGACGATGAGGATGTTGGGTTTCTGGTCTTTTTTCTGGAATTCTTTTCGGGTGATGTCCAGCTGCTTGCTACGGGTGAGGTAGTGGGATTTCAGGAGTTCCTCGACTTTGGGGTCCTTGTGTCTGCTTCCGCTGAATATTATCTGGCTGTTTTCGGGGGGTAGGTGTTTGTCCAGTTCCTGTTTGATTAGGCCGCAGGCTTCTCGGTCTACGCAGACGATCATGGCTTTGAAGCCGTTGGGCTCTATCTTGGTCTTGTAGTGTTCAGCGATATCCTCGGCTAGGCCTCGGATTCTAGCGTCTGCTTTTAGGATGGCGCGTATATTGGCTGATTTTTCTAGTACTTTTTCCTGTTCGTCCTTGTCGAGTCCTGAGGCGATCTTTAGGAATTCTCTGTCTAGGATTTCTCTGGGTAGTTGTTCTTTGGTGAGTCTGGGTTCGTAGACGAGGGGGATGGTTGATCCGTCTTCTTGGCTCTGGAGGATGCTGTATTTGTGGAGGTAGAGCTCCTCTTCGTCGGGGTAGCTGAATTCGGTGAATGTGTCTTTCTTGTTTTCTTTGTCGATGGGTGTTCCGGTGAAGGCGTAGAGGCTTGCGTTGGGGAAGGTGTTGTCTCGTTTGGTGGCTAGTTTGCCGTATTGGCTGCGGTGGGCCTCGTCTATGAGGATGATGATGTTGTCGCGGGTGTCCACGTGGGGTATGTCCTGGAATTTCTGGATGGTGGTGATGATGACTTCCCTGCTCTCGTGCTGGATGAGTTGTCGGAGGGTGTCGATCCTGTCTGCCCATCGGGTGTGTGGGAACTCTGCGTTGGTGAAGGTTTCGCGGAACTGTTTCTCTAATTGTTTCCGGTCGACGAGTATGAAGACCGTGGGGTTTCTGAGCTCTGGCTGGCGTTTTAACTTCCATGCTGTGAAGAGCATGGTGAGGGTTTTCCCTGAGCCCTGGGTGTGCCAGATGAGGCCGTTCTTCTTTTCTCCGTGGAGGACTCTTTGGATGATCTTGTTGGTGGCTTCTGCTTGCTGCTGCATGGCGACTTTTTTGGTGATCTCGCCGTGGGCGGTCTCGAAGACTATGAAGTTCTGGATGTAGTCGAGGACTCGTTCTCTGGTTAGGAGGTTCTTGACGGATGCTTCGAGGGGGTCGTAGTATCCGTTTCTCCATCTGTTGTATCTGTTGGGGTCTGTCCAGCCGAATCTGAAGTTGGCTCCGTCTGTGGCTATGGTGTAGGCTAGGTGTTTGAATAGTTGGGGTGCTTCGTTGTTGTATCTGATAATCTGGTTGACGGCATCTGTGTAGTCTGTTTCTTCGTGGCTCTGGGTTTTGCATTCGATAAGGATGAGAGGTATTCCGTTGATAAGTAAAATGATGTCAGGTCTAATATTCTGGCGACCGTGAAACACATACTGGTTGGTAATAGTATAGATATTATTGTCAGGATTGTCGTAGTCGATTAGTTTGATATCTTTACTGTGTTCGTTTTGTCTTAAACTGATTGAGCCTTCATTTCTGAGCCATGTGAAAAATTCCTTGTTACCTTTAATTTCGTTAGGAAGGTTGGCCAGTCTACCTATGATGGTCTGGGCGTCACTATCTGTTTTGACCACAGAAGGATTGAACTTTCTAAGGGAGTTGTGTAGGATAGGTTTATCAAATGATTCATGAAACGCTCTATCGGTCTCTTGAGGAGGTTTATATGTCCAGCCCTGTTCCTGAAGCCAATTAATTATTGGCTTTTCCACCGTCTCCGATTCTGTGTAACCCATCCCCTTTCAACTCAACACGAATTTTACCTGAAAGTAATAGTTGCATTAGTCCTTGTTTGACTAAATTTAGATGTTTCTTTTTTTCTTTTTCATATAGTAGTTTTTTATCATGATTTTCTAAAATTGATATAATTTTGTCTTGTTCCTTTTTCGGTGGAATAAATATTGGAACTTTTTTAAAATTTTTAGAGGCTATTCCTTTGAGAGTAGTACCAGTTGCTCTCATAAAACATTCTTTTTTTACATTATAATCTTGTAAAGCATACATTATGAATTTATTCAATAAAAGGCCTTTTTTTGATCGTAAACACACCAATCTTTGTGCAAGAGAAATTATTATATTGAAATTAATTTCAGCAACTTCTCCTAAAGGACCTTCGGTTGTAAAAAGAATGTCTCCTTTTTCTGGAAGCCCTCTAGTCATATATTTTTTATATGTGTCTTCTGAAACATATTTTAAATCTTCAAATATTACATTTCCGTCTCGAATATTATTTGATCTTATATGAGGAATCCCTGAATCTGAATATGGTGGTGTTCTACCTCTATAATCAATAATTTTGCATATATTTCCAATTGGTAGAATTACCCAGTTTTTAGGTCTATCACCTAAAGGTGTTTCCTTGTATTCCGTGTGTCCTATGCCTCTGGTGAAGAGTCGCTGCATGAGGCCCCGTTTCAGCTCCTCAGCCCTCTCGATGACCGCGTCCGTCAGACGGATACACTCATCCACCGTCCCCAGGACCTCGACGATACCACGCTGCTCAACAAGAGGAGGAATAGGAATTCTCAGGTAGCGTAAATCACCAATAGACAAACTAGGTAGTGTAGTTTGTGTTTTTTCGCTAGATAATTTTCGATATGTCAAATATTCCGATAGAAAATTATAGTCGAGTTTCTTCGATTTCAGTTTTAAATAAAAGGTTGTATCTGAAGGCCAACAAGGTTCTTTTATTAATTGTATTGAACCAGCGTTACCTTTTCTACCAATAAGAATAGACGGGGCATCAACTAAAGATTCATCAGTGCTATCATAAACACCGGATGACCCAATTACAGGTATATTTCCCTCTTTTTTTGGGTTAGCTTTTCCATAATTTATTTCTGTTAGTGCTTCGTCACCTAGCCTTCCTTGTCGCCATGGTCCTAATGGATTATTGTTCATAGCCTAACTCCTTTAGATATACTACGAGTTTTTCTTCGGTTTCATGTCTTCGGTTTTCAAGCTCTTTGAGTTGGTCCCATACTTGCTGAATATCCACTGGCTCAGGGGGGTCAAAGATATCTACGTACCTTGTAACGCTGAGGTTCCAGTCATTCTCTTCAATCTCGTCTACTCCAACAACCCGTGAATACTTGTCTACATTACTGAAACCGTCAAACACCTCAACAATACGATGTATATCCTCATCCCTGAGTTGGTTCATATTACTTAGTTTCTCGAAACCTTCAGCAGCATAGGCAAACAGCACCTTACCTTTTCGAGCTTCAGTTTTATTTCTACTCAGATAGATCAGACAGCCTGGAGCACCAGTGTTATAGAACAACTTCTCGGGAAGAGCCACAACGCACTCAACGAGATCATCCCTTAGCACAGACTCCCTGACCTTTCCCTCTGCTCCACCCCGGAATAGAGCACCCTGATCAAGCACGATGCCCATCCTGCCCGTCTCATTCATACTGGCAAGCATATGCTGAATCCAACCCCAGTCCGCGCTGCTGTTATTCACAACGCCATACCCGAACCGATCATACTGGTCGTCCTCCATGTACTGCTTGAACCCCTTCTGGTTCCACATCGGATTCGCGATAACCAGATCAAACTTCTTGAGCTCCCCTCCATCGAGAAACTGGGGGTTCACGAAGGTGTCCCCCTGCTGGATTTGCGCACTCATCCCGTGCAGGAACACGTTCATCTTCGCCATGGCCCACGTCTCATCGTTGATCTCCTGACCGAACAGGAACAGATTACTCGCATCCAGCCCCCTCTCCTTCAGGTAGAAATACGACTCAATCAGCATACCCCCCGACCCACAGCAGGGATCATACATCTCCATCCCCTCCCCCGGCTTCAGGCACTCCACCAGCACCCGCACAATCTCACGGGGAGTATAGAACTCCCCAGCCCTCTTCGGAGCCGCCTCGTTAAATTTCTTCAACAAATACTCGTAAGCATCCCCCAGCATATCCTGGGAGACGTTCCCGTTGGCCAGATTCCGCTGACTGAAATGCTCAATAAGCCTAACCAACCGCTCCTCCGGAATCGCATTCGGATTATTGAAATCCGTCCTGTTGATCACACGGTCAATATCAGGATTCGCCCGGGCAATCGCCTCCAGAACATCGTTCAGCTTGGAACCCACGTTCACCCCAGTGGCCCGCACATCCTCCCAGAAACACCCCTCGGGAACCTCATGATCGTAAAACATCTTATCCCGGGCCACCTCCTCATTCCCGAACTCCGCCAGCTTCGCATCATACGTCACACGATACTCATCGCTCAACCGCTTGAAGAACAACAACGGCAACATGAAATCCTGATAATCCTCAGCCCTCACCGCCCCCCGCAGAATATCCGCACCACCCCACAGCCAACTCCCTAGATCAGCCCTACTGTTAATCCCGTTAGTCGCCTTCACGTCATTCGCCAACTTAGCCTGCCTTTTACCTCTTCCACGCTTCCGCTTCACAGGCTCCAAGTTAAAATCCACACTCACAACGGGCACCCGGATACATGGAATAAACGCAACCCCTGATAAAACCATCCAATGAAGAAAACCACATATACAATGACAACCAACCTCACTTCCCCATCATAAACAAAGCCATCTCAACATCACTAACACTGAAAGGATACCCCTTCTCACCCAGATACCAACCCATGATCCCCAGCACCCAAATCAACCGCTCATAATTCTCAGCCCAAACTCTATCCAAACAAACATCACCGGGACGACCCCTACCAACAGGACACTTAATCAACCTGACACCATCCTCATCCACCAGACTCCTCAAAGCAGTACCAACCCGGCTATCATAAACAGCGTAAAGGTTCTGATCATACAAACCAATAACCTTCGAAGCACTAGCTATACCAACCCCACGAACAGACAACAACCTAAGAGTAGCGGACACTAAATCCCCGGCATCGAGCAACGAAAACGCCTCACCTGTAACCCTCAACGCCTCATCCTCATCCAAAGCGATATGCCTCAAACCACCCCAATCCATCACACGATCCAGAGTCCCAAGATCAACACTACCCTTATTGAGAATCCGAGACCTAACAATAGAGGTCTGAATCGAGTTTCTTTCCCGAACACAACCCAACATAGGTTTATCGCCCCACGAATAATTCCTACGAGCCTCAACAACCTCCTCGAAATGCTCTTCAGCCCAATTTTCTACGATGTCTCCATACTCCTCAATAAACGCACCTTTAGGATCACTAGACCCCTCGACAGGACAGAGCTTGGTCTCAACTGGAGTCAACGTGAAATCCAGACTAAATCTCCCAGAGCCATGATACTTGAAATAAGGGTGATTCCTCCGAGTCGAGGGATAATGGGGGCTAGAAGGATGTTCGGGAGCCATAGCAATAACATAAGTCCGTATGGAAGTGTCAGGTATCTCTGGATACTTCTCATGAACACGGCGAATCACATCCATAGGCTTGAAAACAGCCAAGTCAAGACTCTTAGCAGCCTCAAGAACAATCTTCCAGATAGGCTCACCATACTTAGACAACTAAACACCATCCTTCCTAAAACGAACCCATTCCCCAAGAGAAACACCATTAATTAACCAACCAAAATCAGTCCAAGCTCTACTATGAGGCTGCCCACTATTAGCCCACCAAGGACGATGCTCAAAAGCAGAATCCGGCAACCCAAACCCGAGTATCTCCTCAACTTCATCATACGACAGAGTAACTACATCATCAGAACACTCATCAAGATACTCTCCAATCTTCCTGTACTTACCGGAATAACCTGTTTTTTTACCCGATGATCTTGGAATTGATTTGTTCCATGGAGGCTTCACTTTCCCAATAAGTTTCGGTTCAATAGCATCAATGTCAGTTGTTTCATGGAAATATAGCTCAACCAAAAAACCGTCCTTGACTTTTTCAAGAATCAGGTTATTTATTCTACAGTTCGTTTGCTGACCGCCGTCAAAACAGTTCCTCGGTGAAATGTTCCCATATCCCTGATTGAAACGCTTGCCAAGGTCATCCGCTTTTCCAATATACATCCAGTCCCCATTAATCCTAATTGCGTACACTCCCTTTGAACCATTATAATTAGATGGAATCCGGAAAGAACAGAACGGACCTAGCCCATAAGAATGAAGGCTCAAACCCTTTGTGTTGTTATAACGTTTGTCAGGGTTATGCTCATAAACAGAACCAGACTCATCTCTAGCTGGCTCTATATTACAAATCTTCATAAATCGATACCCCAAAATCCTAGAAGTACTTGAGTTGTCAAACAATCTAAGCAATCTAAACTGCTCCTCACTTAACACAAGCTCAGAATTTCTGTGCTCAGTGAAAACCATCGCCTCCTCCCAGTCCCCCTTCCTAACACTCGTAGCTAAGCCCACCCTAACCCCCCTTTCTCTAAGCTTAGTCATCAGCTTCGCCATATTGAAAAGATAAACCTGAGAAATAATCAATGGGCGAGTCTTCCCACGGGAACTGGAAAGATCGCCCTCCGCACCAGTCATAACAAGATAATAATCAGCAAGATGATCAGGGTTGATATCCAGAATATTCTCCTTTTTCCCGTAGAGCTTAACATTAACAGATTTACCCTTCAAAGAACCCTCGATAAAACAACCGTCAATACCCTTAGCCGTTGCAGATAGCTCCAACTCTATAATGAAAATCTTGGAAGAGATATAATCCCCTATATGCCCAATCAAAGCAGGTCTACCAATAATCCCAGCGATCTCCTCAGAAACCCGATTCCTCTCAGAAACCAGATTAGCCAACCTTTCTAAACTCATAAACCAGCCACCTACATATTAGATTCAGATAAACTTGAAAAAATTAACTATGCAAACAAAGAACTTAATCAATACAAGAAAACCAACCTAGACAACATATAGAACAAAGACGAATCTCTAGAACTGGAGAACCTACCGGAACCGGAGGTACTTGCATCTGAAATCATCGAGAACCTGGAGGACACCATTGAACAGGTTCACAGTCGAATACATGAACCACCAAGATTCTCCTTTTGTCTCAGAACGAAAAAAGGTACTATCTTTAAAGTCAGAAAAATCCTAGAATGGCGTTCGCAGTACTATAAATACGTTCGCACATAGCGAACAGTGCCGGGATGGGACCGTCCACAATCAAAGGCAGAATCAAAAATCATACATGACACCACAGGCGCCCTCAACCTAGGCAAACAACAGGCATCCTAATCGTAGACGGAGGCACCTCAGAGACCTCCTCGACTTCGAAAACAAGGAAAACATCAAAATAGTGATGAACGGAGGCATCATCGAAGCAGATAGACACTAGAGCACCAAGGGGATCATCTTCAGATACAATTTTCTTTATGTACATCTACATATACTTGTGCCATCCAAGAGCATACACATCACAGAAGAGGTATACCTGCTCCTCACAAAGATGAAGCTAACCGGAGAAAGCTTCAGCGACACAATCAAAAGACTCGCCAAACGAGAAAGCGTCCTAGACGCCGCAGGTCTCTGGAAAGATGTACCCAAGAAAGAGATAGACGAGTTCTGGGCAGCAATCCATGATACACGGAGAAAATTAAGCAAGTCAACGCGGACAAGACCCAATATAAATCACTGAAACCGTTTTACTCACAGAGAAAACGCGTGACAATGATAAGTCTCTGTTCATTAAAACAGTCACCTATACAATAAACTAAGAAAACCAAGAGAATGGATAGACGCTAGCCGCAGACCTCTTTTATCAGCCGCAGATGGTTCCTGCCCAGGATATCTAGAATATCTTCGAGGCTGTACTCTCGCCTCACCAGCTCCTCCGTTATGTTGGGCATCTTGGTTACATCCTCCAGTCCAACTTCGACATCACATGGATCAAAGACGAATCACTCGAAGAACTCGAAAACCTACCAGACCCAGAAATACTAGCAGCAGAAATCATAGAAAACCTAGAAGACGCTTTGGAGCAGTTCAGGGCAATACAGGAAACCTTGGAAGAAGAATAAACCTTCTTTTCGTCTTTTGATTATAATATACCATAAAACGGTATACTGCAATCAAAAATAGAAATAATTATTTATTGTTTTCATTACAGTATACCGTAAAAGGGTATACTATGATCAAAAACAGCAAAGAACACTCGCAAGAAACCCTCTACAACTGGATACTAAAACGGAATTCAGCAACAAATGAGGAGATCATTTCCCAGTTCAAAAACAGCCCAGACCCCAAATACATCTACATCAAGTACCTCAATCCTCTCCTCAAAAGAGGAAAAATTGACAGAGTACGACGAGGCCTCTACACTGCCATCGACCCAATAACCGAGAGACCGGCAGCAGACCCCATCATCGTTGCCTCCAAGATCAGAGAAAACTACTATCTCGGATACTACACCGCCCTAACACTCCACGGCACAGCGTACAGCGCCAGAACACAGACCCACATATGTGTTAACCCGAGCCACAAATTCAAAGAGTTCCACTATAACGGCGTCACATACACACCAATCTACACAGAGGACACAGAAACCAACATCCAGACCATAAACCACCGGGGACACCAAGTCCGAGTATGCGGAAAAGAAAGATTACTCATAGAACTCGTAGACAAACCTGAACGCGTCGGAGGATGGGAGCAGGCACTAAAAAGCCTCGAAAGCCTAGGCGGCATAGACTACGACCAGATACCCACACTGCTCAGGAAAAAAGACACCCAAATCGTAACACGAAAAACAGGATACATACTGGAACTCCTCCAGCAACACAGCATCTACCACAAACACCTACCACAGGAAACACAACAAGAAATACAGAACATGATAAAAGGCCAACCAGAATACCTAGAAAAAACCAAGTCCGGGCCACTAAACAAAAAATGGATGCTATACATTCAACCCCGATTCACCGAGTACCTCCGAGGAATCTAAAATGAGCAGCTACGACTACAGACAACTGGAATCCAAGTACCAATACAATCCCCCACAAATCGAAAAAGTATGCAGAATAAGCGACATCCTAGAAACCATCTCACAGATACCATTCCTAAGTGAAAGACTATCCCTGTACGGGGGAACCGCCCTGAACATCATCCACTTCCCACAGATCCAACGCCTCAGCGTGGACATCGACTTCAACTACCGCCACCAAGGCGAAACCAAAGACTGGGGAAAAATACGCAAAGAGATCGATGAAGCCACTAAACAGATCCTAGAAGCACAGACATACAAACCAGACGACATCAAGATCGACGCATCATATCCCCTGAGCAGGTTCACAGTCAAGTACAAGAACCACCAAGGAGTCAACGACACATTCAAAATCGAGACAGGTTACATGCGCCGCACACCTATCCTTGAAACAGACGCACACATGGACTTCCACCACATAGGCACCGGCAGAACCCTAAAAGTAAAGACTCCGAAAACAGAGGAACTCTACGCCAATAAACTGGTGACCCTGCTGTCAAGAGCCACTCCCAGAGACCTCTACGACGTCAATATCATCGCAAGTACTCCAGTGGACAGGGACACCCTGAGAAAATGCGTCATCCTTGAAAGCCTAATGAGTCTTCAGGAACCAATCACGAAGGTTGATACCAGAAAAATCGTCAAAAGCACCCCCCTCGACGAAAGCCTCAAGTCAGTACTGAGAATAAAACAGAGACCAGATATCGAAAAGATACGGGAAAACGTGGTCCAGTTCAGCGAAACCCTGATCAGCAACCTAACAAAAAACGAGAGAGAATGCATAGACCACTTCTATACCCTGAGACAGTTCCAACCCGAACTCCTAGAGCTAACTGAAATAAATTCTCAGATAAACAGTCATCCCGCTATTCTCTGGGCACTAAAAAACTAGAAACTATTTCCCAGCTCCTTGAAAACCCAGCAAACCTAGGTATAATCCGAGGTTCTCTGTCAAGAACCGGTATCTCCGAGTATCTAAGATAGGTATGACTACGAATCAAAACATCGTAACAACGTTCACCGAGGCAATTAACCGTACAAGGCGGGCTAAGAAGACCAAGAGAATTGATGGAGCTAGCCACACACCTCTTTTATCAGCCTCAGATGGTTCCTGCCGAGGATATCAAGGATGTCCTCAAGGCTGTACTCCCGTCTCACCAGCTCCTCCGTTATGTTGGGCATCTTGGTTACATCCTCCAGTCCGACAGGCGTGTACGGAATTCCATCAAAGTCTGAGCCGAGGCCTACGTGCTTTGGTCCTACAAGGTCTACGATGTGGTCAATATGGTCTACAACACCTTGCACTGTGGCCAGCTCAGGGTGAACGAAGCTTGGGGCAAAGTTCATCCCCATCACGCCGCCGTCATCAGCAAGCGCCCTGATCATGTCATCCGTCATGTTTCTGGGGTGGTGACAGACGGCTCTGCTGTTGCTGTGACTCGCGATGACAGGCATACTCGTCTGGTCCATCACGTCCCAGAACCCCTCGTCGTTCAGGTGACTCACGTCGATGATGACGCCGAGGCGATCAAGCATCTCCACCGCCTCCACCCCCAGCTTACTTAAACCTCCACCCGTCCGGTTATCCGCTACCCCATCAGCCAGCGGGTTCCTGAGGCTGTGAACGAGGCCCACCATCCTTACGCCGAGGCGGTGGAAGACCCTGAGCATCTCCACCTTTCCCTCGATGACGTCAGCGCCCTCGATGCTCAGCAGCCCAGCCACCTTGCCGTCCTTCTTTGCCTGAAGTATCTCGTCATGCGTCGTCACGGGTACGATGCTCTTCTTGTTCGCCTCACATTCAGTGTAGAATCTGTCGATCATCTCAAGCGCTGTGCGGAGGGGGTGCCTCGGCATCCTGCTCCTCTCGCTGCTGACGGCGAAGACTTGACATGTGACGCCTCCCTCCTTGAGCCGGGGGATATCCAGGTGTCCAACGCTGGACTTGATTCCCATCCCGATGTTGCTCCTGTCCTCCCACATGCTGTCCTTGGGCCGCGTGAACTCAGGCAACAGGCATTTGAGGGTGTCGCAGTGGGTGTCCACCACCACTGCCTCGCTGTGAAGTGTCATGTGATCCAAAACAATCCCTAATCCATCTTGGTGAACCATGTAAATAGGGTTAACCCTCAGGTCGAAGCCGTTAAATCCGCTTCAGGTGGCATCTAGTGGGATTCACATGGTAAACGTACCAGAAAACATCATGGAAGCATTCACCTCTCAACAAGTCATCCCAATGGCCACCGTCAACAGTGACGGAGTCCCCAACGTCATCTACGTGGGCATGTGGTGGTGGGAGAACCCCGAGACCCTATGCGTCATCAACAACTACCTCAACAAGACCCTCACCAACATCAACCATAACGGCTGGGTCAGCTTCGTCTGCTACGGCAAAAACGGCAGCTACCAACTCAAATGCAAAGCCGAAGACGTAACAGAGGGCCCCATCTACATGAAAGGCCACAAGATAGCCACCGACCGCGACAAACCCTACCTAGGAAGATCAGTGATAACTTGCAAGGTAACGGAGATCTATCAGGGATCAGGTGGAAAAGGCGCAGGCGACAAACTCGCCTAACTTAGATAACGAACCGGTGAGGATCCTCTTCACGCTGCTTGCCAAGACCCTTCTTCATGCCGATGTCCGTGATGTCCCTGTCGTGCTCCACGAATTTTATCACCATGTCTATGATGGTGTCGCTCATCTCTTGGAGCTCTTGCTGGTTGAACTGGCTCATAATCTCTGGGCTGTTCACCCACTGCATCCAGCCGCTGAGGCTCTGCCCAAGACTGCCGAAGCTGAAACGCATGCCTTTCACAAGGTCCAGGCGGTCTAGGTCACGTTTCTCCCGTAGTTCTTTAAGTTGTTCCAGTGTTTTCTGGCTTCTATCGATCCAGCTTACGTTCATCTTGGCTTCGGGCTTAGATAGAATTGGTTTGTATTAAACAGTGTGGCACAGGTGAGGATTTAAATCTCTGCTTCAAGGTTAATTGACGTTGGGCCGGGGTCGCTTAGCCTGGAAGAGCGCCAGCCTGGAAAGCTGGTGTCCTCACGGACACAAGGGTTCAAATCCCTTTCCCGGCGCCAATTTACATGTAAAAGTAAAAGTTGATAATTGGTTATATTCCGAAATATTCATGAAAAAATTAGTCGGGAGTTTGTGCGACTGTTTGCTCCTGTTTAGGTAAGCTAACTATCTTTGAGCCACCAAGACCTTCCCGAGTAAACTTTACTTTACCTTCTGCTTCTAACTCATTTACATAGTTGTTTATCGCGACTCTACTTATTGGGAATTTATACTGTTCTGAAAAAATCCTTCTCAGATCCTGTATGGTGTATCTAATTCCCGGATCGAGGCATTTGTATAATGCATTTTTACGGTCATTTTTTGTGGCATAGGTAGTGGCAAGGAAGATTTCTGAAAATTGTTCCTTTACAATCTTTAACATTTTTTCTTTTTCTGAGCCGACACTCGCAGGAACTTCTTTTTGTTTCTTTTTTGCCATACTCATAGAAGTTGAAACGTGTTTCAACTTAATAAGAATTGTGTGTTTCAACCGTTACTAACACGTAAATACCTTTAATATTTTTTGCATAATTTCCTCTTCCTGGCTAACTGATAATTCATGCGTTCTTGAGAAAATTAATCCGTTGAGAACTTGTACTGGGGAATATTCATCAAGAGAAAGATCTTCTTCTTTGGTGATTCGATCTGCAATTTCTTTGCTTAAATCCCATTCATCGGAGGAAAAAAATCGAATATTCTCTTTCAAGTGGGGGTAAAGTCGATCAAATTTTTCGTTTATCGTGTCCAGTGAATTTTGGATATTCCTTACACGATTTGAAAAAAGTTCTTCATATTCAGGGCTCTCAGAAAGATCAATATCTTTGTATAAATCCACAAGATCTGGAATAGGAAAATCATTAGCAATCCCCAAGTCAGTCAAAATGCGATTATGAATATGGAAACGTAACTCACATGGTGGATGTGTATGAAACGTTCTTAGATACTCGGCCTCACTTCCAGGATGAAAAGCCCAAAACGTTGGTGCCATTGCATGAGTATGTAATAAGCTTGGTCCAACAGATAATGTCCCAATAATATCAGAGATAATTTCGATTTCCCAATTTTCTACAATGTCTTCTATTATGGGTTTTCCTTCATCATCAAATGGTGAAGAATGAAAAACTGGATCTGGTTCAATATAGCTCTCTAAGATATCATGTCCTAATTCATGCGCGACGAAACCTAAGTTCCAATATCGATAATAATCCGTGAACCTACACCAAATAAAATTCATAGGGTGGACTTTTCTGTATCTATCTCCTCCAAAAATACCAAGAAATGGAAAAGGCTCTCTATCCATATTTTGACGTTCAATTATTTCATGGCAGATTGCATCTAAAATATTATGTGCGTCTCGAAAAATGAATCTAGGTAAGCCAAATCTTATTGATAAATCGGATAAATAACTTTCAAATTCTTTGATTTTAAAATGAGCATAACTAACTCCCTGCCAACTTTCAAAAAATGGGGAGTCTAATTCATCAATGTCATCGAGGTTATTTTCAACAATCCTCCGAAACAATCGAATAGATTCGTGCAACGAAGGGTCTTTCGTACGAGTACGATAAACATCGATGTCATTTATAATATTGTGATAGCATAACACTTGTTCGTTTTTTAATTTATCAAAATAATCCAAAGACGGTCACTATTAACTATATTTAATACTTAAAAATCTTTTACAGTAAATGTAAACCATCTGTTATATGGTCTTAAATTATTTTGCAACCAGAGTTTCAGGGCCCCAGCCCTTTAGTAATTGCTTTTATTAATTCTTGTCTCTCATCTAAGCCTGATTTGTTGGAATCTGTAAATTATTTTACGTGCAATTATTTTCTGTAGAATCATGAGTATTTTTTATGGTTATTCTTGAAACGTCTTGTGGCGCGGGTCTCATACGTTAATTTCAAGTTCCTTGAGAAGCTGTTTCAAGGGCTTGGTATCTCCTCGTTCTGCGTCGCTTAACGCCTCTTTGATCTCTTTTTGCAGTTCCATGTCTTCGGATACTTCTATGGTTTCGATCAACTGTTCCATGAGGTTAGCCGCGTTTTTGATCAATTGTTTCTCTTCTTCAGTGAGAAGATTCATCAAGCCCATGTGGGTTTTGATGTTAATTAAGAGTTGTTTATACTTGTGTCACCGATCTATCGATGCATCGTCTAGTTTTTTACGCACCTGAATCACCTCAAGCTGGGCGATCAGTGAAGTTAAGCTTGTTCTCTCCAAGTCATCTATATATGGGTCCCAACCGAACAGGAACCCTGCTGCCCTGGGGAAGCTGCTGATGTACCATCGGATGGCTTCCTCCTTCTCATCGGCATCGAGAACCTTGATCTCTGGCCTGAAGCTCCTGAACCCGATCCTTACCCTGGCTTCAGATGGGTTGGCCTTCAGATTCCTCAGCCAATCAGTTTTCTTGCCTCTACTTGCGAACAGGTGTATCACCTCATCCTTTTTCCTGTACTCCAGTGGCGTCGTGCGTCTCTTCCCAGTTCTTCGGCCAACAGTTATGAGAAGTAGGAAGTATCCGCTGCCCACCAAGGTAAGCAGCCCGGTCTTGTAGAGGAAGACGACAACATGGTTTATGCGTTTCCAGTTCTGGAGGGTTCGCCTTCGTTTTTCGGGGTCCTCCTGTGTCAAAGAGTAGAGGGCTGAGCCTTTACGGGGGAACAATGAACCACCAGTTAATCTGAGATGCCTCAGGCTTTGACGGTTTCCGTGCCTTCAATGTTTAAGTAGTCTTCTGATGCCCTTATTCTCGGTGTTTATTTGGTAGAGGTACTGAAAGGGCTCCACAGCATGGATCACAGCGAAGCTGGGAACCATCAGATGGAGTCATGGATACTTGACTGCGACGACTGCCTTATTCTGATAGACGGAGGCATGAGGCAGAAAGCCCTCGACAACATAGAAGCAGAGCTCAGAGAGATGAGCAAAGAATGGGCCGACGTATCCCTAATACTCATCACCCACAAGCACGGCGACCACATACAGAACCTTGCCCGGCTCGTCGAACTCACAGGAGCCCCAGTTAAGGCACATGAACTGGAGGCCCCGCTGATCAAGGAAGCCGTAGGAGTCTATGTGGAAGGACTAGAAGACAAAGCGGTGCTGGGGTACTGCGGAGGCATCGAGGTCATCCACGTGCCCGGGCACAGCGAGGGCAACGCATGCTATTACCTGCCTGCCCTCAAAGCGGTCATCGCTGGAGACACCATTTTCGGCGACGATGAGGGCAACATCAACCCGCCTCCAGAGAGGTACTGCCTGGACGTGGACCAAGCAACAAAGGAGATCAAGCGGCTGCTGGACTACGAGTTCGATCACATCCTATTCACCCACGGCAAGGACATCATGGGCGACGCCAAGGCCAAGGTACAGGAACTCGTGGACAGGTTCTGCTAGCCCTCCCTGATCGAAGACCATAACTAGGCAGGAACCGTAATCAGGCTCTATGAGCCGGCTCCTAGGGCGGTGGGAGTACAACTACACCGTGCTCCTCATCACGTGGATGGGATGGATAAGCATCTACCTCGCCCGGAGCGTGTTGCCGCCTGTCCTCCCTGTCTTATCCACTGAGCTTGGCCTCACCCACGCCCAAGCGGGGCTCTTGGAAACAGCGTACCTCATCGGGTACATCATCAGCAAGCTCCCAGCGGGAGACCTCAGCAACAGGTACGGGGCAAGAAGGGTGCTTGCCGCCAGCATGGTGGGGTACGGCGCCTCAACCCTATTGATCACCGGAGCCCGAGGGTTCCTAGACATCTTTGTGCTCCGTTTCCTCGTGGGCCTATTCCAGGGAGTACATCTCCCCGTGTCCAACGCGCTTCTCAGCGACAGGTTCAGAGGCAAGCAGGCACGGGCCATCGGGTTCAACGAGTCAGGGCCCAACATTGGGAACACGTTGGCCTTCCCGATCACCGTCACCATCATGGAGGCACTGGGATGGAGGTACGCGTTCCTCTTCCTCTCCATACCAGCATTCCTCCTATCCCTAGGCACAATGATATTGATGAAGGAGGAGCCCGAACGAGAGACAGAGCCAAGGCAAGGCCCGAAACCCAGCCTAGGCTATTACAAGAGGATACTGATACCCTTCGCGTTGAGCCACGCCGCCTACAACCTGATTCTAAGAACTACTTTCACGTTCACGCCCAGCTTCTTGGTGGAGTTCAGGGGCATGAACATAGCTTTGGCGGGGCTCATATCCACAGTGTTACCCTTTGCGGGCATCTTCACGAAGATGGGCAGCGGCTTCATAATGGAACGCGTAGGCTCAAAGCAAGCCATATTGGTGGCCAGTTCACTGAGTGCAGTCCTACTAAGCGCCTTGGTGATCTTCCCTGGTGGCTGGTTGACCTTGAATCTGCTGGCTCTGGGGTTGACCCTCTACAGCTTCAGCCCCATAATCTACGCAGGGACGACTTCCTCTCTTCCGAGGGAGTTAAAGGCTCTGGGGCTGGGCGTAGTCACTATATTCGGCAACATCGTGGGCGCTGTCTCCACCACTGCGGTTGGACTCGCCATCGACTCACGGGGATACGTGTTCACATTCATAGCAATAGCGGGTGTCACCCTCGTCTCAGCGTTCATAATTCAGATTTCCATGAAAGAAGATGGCAGAGATATTGTCTTATAGAAGAGTAGCCGTCAACCTTTTCCTTTCATCCTCCCAGTTTTCTTCATGATCACCGCAGTACTATGGATGCGCTTCGAGTCAACAGAGAAAGCGTTGAAAAGCGGAAGACGCTTCAGCACCTGCCCCAAGGTACAGTTCTGGGCAAATAACGGACCTGAAGCATACGTTATACTTCACGTGGAGGATGATCAACGCTTCTGGACCGATTACGTGGGAGCCAACCCTGAGACAGGGTTCGGGGGAGTCGAGGCCCAGCTAACATACATGGAAACACCGTTAAAACCATCAAAAATGTTCAGCCCAGTAGAGAAACGGGAAGGGGAAGTGGCTCCATGCGGAAGCAGGTGCCTCACCTGCCCCACCTACAAGAACCCCTGCACTGGCTGCCCCGCACTCATTTTACCCTAGATACTCGTCTACCATGCCTTTGACCATCTCAGCGATGGTTGGGCTGCTTGTAAGCCCCGGCGACTCGATGCCCACCAAGTTGATGAAACCCGGTAAGCCCCTGTCCTCCTCATGCTTTATGACGAAGTCTATAACTGGGTCTCCAGGACCCTGAAGCTTTGACCTTACTCCGCTCATGTCGGGGTGAAGGTCTTCCAGTTTCACGGTGGGGAAGTACTTGACGATATCCCTCCAGAACGGCTCCTTCTCTGACTCGACAGCGTAATTGATCTCGTCAACGTAGAACGCGTTTGGCCCGAACTTCAGTCGCCCTGTCAGATCTGGGACGCTGTGGATGCCAAGGCTCGCCGCATCCTCCGGTGGAGGAGGATACACCAGCATGAGTGCAGGCGGCTTGCCCGTGAGACTGAAGTACTCTCCCTTACTCCAGTGCATCCTGTATCCTGCCTCGTCTATGTCGATGCCCGCCATCTCTGCTACCTTATCGCTGTAAAGCCCGGCACTGTTGATGACCACGTCTGCCTCCACCTCAAAGGGCTCGCCGCCACTCATCATTTTGACGACGTACCCGTCCTTCACCTGCTCGATGCCTATTACCTCGGTTTCAAGGACAAGAGGATCGGTTCCAGCGTTTCTCCGGGCTTCCCTGTGGAAGTGGTCCATGAGTCCGTGAGCGTCAACGATTCCTGTGCTTGGGCTCAGGATAGCCATATCCGCCTTGACGTTGGGCTCCAATTCATGTATCTTTTCAGCGTCGATGAGTTCAAGGTCTCTGGCGCCGATGTCGGTGGCGTGCCTTATTATTTCCTCTAGTTGCTTGACTTCTTCCTCGCCGTTGGCTACTATGAGTTTGCCGCATTTCTTGTAAGGCACATTATTTTGTTCACAGATCTCGTAGATCATGGGGTTTGCCTTTACGCATAGATCCGCTTTGAGGCTGCCCTTGGGGTAGTAGATACCGGCATGAATGACTTCGCTGTTCCTGCTGCTTGTGCCCTGCCCGTGGACACTTTCCTTCTCAAGGATATACATCTCCTTGTCCTTGGCTGCGACAGCGGCGCCAACCGCTAAACCTACGACTCCTGCTCCGATAACTACGATGTCGACGCGGTCCAAACTGAATCACAAAAAACCTGTAAACGTTGCTTATAGCTGGTTCGACTAAAATAGGGATGAAATGGAAGCTACTTGACTTCCTTGTACCATTCCTCTGGGGCGCCGTCGGTCTCCGGGTCGTAGTCAGTTGGCAGAAGCTCCTCGATCCCAAGAATCTCCGTGATGAAGCACTCTATTACTCCCTTAACGATGGTTCCCTCCGTCAGGTGCCCGCCCACGGTGGGCACGTCCCACGCACCCCCAATCACGTAGTGGATAGCAGGGAAAGGCGTCGGCTTACCGTCTTCTAGCCGTGTATGAATCATGCCGCTCATGGCTACAAGCATGCTCAGGTTCTCGAAGCTAGCCGCTGACTCGTTGTGCCAATTGCTCGGGTCATGCGGATCGGGGCACCACATGTACATCTTGGCTGGGCTGAAGCCACCCATGAACGCTGCGTGGATCTTACCGAACTTGATGCCCTTGTCAATGGCGAACTTCTGGATCGCCTTAAAGACATCTGCTCCCGTGGTCAATCGGATAATGAACTCTCTTCCTCTCTGACATTCAACGCTATGATAGTCTGCGGGGTGAGTCGCGTCGCTTTCCCATGGATCTTTCATGTTGATCCCTGAACCATGAAGCGGATGTATGAATAAAACCTTGAATGAAAACCAAAAGGAGGTTTCTAAGATACCCTGAGGAGTTCCTCGAGGATTGCGAGCTGAGTGGGGCTTGCCTTCACGATATCAGTGCTACTAAGGAGTCCTACAAGCTTATTTCCCTGAACGACTGGGAGCCTGCTGATCTTCTTGTCAGCCATGATTTTGGCTGCCTCGTCGAGTGCAGCATTCTGCTCGATGGTGATCAGTGGGCCTGTCATGATGTCCTTGGCCCACACGGTTCCTGCGTCCATCCGGGGCTCCACGATACGCCTCAATATATTGGTCTCAGTGATTATCCCAACGGGTCTACCGCTGGCTGTGACTATGACGCTGCCTATACCGAACTTATTCATCTTCTGGACCGCCGACAGGACAGTGTCATCGGTTTTAACGGTCTTGATGTTTTTGGACATAACGTCTCGCACGATCATTAATCCGCTCATAGAATCACTCATATGAACCACAGGGTGGAGCCATTAAAACGTTTATCTAAACCTGACGGCACCCAACAAAACATGAAAAATAGGTTATGGGTTATAGGAGGATGCTCTCCCACCTAAGCTCGCTGCAGCCACAGCTCTCGTCATCAGGATCCATCTCCTTGATAGCGTGCAGAAGTGCCTCAGCCGAGGGTCTGCTCCACTGTTTCTGAAAGTCCCTGAAAGCAGTGTTCCCCTCCCACCGTGGATCAATGAGTCCCTCACCGTAGTTGCTCACAAGCTCCAACGCAGCATAGCAAGCGCCGAGTTCACGGGCGAAAAACACCTCGGGCACCAGGTTCATGGTGACGATATCGATACCTAGGTTCTGCCACCTGAGTCTTATCTCCGCTGGGCTCTCCAGCCTCGGACCCTCCGCGACGCCTACGATGCCTCTTTTGAAGACCCGGGGGAAACCAGCGACTGTAGCTCCCTCTACGAGGTGGTCGCTGATAGTTGGGCACAGAGGCTGGTGCAGCCTGTAACTGTACCTTGGAACATCCATGCCTTTGTCCTGAAGGTTCACCATGAGCATCTGGGGGCGCTTGGTGGTGAAGTCAACGAAGTCATCCGGTATGACAGCGTCACCTGGGTCCAACAGCCTGTTGGTTGACCCACAGAGCGCTGTACCTATGATCTTCTTGACGCCCGCCTTCCACAGGACATAGAACACCCGTTCACCGCTGCTATCTGGCTCCGTATTCCTGACCTCCTTGTTGATGCCATGGAAATCAACGTATAGGAACTCTTTTCCATACACCTCAGCGTGGTAAAATGGCGCAGTTGGGCCAAAAGGAGTGTCAAAAACCAGGTTCTCGGCTATAAGTTTGACGCCTTCATACGCGCGGGGGAAACCCGCGCCTATGGTGGTACTGCCGCCGAGGACCGCGATCTTGACTTTTGGTATCTCTGCCATGGAGTGCATAGGTGCTTTAGGGGCATAAATTGTTACCTGAACCTCGTTTTTTGTTGATAATGGCTATATTGGGCCATGTAAGTGTCTTTGTTGATACTTGATGGAGAATTATATACTAGAATATACCTCCATGACTATAGTGCCTATGGTAAGTATAATCGAAAGATATAAATATGTGAAAAGTGCTGTATCGCTACTCTGCGCGCGGGCAATTATTCCGATCGGGTTTGGAGTATTCCCCACGCCGATTACACTCAAAGGTGCATGAAATATAATGTTAAAACCGGGAAAAAAGTTGGCAAATGAAGATGTTTGCCCGGAATGTGGTAGCACACATATTATAATTGATGGAAGATCTGGGGAAAGAATTTGTGGTGCATGCGGCCTCGTTATAGCCGATACCATGATCAATGAGGGCCCCGAGTGGAGGGCCTTCAGTCAGGACGAGAGGGACAGCCGCAGCCGTGTAGGCATGCCTCTTAGCTTCAGTGTCCACGACAAGGGCCTAAGCACAATGATAGGTCAGGTGGGCAAGGACGCTTTCGGAAGGTCAATTCCAACCAAGACTATGTTCCAGATGCTAAGGCTCAAGAAATGGCACATCAGGAGCAGCTACCAGAGCAGCGTCGACAGGAACCTGAGTCACGCCATGACAGAACTCAGCAGACTCACAGACAAGCTACACATACCCAAGTCAGTCAAGGAGAGAGCGGCAGTAATCTATAGGAAAGCCCTCGAGAAAGGACTAGTCAGAGGACGAAGCATCAGCGCTATCGCCGCTGCAAGCCTCTACGCCGCGTGCCGTGTAACTGGCACACCAAGGACACTACGTGAACTCGGCGAAGTCAGCACCATCGACAAGAAGGACCTAGCGAGGTGCTACAGGCTTCTCCTACGTGAGTTGAAACTAAGTATGCCTATCCCTAAGGCCCAGTACAGGGTCCCCAAGATCGCTGCAATGGTGAATATCAGCGAGAGCACACAACAGACAGCCGTGGAGATCCTAAGGAAGGCCGAGGAGATGAAGACCACCGCAGGTAAGGACCCGATGGGTCTGGCCGCAGCTGCTCTTTACATCGCCTGTGTAATGAACGACGAGAAGAGGACCCAGAAGATGATCGCGGACGCCGCGGGAGTCACCGAGGTCACTATCAGGAACCGTTACAAGGGCCTCAAAGAGTCCCTCAAGCTAGAGCTTTAAGCTCCCTTCTTTTTCTTGAAACGTTTTTAACATTCAGGGCACTCCTTTTCCGCAATTGGTGTCACATATGAGTGAGCCCGTAGATTATTTAACGGAGGAAACATACCGTCCCGCCTGGCTCGTGGACGGGTTAACACAGTCCACCCTCGACAAGGTAGTCCAGCAGAAACCTGAGCTTATGAGGCTGGGCAAAGATATCTCGTCAGCGAAAAGATTCTACCTCGTGGGGAGCGGTGGCAGCTACAGCGTACAGCTACCCATCACGTATATCGCGGAAAAGTACACAAAGACCCCAGTCTACGCCTTCAGTGGATGGGAGTTCCTTGAACGCCGCCCTGCAGCTGTAGACAAGGACGCTGTCTGCATCTTCATCAGCCAAAGCGGAAAGACAAAGGAGATCGTGGAGGCCCTCAAGTGGTGCAAGGAGAGGGGCGCGGTCACTATGGGGCTCACACAAGAAACAGATTCAGTCATCAACGACCTAGCCGACCATCCCTATGGGTGGAACGCCCGAGGCGTAACACTCGGGAAACTAACCAGCCTCTACCTCCTCTTTGGAGCAATCTTTCAGGAAAAGGGCTACGAGATTGGAGGAAAGATGATGGAGGCAGCCGAGAAGCTACCCAGCCTGCTACCCTTCATGATCCCGAAGGCCAAGGAGACGGCGAAGAAGCAGGGACTTGAGCTCAAAGACTATGAACACATCTTCATGGTGGGCGGCGGCATCAACTGGGGGCTCACCTACCAGTACAGTGCATGCATATTGATGGAGATGTGCTGGGTCCACGGCATAGCGGTGGACTACAGCGAGTTCAGGCACGGCGCCCTTGAGTTGTTCACCGAGGGCGCCGCAGCTATCTTCCTCAGGAGCCGCAGCGAGATGCGTGAGCTGGAGGACAAGATCATAGAGTTCAGCGAGGGCAACGGGGTGAGGTGCATTCAGTATGACAGTCAGGGATTAGATGTGGATAACCTGCTAACTCCGTTCACCCTCTTTATCGAGTTAGAGTGGCTTAGCTGCTACCTGAGCCTCGCGAAGAACAGGCGCATGGGTGCATGGCGGTTCTACGACAAGGTCAAGTTCTAGGCTGAGTCTCCACCCCAGGCGCCCAGTCTTTTACATATCTCAGTGGCTGCCTTGTGGCCTTCTTTCATCGAGTCTTCTATGTTGCGTCCTTTTATTCTGCTGCAGAGGAACGATGCTATGTACGCGTCTCCAGCTCCGAGGGTGTCCACAACTTTCACTGGGGGCGCGGAGCACTTGTAGAGTGTCTCGCTGTCATACGCGATGGAGCCGTATTCGCCGAGGGTCATCACCACGGTTCCCGGTGTTCTTTCCTTGAGTTCCTTGATTTTCTCCTCTAGGTGGGCTCCCTCCTTATTGATGTGGCTTCCCGAGAAGAAGCAGTAGTCCAGATGTTTCATTATACCCGTTCTAGGATCATCTAGCTGGCTGCTGAAGTCACATGAGAGCAATACTTCACCACGGTTGCGGAGCTCAGCTACAATATCCCTGCCGAAGCCCCATATCGTGAAGTGTACGAGGTCGAAACCTAGAGTCTGCTCCACTAGCTTAGAAGGAAACCGTGCGTCCTCCTGAACTCCTTCTAGGTAGTCGTCGAAGACCCTGTCGCCGTCACGGATGAGAATGGTTGTTACCGAGGTCTCACCCTCCCACCTCAGCAGGTTATCAGTGGAGAGCCCCTGCTTCTTCATCTGGTCATGGATGAAGTCACCATTTTCGTCACGCCCCACCACTCCGATGTAATCCGCTTGTATGCCGTCGATCCTTGAGGCGTAGACCGCGACGTTCAACGCGTTCCCTCCCGGGTACTTCTTTCCGAGTTCCCGGTAGAGATCTATGCAGTTGTCACCGATGGCTAGGACCTTCAAACCCGATACCTCTAGGCTTAACAATACCTGACCGGTACCCTATAACGGTGTAGATTTTGGAGCTTATTGAAGCTATCAAAGGACGCAGGAGTATAAGGAAGTTCAAACCTGATCCAGTTCCGAAGGAAACCATCAGGGACATTCTTGAGGCAGGTAACTGGGCGCCGAGCGCAAAGAACGGCCACCAGTGGCGATTCACAGTCCTCACCGGGGACGCCAAGGACAAGTACAACCTCATGTTCAGGGACCACCTCAACGCATTCATTCAGAGCCACGGAAGGAAGGGGGCTCCACGCCACGGACCCTTGAAATCATGGAGGAGGCACCAGTGGTGGTCATCGTTTGGAACACCAATGAGAATGGCTGGATCACGGAGGAGCACAGCGTCGCGGCAGCCATCCAGAACATCTGTTTACGTGCCCACGATCTCGGCTTGGGCAGCCTGTGGATCGGTGATGTCTTCTACGCCTACGAGGAGACCCGACAATATTTTGGTAAAGAGTGGAAGCTCTCTGGGGCTGTGGCGTTAGGATATCCCGCGGCTGAGGGAAGGGTTCCCAAGAAGCTGCGCCTTGAAGAGGTCGCCGAGTTCCTCAGTTAACTCTTTTACGGTTAACAAGTTTTTTATTTATAATCAACTTTAGTTGGGCACCTAGCTTGCTAGGAGGTATAGAAGCGTGTATCACTTGGACTGGACAGAACCATCCTCCTGACGGAGGATCAGATACCCAAAAAATGGATTTCTATAGCACCCGATCTTCCATCACGCCCGGACCCTCTACTAGACCCAGCTACACGAGAGCCGGTCAACCCAGAGGCGTTGCTCCCTATTTTCGCTAAGGAGCTCCTGAGGCAGGAAGTAACGGAGAAAAGGAGTATAGATATCCCAGAGGAAGTAAGAGAAGCCTACCGGCTATGGAGACCGACGCCCCTCATCAGGGCAACGCGGCTGGAGCGACTGCTCAAGACGCCTGCCCGGATCTATTACAAGTACGAGGGAGTCAGCCCGACCGGTAGCCATAAACCCAACACAGCGGTGCCACAAGCCTACTACAACATGAAGGAAGGCGTCGAAAAGCTCACCACCGAGACCGGTGCGGGCCAGTGGGGAAGCAGCCTCGCTTACGCTGGAACCCTGTTTGACCTAGAAATCGAGGTCTACATGGTCCGGATCAGCTACGAGCAGAAACCCTACCGTAAGGTCATGATGAGGATGTACGGGGCAGAGGTAATACCGAGCCCCAGCACACGCACAGAGGTGGGACGCAGGATACTGGAAGAGTTCCCAGACACCCCAGGCAGCCTCGGTATCGCCATCAGCGAAGCCGTGGAGCAGTGCCTCAAGGACGAGAACACAAAGTACAGTCTCGGCAGCGTCCTCAACCACGTCCTCATGCACCAGACAGTGACAGGTCAGGAGGCACAAGCACAGCTTGGAACGGTGGACGAGTACCCCGACAAGGTAATAGGCTGCGTTGGGGGTGGAAGCAACTTCGCAGGAGTAGCTTACCCGTACATCGGCGAGAAGCTGAGAGGAAAGGCTCCCAAGGACACCGAATTCATAGCGGTGGAGTCAACGGCCTGCCCCAGCCTCTCCAAAGGCGAGTACCTGTACGACCATGGAGACACAGGCAGGATGACTCCATTGATGAGGATGTTCACCCTCGGCCACGAGTTCATCCCCGACCCCATCCACGCAGGTGGACTCAGGTACCACGGAATGGCTCCACAGATCAGCTCTCTTGCCAATCATGGCATAATAAAGCCCCGAGCGTACAACCAGATAGAGGCACTCGAAGCAGCCGCCACGTTCACCAAGGCGGAGGGACTGATACCGGCGCCTGAGACGGCTCACGCCGTGAAGGCGACAATCGATGAAGCTCTACAATGCAAGGAGACAGGTGAGGCGAAGACCATTCTCACGCTGATGAGTGGCCACGGATACTTCGACATGTCCGCGTACGAAGACTATCTCGACGGTAAACTTCAGCCATACGAGCTTCCTCAGCCAAGGATCGACGAGACCCTTAGCCGCCTGAAGCGGATGTATCCGTTCCAGTGATGGGACTCCCCTCTTTTTTTACACAGGTGGCTAACGTAAAATGCTAAAACTTTATCTCCATGAGCTTTTCTAGGTCAGATCCCTCGATTCCTTGGGGCTCAAGCATCATGGTTCCTCCCTCAGCGGTGAAAAGAGCCTTACCGTGCGCTCTCACCAACGGCATGATCATTTCTGTGTACCCCTTATCCACGATGGTCTTCAGGTTGTAGGCGCAGATCACGTCCATTGGGATGTTCAGAACTTTGTGTAGCGCGTACTCATACTTCAACAGCTCACGCACCTTGTCATGCTCGAAGAAGCATGAAAGCTCCCCTGTCGCCCTCACACCCAGCCCTTTGGCCGTGAATTGGTCCTTGACCTTATGCCAGTGATCGATTATACGCATGGGCTCCACGTGATCATTCTCGATGTACCACTCATCATAATTCCTAATAACTATGTTACCGGTGGACAAGTTGGGCTCAAAATCTATTCCTTGTGAGACCAGCCCACGCCTTATCTGGTCCTCTGTCTCCTCTGAACGGATATAGACTATCCCCATTCCCTTCTTTAGGCCATCAGCTAGGTAGCTGTACAAGACTTTGCGTTTGCTCTCCTGTGAGTCATAGAACAGGATAATGTGGTTGTTTACCCCGATTTCCCGTATAAATGAATCAAGCTCGACGTAGGAGTACATCCTTCTAAATTTGTTTTTTATACTAATATATGTAACCGTTAATGTTTCCATTCATCTATCTATTTTTAGTGGGTTTCACTATTCTTCTAGTATCTTCTCAGTCAAGCTAACGGCATCATCAGCTTGGATCAACGATATCCCATACAGGGAAGCCAATCTAATTATCTCTTCCTCTAGGGGTTTGATCGATCCCAGAATAAGGTTCACATCTTCGAGGTCCATTTTTCTGGCGCTAAGCTCGAATATCTTATTGAAAGCGTCCTCCTCCAGGTTAAGGTTCAACCCAATAGCCTTTCTCTCGTTTTCAGCATAAAGATCAAACACATACTCTAACCCTGTGTTTCCCTTGACCTTCCCAGGTACAGTAACCTTCCAGTGTCTTTCCTCAAGGAATGTCTGGATTATCCCCGTGATCTCCGACTTGTTCTCTTGTATGATAAGCTCCCTGTATCTGGTGTCCGCGGGGCTACTGTTGACCCAATAGTCCTCGAATATCATGGTGGTGGTCTCAACGTATGCCTCAAGGTTAGACCAGACTGCGTGAATAGACGACTCAAACCCTGTTGTTGTAAGGAGACTCTCGTCACCGTCCACTACAAGCAACGTGAGCTTAGACTCGGTAACGTTATGTCTGACCTCCGCAAGTCTCATAACCCTGCTCAACTCAGCGCTCATGCTCTCCTCGACGATTGTGAGTACCCTTATCCTTCGTTCCCCTGCGTCCTGAATTATCTCGCTCAATGGAACCGGTAGATCTTGGATCTTGTTGACCATTAAATCGACGGACGTCTCCGCGGTGCTGATAAGTGAACTGAAGAAACGCGAGTACTCGTCCATCGACCTTATAGTCACGAACTCCTGCGGTCTCTCTCCTGTTCTGATTGTGTTGATGACGACATGAGACTCGGGTGCAACGCTCCAGAGGGCATCGTAGAAGACATTCATCGCCGTCGTGAAGCTTGCGGCGTTTGTCCATAGCCCTGTATCATCCTGAGTGGTCATGCTCATGGAGTCATCCATAGCTACAGAGGTCAAAGTCTCGCCGTCGTCGATGGTGACAAACCTGAGGGGTGAAGGCATGGCTAGGTGCCTTATCTCAAAGTGGTCTTGAATGTTCTCTATCTCATTGATGACTGTGTCATCTATCTGTGTGAGGAGCCGCACTATCCTCCCCGAGGAGGCTAACCTAATTAACCTGTTGTCGATACCCCAGAGGCTGAGCCTCAGGAAGTCTGAGGGAGTGGTGACTATGTTTATTTCTGCTTTTACCCTGTCACACATTGTGGCGAGGAGCTCGTACACCTGTTGCCTGCCTTGATAGATCCTGAACCTTGGCTCCTCCTCGATGGTGGCGTCTACAGTACTGAGTCTCTCAAGGTCCTCGATGATCCTCAAATGATTATTTTCCAGCGTTGACAGCCTGTCTCGTGTCTGCTCGATTTGAGCGTTTAATATACCCTCAATGGGTTGAGTGACAAATCTTACTGGTCTACCCATGATCCGATGTACAAACCCTTTTTCTTCTAGGTCCTTCAGGGTCCTGTACGCCTTCATTCTGTTGATATCGAATCTTCTGGCGACTACCCTGGCTGGTGTGGGCCCCATGGCTGTGATGAATATGTATATTTCTGCCTCTTCTTTGTTGAATCCGAACTGTGTTAGTCGTTCATGGAGCCCTGCGATTGACATATTTCTATAAAAATGTTAACTCTTTCAACTTTTATAAGTTGTTCGAACAGATGTTACAAACAATATGCACGAACACTTGTTACAAGTTCAATGTTATGTATCGGACAAAATAAGATAAACTCAGAACATTGTCGAAAATATTCATCAAGGCAGAAGACAAGCTCTGGCCCACGGTAATATGGCAAGGAACCAAACTAGTCGTATACTACCTTGGAGACGACCCGGACGACGTACAGGTGAGGGAGACCCGAGGAATTGACTTCGATTCGCTCCTGCTCCATATAGATAGGGGAGGCTCAGTGTTCATCACCACGAAGCCTGTAGAGAATGACCACGAAACAGGTGAGAAACCCGTTCTACGCCTCGATGAGTTCGCGACGAGATAATTTTGGTGAGAAAAATGGTGGACAACACATATGAGAAAAAGTGCTCCCGGTGTCAAAGCACGAACCTAGTCAACGATTACGAGGCTGGAGAGGAGATCTGCGCCAACTGTGGCCTAGTCCTTAGCGACGACCACATAGACACCGGTCCTGAGTGGAGAGCATTCACCATCTCAGAGAAAGACTCCCGAAGCCGGACAGGCCTAGGAACCTCATACACTCTCTACGACAAGGGACTTTCCACTGTTTTCACGGGATTCAGGGACGCCAGCGGAAAGAAACTGGACAACAAAACCATCATGAAGATGGACAGGCTCCGCAGATACGACAACAGGAGCAAGTTCGATGAAACATGGCGAAGGAACCTCAGCATCGCCATGGCGGAGCTGGACCGGATGAGCGCAAGCCTACACCTGCCCAAGAATATCAAAGAGCAGTCAGCGTTGATCTACAGGAAGGCTCTCAAGCAGGATCTGATTCGAGGAAGAAGCATCGACGCTTTCGTCGCTGCTAGCATCTACGCTGCCTGCAGAAAGGCTGGTATTCCCAGACCGTTGAAGGAGATCACAGCTGCCTCTACACGTGAACACTCCGAGGTAGCGAGAACCTACAGGCTGCTAATCAGGGAGATGAAGATCAAGATGCCCATCGATGACCCCCTCAAATTCATCCCTAGGATAGCGTCCAAGCTACGGCTCAAGGGCGAGACCGAGATCCGGGCCATCGAGATACTGAGGAGAGCCAAGAGACTCCAGGGCCTCTCAGGGAAGGACCCTAGAGGAATCGCGGCTGCAGCCCTCTACAAGGCTTGCATCGAGAAGAACGAAAAACGAATACAGAAAGCCGTGGCCGAGGCGGCGGGCACAACAGAGGTGACCCTCCGGAACCGGCTAAGGGGACTAGAGACCCTATTCAGTCAGGCTCCCATTATTGCTGACGACTAACATAGTTATAGAGACCGCGGTGGATGCCGCGTCTCACCCTAATTGCTTATCTCAGGATAATGATTGGAGTTTAGTCAGATATGTTGCAAACTTGGTAGATTGCCGCCCTCATCTTATCGTTGTTGGGTGGGCACCCCTCCACGTAGCAGCCCTGATCAGCGTTCATGCTCTGGCAGATCCCCATGATGACAGGTGTATTAGAAAGTCCCTCGGGAACCTCAGCCTTGCTGCCAACCACGATGAATAGATCCCTGATCTCCCCCATCTTCTGCATCTGTTCTAGGTCATAGACGACGCTGTGGATGGTGCCTCTGCAAGCGCTGCAGGCGCCGTCGCTGATGACTGTAACTCCCTCAGCGAACTCAAGGTCAGTTGGCGGTCGCTCGAACCGGTACGAGTAACTTGACACTGGCTCACCAACCACTTCCACCTCCTCGCTGAAGTCTGTTAGCCCTAAAGCAGCTCCCTCTACAAGGTAATCCAGTTCCTCGGGGGCGAAGCCCATTATTCTTGACGCGACTCTGTCAAGGGCGAACATATCCTTGCTTGCGATTATCGTGTTGAGCTCCACCTTGGGACCGAAGCTGGGACCCAACCCCTCCATGGCGACGATGGCATCCAACACTGTCAGGTCTACTGGCACTGTCCTGTAGAGGTCCAGGATTCCCTTGACGACCCCTATCTTGTGGAAATTACGCTTCATGGTCTTAGGGATGACCCCCTTCAGGTTCTTGACGCCAAGGGTGACCAGTAGCTGGTCATGAGTCTTCATGACTGGTAGATTGATCCTGACATCAGCGTCCATGAACGCCTTGCTCACCTTGATCTTCTCGATGATCAATGGCTCAGGGACAGGGAGTTCAACTGTTTCATCCTTGTCTACGTCAACAAGCTCGGCTCCTTTGTCTTCTGCGAGTTTTTTGATTCCGCTGAGTTCAAGTGCCTTACTGGTCTCTGTGAAGTACCCCGCTCCCTCAACTATGGACACCTTCCTAGCTCCGGCTTCCTTGCAGAGCTTGATCATTGCCTCTACGACTCGTTTATCGGTGGTGACTCCGGGGCCTGAGAGTTCCCCTGTGACCACATTGGGCTTGAGGGCCACTGATTGCCTAGGCTTGACGATGCTCTCGATGCCACCGAGTTTGTCGATGGCTTCCTTAACCATCCCGTAAACTTGGTTGTCCTCTGGGCTTTCCCTTGATTTGACTATGGAGACCCTACTCATGTTCCTCAAATAAGAATCCTTCAAGATGTAATTAACACATGCCAAAGAAACATTAACGAGAAATACAGTAACCCGCATTCAGTACTGGGCTAGGTATGGAGACTGGTGAGGTCAAGTTCATAGGGAAAGTCATAGAGGTTAACGGCGACATATCTGTGATCGAGTTGACTGAGGAGGTCTGCCCTGGTCTTCTCAGGATCGAGGAGTACAGTCATCTCAATATTCTTTACTGGTTCCATCAGCGAGACGACGACAAGCACCGGGGTACTCTTCACGTTATCCCTAGACGTCACGGCGAGACCACTTATCGTGGGGTATTCGCGTCACATAGCCCATCGAGGCCGAACCCAATTGGGTTAACCATCGTGGAGCTTGTCTCAGTGGATGGGTGCACTCTTACAGTAAAGGGGCTTGACGCGTTAGAGGGCTCACCCGTGGTGGATATCAAGCCCCATCAATCCATATAACCGGTGACACCCAGACAAGCTTGTTCTACGTACATACGTCACTAGAAAAGAAATAGACAAATGTAGAATCATGATCATATACTCATGAGTGGGCAAGATGAGATTGAAAGAGCATCTAAAAAACGGTGACATGGAAATTGCACAGGTTGTCTTAAGGATCGCTAAAGTTACCAAGACCATAAGCAGAGGCTTCGCTACCCGACAGGGCATATCTGACTCATCCAACATCTACGGTGAACAACAGCTAGCCATGGACAAGTGGGCAGACGAACTCATACTTTCTGATCTCAAAGCCTCGGGGCTAGTACGATTCTTCGCGTCAGAGGAACAGCCAGATATCCTGAAGTTTGATTCATCTTCAGATATCGGTGTCACCATCGACCCGCTTGATGGCTCATCACTCATAGGAGTTAACCTTGCAGTGGGTACAATCGTCGGCATCTACAGGGGCGACGTATTGAGCCCGGGAAGCGAGATGGTGGGCGCCATGTACGTGCTTTACGGGCCGCTCACCACGTTGAACTACTGTCTAGGTGAAGGTGTCCACGAGTTCCTTCTGAATGAACATGACGAGTTCGTGCTACAAGCCGAGAACCTCACCATACCTGACAGCAAGATATATGCCCCTGGGGCGCTCCGGCGGGATTATCTGCCATTCCACAAGCGATACATTGAGACACTGGAAGATGACGGGTACAAGCTCAGGTACAGCGGCAGCTTCGTAGCAGATGTACACCAGATACTCCACAAGGGAGGCATCTTCACGTACCCCGGTTTCAAAGGCAGAGAGGAGGGCAAGCTTCGGCTTCTCTTTGAAGCCAATCCCATGGGGTACATCATCACGGAGGCTGGTGGAGCCACCAGTGACAGCCAGCAGAGCATTTTATCAATCAAGCCAGAGAGTATTTCCCAGCGTGTTCCCGTCTACATCGGTGGCAGACGGGAGATAGAACTCATCGAAAAGATAAGGAAGGGTGAATGAGATGAACGAGCCGATCCCAGGAAAAGAAATGTTTGATGCCCTCATGGACAAGGGCGTAATAATCCTAGCAGCTAACGTCAGGGTGACCCCAGGGGTAGCAAGGGGAATATTCAGGGCAGCCAAGGACCTTGACTCAGCTGTCATGTTCGAGATAGCCATGTCAGAGTGCAACCTTGACTATGGCTACACCGGTATGAGACCGTGTGACTACTCTGACCAGATCAAGGAAGCCGCGGAGCAGGTGGAGTACGATATCTGGGCACTCCACGCCGACCACATCACACTGAAGAAAGGCACACCAGACGACGTGGAGAACGCTAAACGCCTCATCGACGCACAGATAGAGGCTGGATTCACGTCATATGCCATAGACGCCAGCTATCTCTACGACGTCACACAGAGCGACCTCAAAGCCGCGTTAGCACGAAACATAGAGATCACCACGGAGCTAGCCAAGTACATTGAAACTAAGATGGGCGATGAGCCCTTTGGGCTGGAAGTCGAGGTCGGCGAGATAGGAAAGAAAAACGAGAGCGGCCACGTGTTGACGACGCCGGAGGAAGCTGTCATCTTCGTGAAAGGACTGAACAAGAACGGCGTCTACCCGCAGGTGCTCGCCATCGCCAACGGTGCGAGTCACGGAAACATCTACGACGAGCACGGCAACTTGGTGGAGCAGGTGTCCATCGACATCCCGCAGACCAAGGCAGTCGCCAAAGCGTTGAGGGATAACGGATTAAACGTGAGGATCGCGCAACATGGCATCACTGGAACACCCCGAGAACTCATCAACACCGTGTTCCCCAAGGGAGACCTAATCAAGGGCAATGTGGGGACCTTCTGGCAGAACATCGTGCTGGACACCTACAAGGTGTACCAACCTGAACTCTACAAGGATATGTACGCCTGGACGCTGCAGAAGTACAAGCCTAAGAACCCAGGCAAGGCGGATAACGAGGTGTTCGGAAAGAACGTCAAGTACGCCTTGAAGGAGTACTATGACAGGATACATGGCGTTGACGAGGAGACCACCGCCTCCCTTGAGGCGCTGGCGTACGCAGAGGCAAGAGTCTTCATCAAGGCTTTCGGCTCCAAGGGCTCAGCGTCCATAGTAAGAGACGCAATGAAAAAATAGGCCAGTTTCTAGAAAAAGTGCCCAATAAGGGTCAGCTTTTGTTACTTTATCTTGGGAATGACTTCCTAGGCGAAGAGCTTGATATCATCGTTGTCGGAGCTCAACGCGGCGCCCTCATCTCCTCAAAGTCTCTGCCCTCGTACTGAAGATGAACGCCGAACATGGGTGTATCAAACTTCAAACAATCACATGGATTAGCGTGAACACGGTTTTTAACGTATGTCTATGCACATGGTGTGTAATCTAGATTATATAATGGAAGTACTCTTACTCCGTGGATAATCCCGGCGGTGAATCCTTGAACTACGATGAGGCCTTGGAGTGGGTGTTCAACGTCCGTCGGTTCGGCCCTAAACGGACCTTGATACCCACAAGGAAGATACTCGATCTCCTCGGGAGGCCGCAGGATAGCTTCAAGATAATTCATATTGGAGGCACCAACGGCAAAGGCAGCACAAGCGCCATGACCGCGTCCATACTTCAAGCCGAGGGTTACAAAGTTGGCCTCTTCACCTCGCCTCATCTTGAGGTCTTCAAGGAGCGAGTCAAAGTAAACGGCGAGATGATACCCGGTGACGATGTAGCGCGGCTACTGTCTGCTATTCGCCCTCTTTTCGAGGAGATGCTGGGTTACTCTGAGTCTATGCCCCTCCGGTTCTTCGACATCGTCACCGCCATGGCGCTCATGTACTTCAAGGAGCAGCGTGTGGACTACGCGGTGCTTGAGGTGGGCCTCGGTGGGAGACTGGACGCGACGACTGTAGTAGACCCCCTCGTATCGGTTATCACGAACATCGGATTCGAGCATACAAACATCCTCGGCGACACGTTGGAGGAGATCGCCCACGAGAAGGCTGGCATCATCAAGGAGGATAGGATTCTGGTGACCGCTACACAGGACGAACTGGTCTTCAATGTGTTCAAGGAGACGGCTGACAGTCTCAACAGTGAGGTGGTAAGGATCGGATACGATACCATGTATCAGAGGTTTGGCTCCACGTTGACGGGGCAGACCTTCAGTCTCTGCAGCCTCTCAGGGGAGTACAGCGAGTTGTATATACCGCTTCTGGGGGACCACCAAGTCATGAACGCCGCAACGGCGGTAGCGGCGGTGGAGTCACTGAGTAAATACGGCGTAACCATCACCGAGAAAGGAGTCAAGGAGGGGCTCCGAAGAGTCTACTGGCCCGGAAGACTTGAGATAATCAAGACAGAGCCACTGGTTGTGTTGGACTGCGCCAAGGACGCTGAGGCAACCGAAGCGGTCAGGGAGACCATAACCAGAGACTTCACGTATCAGCGTCTAATCGCCGTCGTGAGCATCTCATCGGACAAGAACATCCCCGGCATGATGATGAACATCAGCATGATCGCGGATCACGTCATACTCACCACTCACCGCGTCATGGGTAGAGCTGCGGACCCAGAGATACTAGCAGCCGAGGTAAAGAAACACGGCAAACCCTACGAGATCATACCTGAACAGGAGAAGGCGTTCACCCGGGCCTTGGAGTTAGCGAAGAAACAGGACATGGTTCTTGTCATTGGCTCTGTGTTCCTTGCGGGGGAGGCAAGGGAGTTCTTGATGGGTCACTGAGCTTCAAGAAGCATGTTTACTCTAACGGCCTCACCCATTATCCTTCGACGCATCATGTCTATCGACTGGTTCATCGTTCTCCTGATGTCTGATGCCTCGTTGAGGGCGTCATCTACCAGCGACGACAACACGTTCAACCCATCGTCTGGGTGGCACAGGTATTTCCCGAGGCCCGCTAGCTCCATGAATCCATCTATCTTGCTGTCGTAGCCAACTGTCACCACCGGTACCCTCATCATGGAGGCGAGAATCAGCGAGTGGAGCCGCAGACCCAGAACAAGGTCAGCGCCCCCGAGGAGGCTGAGTGCTCTCTCGGGTGACTCAGGTCGCGTCATCACGTTCACATCCTTCCGCTTCATCAGGTTCATGATCCGTTTAATTTCCTGCCTGTCATCATCGCCGACAGCTGTATGAAATGGGATGAACGCAACCTTGTGGGTCTCAGCGACTCTGTCGGCTGCCTTGGCGATCATGTGCCTTACCTTGTTTATCTTGGCTGGCGTCAAATGTTCATGATAGTGGCTCATATAGTCCGGTGATAGCACTCTGGGGCATATCAGCACCGTGGGGTCATCAAACTCGATGACCTTCTCCTCGTCAGCGTCTAGGTAAAGCGCGCTGTCCCCCGTCACCGCGATGGGGCTCCTCGTTAACTGCATCAGTATCCTCCTGGAGGGGTGGTCCCTCGTCGAGATGAGGCTCGCCCTCATGAGGAGCAGTCGGGTGATCTCTCTTCCTCCCAGGGATGGGAGCGGCTTAACCCCTACCCCAAATAATATCACTGGTTTCCTCTGTAAGCCTGGGAGCCCCAGATGGATCGCCCTTGAGAGGTGGCCATAATCGTAGATGGGGGTGCCCCCTGTGACTATGCAGGCGTCGGCCTCACTGAAGACTCGCCTGTAGTCGCGGCTGTCACTTATCAACGTCTTTGGGCTTTGGAGTTGGACAGCGTTCACCCCGCATACCCTTTCGGTACGTTTAGGGTCCAAGGAGAGGGCGGTTATCTGGGCCTCCGGTATGGTCTTGCTCAGTATCTCTCTGACGCCGATAAGTGTTGCCTCGTCGCCGAGGTTGCCTGAGCCGAACCAGCCCCCGAAGACGAGGAGCCTCAACGGTTCCCCTCCAGTAAATTCTCGTAGACCTTGATGTGCCTGTCAATTACCTTATCGACGTGGTACAAGTTCTCCACGAGGCGTCGCCCCTCCCTGCCTTTCCGTGTTCTATCCTTATCTTCCAGACAGTATCTGATGGCGGAAGCATAGTCGTCACCAGTGACATGATACCCATACTTCTTCGTGAGGCCGTCAGGGTTCTCGCCGCTGATAATGGGGGTCTCGTGGGCGAGGGCCTCAAGGAAGCTCACCGGAAGAGCTTCCCTGATGCTGGTGTTCACCAACGCCCAGCTCTCGGCGAGTATACGTGATTTTTCCTCCTCCGAGACAAACCCAGTGAGAACAAGATTAGGAATATCCCTGTATCTCTCCCTGAGTTCATGGTCCTTCAATGCGTCGTGGCTATGTCCCATCGCAATGAACCTGACATCCGGGAACATTCTGGATTGTTCAAAGAACAGCTCTACTCGTTTCTGGGGGTCCCACCGTGCTAAGAAGCACACCTGAGGCTGAGAACTCTTCTCGACGCTACCCCCATATATGGGCACTGGGTTGGGTAGAAACCCGATGGGCTTGGAGATGTTGAAGAGTTTCCTTGCTTTCGTGACGAGGAAGTGTGCCTGAGAGAAAAGTGCGTCAGCGCCATTGCAGGCGTGTGATAACAGTCTTCGCTCCGCCTCTATTCTGGCTCTGTGAACAGGTGTGAGCCTGTACCTTGGCTCCACTTTGGCGATTCTTCGCCACTCTCGTTCGTCGTAGGGGTCCTGGAAAGTTATGATGTGAAGCTTGCTCGGTGAAGTGCGTTGAGCTACTATAGTGTTGTAGCTTACAGCTTGGCTGTGGTAGATATCCGCGTCAGCTTCCCTGTAGGAACCCAGGCTAGCTGCTCTGGAGGCGAACGCTTTCAGCAGGTGTGGATACCCAGTGTATGGCTCGTATCCTATGACCTTCACCTCATCGATCCATTCCACGGGAGGCTGTCCTTTTCTCCTTGGTGTGACCACACAGACATCAATGCCTCTCTCAGCAAGCCCGGTGGAAAGGGTCCTCGTCAGGTACCCGAAGCCACCGTGGGTCCCCCATGCGAAGAACTCTGGTGAAACGTAACAGATCTTCAAGGCGGTTCATCCATTAACAAATCTAATATATTTAACTGTCAAATAAACATGTAACTTATTTATGAAAAAGATGGTGAGGTTGACGTATGGCTCACAGAGCAAGCCTCGTGGTCCCTGTTCACAACGAGGCGGACCTCCTAAGTAGAAACACGGAGAGATTAACAGAGTACCTACGAGGCCAGTTGACCGAGTTCGAGATAATTTTAGTAGAAAATGGTAGCGTCGATGAGACGAACAGCATCGCTCTTGAGCTCTGTGACCGCTTACCTGAGGTGCGGCTCATCGAGCTCCCTGAGCCCAGTCTCGCGGAGGCATTGAAGACGGGCGTAAGGGACGCAGTCCACGATAAAGTCGTCTACTTTCCCATCGATCTTTCGGTGAACCTTGACTTCATCCCTGAGAGCGTTAGGCTCCTCGATGAGTATGATCTCGTGGTAGGCTCCAAGAGGCTTCGTGAAGGAGTTGATAACCGGTCGTTTACACGTCGATGGCTCAGTAAAGGCTACCATGGCTTGGTTCGGCTTATCTATCGGACGGGGCTCACAGACACTACGTGTGTGAAAGCTTACAGACGAGGCAACCTTCTAGGCGTCTTAGGGGAGGTTCCCTCGAGCAGTCAGGTCTTTGAGACCGAGCTTCTCGTTGAGGCTCAGAGGCAAGGTCTTAGATTAATCGAGATTCCTGTGACTGTGAACGATGACAGGGTGAGCCGTCAACCCATAGGTGTGAAGGTTAAGGCTAAGCTAAGAGACCTCCTCTCCATCCGTTTAGACCTCCTAGCTTTCATACTTGGGGGTACACTCACAGGGTCAGGTGTAATTCTACTGGTAGGTTTGTCGCTGGATAAAGTAACGTCGGGATACACCGGATTCCTGAACCCGTACAGTTACCTGCTTTCCATCTTGCTGGTTACCTCGGGGTTCCAGTTCCTCGTTTTCGGGTTGATGGCCACGCTTTTACTGCAGTTGAGGCGATCAGTGGAGTCCAGGTTGAGCGAGGAAAAACGAGAAAAGAAGACAAAATAGGGTAACTCATATATTCTAGTTTGTGAAACCAGCGATACATGTACGAGTTGCCTCTCGATTTCATGATGACTAAAGCCTGGAGCCTAGCCTACTCCATAGCGGCGCTGATAGTGATCTCGGTAGTCTATCGAGTCATTGTGCGGTTCATGGTTGACAAGGGCTCTGAGATTGGACTAGAGCCACATGTAATGAACGCGATGAAGCTGGTCGTCAGGGTAGTAGCAATCATCATAGCGTTCACAACGGTCTTCACGATGTTCGATCTGCCTACAGATCTTTTCGTGGGGGCCTCGGCGTTGCTGGGCGCAGCGTTGGGTTTCGGTAGCAGCCAGACCATCAACAACATCGTAGCAGGTTTCTACGTCCTCTTTAGTCAGCCTTTCAAGGTGAAAGACTACGTCAAGATAGGTGATTTGGAGGGTCAGGTAGAGGAGATAAGCATCAACTACACCAGTCTCTACACGCCTTCTTTTAACTTGTTGAAGGTGCCCAACACTCAGGTACTGGGAAGCAGGATACTGAACATGACCCATGAGGGATACATCAGGTACACGTACAAGATGAGCTTCAGTCACGACTTCTCTGAGTCCCAGTTAACCGAGGAGGTTCTGGAGCCCGCGATTAAGGAGTTCCAGCGTGACCACGGCGATGGAGAGCTAAGGTCACCGGAAGCATACCTTAAATCGGTGAATCGTCTGGAGAAAGCGTATATAATCAGGCTCTTCATCCCGAAGGGCAACGCCAAGATGCTGTATACAACTGAACCTGAGCTCACCAAGTATATCATGAGGCACTACGATAAGCTGAAGACATCCGTCTAAACCCTCATCTTTTCTCTGTTTTTCACATCATTGTCGAGGTGCATAGGTATGCGTTTCGATTTTTCTTCACGATCTACGAATCTTTTTATGCTCTACCACAGGATACCATGACGTACATTCTGGTGAAGAAAATTGGTTAAACCTATCTGGATATCAAGGGACTACGACGCCTGTTCAGGGTGCAGACGCTGTGAGCTTGCTTGCAGCATACACCACGAGGGCTGGATGTGGCCCGAGGCTTCAAGAGTACGCGTCTTCATGCCCTTCCCGGGCCTGGAGGTTCCCCATCTATGCTCACAGTGTCAGGACTATCCCTGCATTGAGAGTTGCAAGTTCGACGCGTTATCAATCGACCCCGATACGGACGCCGTCATCGTTGACCGTGAGGCGTGCACAAGCTGTGGATTATGCATCACGGCGTGCCCAGGCACAGTGCCTACCCTGCACCCAGGGGACAACAAGGCAAACATATGTGACCTATGCGGCGGTGAACCCAAGTGCGTTGAAGTCTGTGTAGAGGCGGGATACAACGCGTTGACCATCGTGCACGAAGAGCCAAACATACACAGAAAGCTGTACAGCAGAAACCCTGTTGATACAGCCAGGGACCTAGCAGTGAAAATGTTCGGTGAAAAAGGACTGGAGGTTATAGAGTAATGCCTGGTGGATATGCTGGAAAGTGGCTTGAGGTAGACCTCAGCAAGGACAAGATCGAGGAAGTAACCTATAGCGACAAGATACTTGAGCAGTACTTTGGCGGCAGAGGACTCGCCGCCAAGATCGCTTGGGACAAGGTAGGCGATAAATGGTCCGAGATGGATCCACTGGCCCCTGAGTCACCACTCATGGTGTATACAGGCCCCATGACTGCCATCTACCCCGGTACAAGAATCTGTGTTAGCGGTAAGAGCCCAGTAAGCATGGGCACAGTAGGCTCAACAGCAGCCACAGAGCTCGCAAACGAGATGAAGAGCGCAGGCTACGACGGAGTCACCTTCATGGGCAAGGCAGACAAACCTGTTTACCTACTCATCACGGACAACAGCGCCGAGCTAGTTGACGCCAGTCACCTTTGGGGACTCGACGGCGAGAAGACACTCATCAAGCTGAATAAGGAGGTCACAGATGAGCTTACGAAGCGAAAACCCAACGTGGGTCTCTGGAAGGACCCCGGTATGATATACATTGGTCCAGCTGGAGAGAACCTGATCAGGAACGCCGCGGTTCTGGCAAAGATCTGCCACGCCGCAGGTTACGGTGGCTACGGTAGCCTTATGGGTAGTAAAAACTTGAAGGCGGTCGTCGCCAAGGGAAGAGGAACGCTCCCTGTGGTAGATGCACCTGAGGCAACGATACTCCTCTGGAAAAAGACCCACGAGCACCTCATGGCGAGGAGCGCGATGAGGCGGCAGGGAACAGGGTACGCTGGCTACGCTGTTGGCGCTGACACGAGCAGCGAGCCCATCAGGAACTGGCAGGAGGAGTGGCACGACGAGAAGAGTTTCGGTGGACCCATGTTCGAGACCCGGTTCTGGGTCAAGAAGAAGTGGGCAGACTTCAACTGCACAACCAACTGCATGAAGGTAAGCTGCATCAAAACAGGTCCATGGAAGGGCGACATCACTGACATGCCTGACTATGAGCTACAGGCATACTGTGGAACCAACTTCGGTATCTTCGACCCTGAAGCAAACATTCACCTCAGTGCTCTGGCAGACCAACTGGGACACAGCGGAATCAACGGACCCAATACAGCCGGTTTCGCCGTAGAACTACATCAACGAGGAATCCTCAGCGACGAAGACTTCGGCTTCAAACCCAAGTGGGGCGACGTCGAGACCTTTGACAAGATCCTCAGGATGATGGCTTATAGGGAAGGCATAGGTGATGTGCTGGCTGAAGGTACATACAAGGCTGCTTTCCTCATCGCTAAGATGAAGGGCAAGAAACCGGAGGAGCTCCTAAAGTACGCTGTACATGTGAAGGGCATCGAGGTAGGGGCCCACGGCACACGAAGTGACGCCGACTATACTCACGACATCAGCTACGCTGCGAGCGTACAGGGAGGAGACCACACGAGTGTAGCCAGTGACGGTTACAACGACATGAGTGGAGCGGTCTTCACTGATAGCGCGGTCTTCTGTAACTTTACGTATTATGGTGTGCCTCAGAGCCTTGTATTTGACTTCGCTAAGGCTATCACAGGGTTCCCCATGACCCTCCACGGCTGGCGGTCAGTTACAGGTCCAAGGATCGTGACACTGCAGAAAGCTTTGCTAATGATGGGAGGACCCGGCCTCAAGTGGGAGCCCATCAAGGACGATGACAACCCACCGAGGTTCTATGAGCCGCTGCCGAGTGGACCTTACAAGGGTAAGACCACCGACAAGGCCGTCGTTGACCAGAAGCTGCAGGCATACTTCGATACCCTTGGCTGGGACAACCGTGGCATCCCCACGAAGGAGACCCTGAAGAAACTTGACCTTGCCTTCCTAGAGAAGAGCATGGCCAAGCTCAGGTAACCTTCTCTTCTTTTTACCAAAAGTTTCTTCAAACCATGTCTTCCAGTATTTTTTAATGACTTCTATCTGGATTGTACGAGACTATGAGAACTGTTCAGGCTGCAGGCGCTGTGAGTTAGCGTGTAGCTTCCATCACGAGGGCTGGATGTGGCCTGAGGCATCAAGAGTTCGCGTTTTCATGCCCTTCCCTGGAGTAGAGGTACCTCACCTCTGTGCTCAATGCGACGATTATCCCTGCGTCGAGAGCTGCCCAGTGGACGCGTTATCAGTTGACGCGGACACCACGGCAGTCATCGTTGATAGAGATGCCTGCACCAGCTGTGGAGCATGCTACAGAGCCTGCCCAGGGACGGTTCCCTTCCTTCACCCCGCAGATAACAAAGCCACCATATGTGATCTCTGCGGAGGAGACCCCGAGTGCGTCAAGGTCTGCAAGGAGGCCGGTTACAACTGCTTGAGGCTAGTCCACGAGGGAATGAGCCCCAACAGAAAGCTCTTCTCCAGGAACCCCATCGAGGTAGCCAAAGACCTCGCCGTAAAGATGTTCGGCGAGAAAGGCGAAGAGGTGATATGATGACCCCGAGAGGATACGCAGGAAAGTTCCTCGACATCGACTTGACGAACGAGAAGATCACGAACACCACGTTCCCCGAGAAAGACCTAGAACAATACTTCGGTGGAAGAGGACTCGCCGCAAAGATACTCTGGGACAGGATCGGTGAGAAATGGCGAGAAGTAGACCCATTGGGTCCAGACAACCTGTTCATCGCATTGGGTGGCCCCATGACAGGGATCTACCCGGGTGGAAGGATCTGTATCTCTGGGAAGAGCCCTGTCAGCAACGGTACTGTAGGCTCCACGGCGAGCACCGAGTTCGCCCACGAGCTAAGGACAGCAGGCTATGACGGCGTAATAGTCTCTGGAAGAGCCGAGAAACCAGTCTACATCATGGTGACAGAGGAGGGAGGCGAGATCAAAGACGCGAGTCACCTCTGGGGCACCATGGGCGAGGAGACAATAAAACTTCTTAACAAGGAGGTAACGAGGGTCCTCGACTCCAAGAAGGAGATAGGTCTCTGGAAGGAGCCGGGCATGATCTACGTGGGTCCAGCCGGCGAGAATATGGTCAGGAACGCTTGTGTCATGACCAAGCTTTGCCACGCCGCCGGTTACGGTGGCTATGGAAGCCTCATGGGAAGCAAGAACCTGAAGGCTATAGTCGCGAAGGGAAGAGGCGCTTTACCCGAAGTCTACGCCCCTGAAGCAGTCAAGCTTCTCTGGAAACGTGCCCATGAGCATCTCATTGCCAACGATAGCTTCCGGCGTCAGGGCACCGGGTACGGCGGCTGGTCCACCGCTACAAGCTACAGCAGTGAGCCGGTTCGTAACTGGCAGGATGAGTGGCACGACGAGCGCAGCTTCGGCGGCCCCATGTTCGAGACCCGGTTCTGGGTCAAAAAGAAGTGGTCAGACTTCAACTGCACCACCAACTGCATGAAGGTGGCGTGCGTCAAGAGCGGAAAATGGAAGGGAGCCATCACGGACAACCCAGACTATGAGCTACAGGCATACTGTGGCGCCAACTTCGGGGTCTTCGACCCTGCTGAAAACATCCATCTTAGCGCCTTAATCGATAACCTTGGCCACAGCGGTATCGGCGGCGCCAACACCATGGGCTTCGCAGCTGAGTTGTACCAGCGAGGCATACTCACCGAGGAAGACCTTGGTTTCAAGCTGGAGTGGGGCGACGCGGAGGCATTCGACAAGATAGCCCGGTTAATCGCGTACAGGGAAGGCATAGGTGATGTGCTGGCTGAGGGCACATACCGTGCGGCGTTGAAGCTCACTGAGATGAAGGGAGTGGACTGTATGCCGTACGCGATCCATGTGAAGGGCATCGAGATCGGCGCCCATGGCACACGCAGCGACGCAGATTTCCTAGCCCATGACATCGGGTACGCTGTCAACGTACAGGGCGGAGATCACACAAGCATCGTAAGGGATGGATACCATGAACTCTCAGGCGCTGTCTTCGCTGATTCCGCGGTGTACTGTAGCTTCGCGAGAACACCTCAGGAACTCATCTTCGACTACGCGAAGGCGATAACAGGGTACCCATTGACAATAGAGTCATGGCGCAGAGAGAACGGCCCAAGAATCGTGACACTGCAGAAGGCGTTTCTATTACTCGGCGGCCCCGACGTGATCTGGGAGCCCATCAAGGACGACGATAACCCGGAGCGGTTCTACGCGCCTCTACCCACAGGACCCTTCAAGGGAAGAACAACGGACAGGAAACTGGTTGAACGCCGCCGCCTCGCATACTTTGAGACACTGGGCTGGGATGATAGAGGGATTCCCACAAAGGAGACGCTGAATCGGCTGGACCTTGGTTATCTCGAGAAATCTATGACTGGGCTTCGTTAAGCCATTCTATTTTTTTATTAGGGTAATGGGGTTGTCGGGCTTCTGGGGTTTTTTACTGTCCACTGTATCGCTGTGAAGATGAATACGCCGAACAGTGAGATACCTGAACCAACATAGAATATGGGTTTGAGGCTGAACATATCCGCGAGGATGCCTGAGAGCAACGGACCCGCCATCATGCCGAGGCTCATGGCACTCTGAAGAACACTCATCGTGGTGCCGATGCCGTACTCCCTGCCCTCGATAGCCGCGATAGCTGAGATAGATGGCGTCATCAATGCGCTTCCCGACGAGAACAACAGCCTTGCCCCCAGTACCTGCCAGAAGGTGTGGGTGAAAGGGAACGAGAACATACCCAAAGCGCTCACTAAGCCGCCGGAGATAATCAGGAGGTTCTTGTTGTATCTGTCCGCGAGGGTTCCGCATGGTCTCTGGAGAATCGCGGAGGTGAGCTGCCCCACGGAGAGTACCGTGCCCGCTGCTGTGACGCTTAAACCGAGTCCTCCCTCAGCGATGGATGTCGCCATGAAGATGGTTAGGAAACCCATTATAGCTCCCCTCCCGAGGGCGTTGATGGCTCTGAACACGAAGCTCGCTAATAAAATCCTGTTGCTCAGCACCTTCTTGAAGCTGGGGCGAGGCTTGTTTTTCCCCGGCACCGCGATCTGTGACTCTGGCAGAAACATGAGCACAAGCACGAGGCTGAATGCGGTCATCGCGCACATCACGTAGAAGGGGGCACTCAGACTGAACTTGTCAGTAAGGGTTCCTCCGATCAGAGGACCGAGACCCATGCCACCGAACATAGCCATGGTCACGTTTCCCATATACTTGCCCTCGTTTCCCTTGGGGGCGAGTTCAGCGGCGTACGCCATAGCTACAGGCATGGACATCGCAGAGCCTATCCCGTGAATGAAACGGAAAGCCAGAAGCGTGTTGAAATCCCATGCAACTATGTATAGAAGCGATACAACAGCGTAGATGAGCAACCCACCCATAATTACCTTCTTTTTGCTGACGCTGTCGCTCAGGCGCCCCGCTGGAGCCGAAAAGATGAACCTTGAGATGCTCCAAGCGCTGCTCAGTAATCCTATCTGTGTAAAAGTTGCTCCAAGATCCTCAGCGTAGAGGGGCATGATGGGTCCAACTATTCCCAATCCCAGCATAGCAACGAAGATAGAGACCAAGAGCGCCTGAATTGCACGTTCCATTGCCTCGGTGGTGACTCTATGGAGATATAGACTTATTGCTCCGAGATCACCCAGCCCCAACTCACCATAACCCATCAGAATCCAGCAGATGAGGCATCATTCTTAGGAGGAAACTCAAGGCTTCCATTTGATTTATCTTGTACCGGTGGCTCTTTCAATGAGATGAAGATCAAGGTACGCGTCTTCGGTGATATCGCTTCGATAGTCGGCAACAAACACGAGATAGAGCTGAAGGAAAATGCAACTGTGCTCACACTGACCAACACCCTAACCCAGATGGCAGGGCAGACAAGGCAGGGCTTCATCGGTGAGTTCAAGGTAGGGGGAGCTGACCTGGCCGTAATGATTAACGGGAAGAACATCGCGCTGCTCGATGGAGTGCAGACTGTCTTAGCTGACAAGGATGATGTCGTCATCATGCCTTTCGTTGTAGGTGGCTAAGTCACTGTCTCCAAGTCTTTATTCTTGGGTGATCCTGCCACCGGGTTACCCTCATCAGCGATGTGAATGATAGTACCTTTCGAGGGTAAAATGCTTAAGCTTGTTACACGGTTCAGATACTCGATATTGAAATGAAGGGATGGAATGGAAAGATCCTCCGGGTAGACCTGACCAAGCGGACAACCGAGGTCACACCGTACTCCGAGGACATCGCCAAAAGATTCATAGGAGGCAGAGGTCTCGCAGTCAAGCTCCTTTGGGAGGAGCTCCCCCAAGGCGCTGACCCTCTGGGCTCCGAGAACATGCTCATATTCGCTACGGGGCCCTACACCGCCTTCAATATTCCCAACAGCGGCAAGATGGTTATAGCAGCCAAGAGTCCCCTCACGGGAGGGTACGGTGACGGTAACATCGGCACGAGAGCTGCCACACATATGAGGAAGTGTGGTATCGACGCAGTCGTAGTCACAGGTAAGGCCGACAAACCCGTTTACCTCTACGTCGAGGACGACAAGGTCGAGATCTATGACGCAGGGCACCTCTGGGGCAAGGACAGCTACGTGGCGGAGGACTGGCTACTGGACAAGCACGGTAAAGCCTCGGGCACTCTTCTCATCGGGCAGAGCGGCGAGAACAAGTGCATGTACGCCACCGTGGTCAGCCAGAAAGGCAGGGCAGGTGGAAGACCAGCCATGGGCGCCGTCATGGGAAGCAAGAACCTCAAAGCGGCGGTATTCAAGGGAAGCAAGGAGATTCCCGCCGCTGACCCTGAGAAGCTCAAAGAGCTAGGAAGGACGGGTTTCGCCAAGATTCCAAAATTCGATGCCTTCCCATACTGGAAGAAGGTAGGCACCATGATGGCTGCGGACATGATGCAGACAGCCAGCGCGTTACCTACACGTAACTTCAGTGAGGGTGTCTTTGAGCATATCGACAAAGTCAACGGTGACGCCGTCCACGCGGCTACGGTGACCCAGCGTGGCTGCCCCAACTGCAACATGATCTGTGGAAACACCATCATCGACAGCGAGGGTAAGGAGTCCGAGCTAGACTACGAGAACGTGACCATGCTGGGCAGTAACATTGGACTGGGTAACCTGAAGCAGATAGGCACACTGAACCGTATCTGTGACGAGCTGGGGCTGGACACCATCGGGGCGGGTAACGGCATCGGGTTCGCCATGGAGTGCAGCGAGAAAGGACTCATAGACCTAGACATCAAGTGGGGAGACTTTGAGGGAGCCAAGAAACTTCTCTATGAGATGGCCATGATGGAGGGGCATGGAGCCCTCATCGGCCTCGGGACCAAGGTGGCAGCCGAGAAGATCGGAGGAATAGCGCCAAGCCTAGCCATTCACGCCAAGGGCTTAGAGGTAAGCGCTTATGACTGCCACGTCTGCCCGGGCATGGCTCTCAGCTTCGGTACTTCCCCCATCGGCGCCCACCACAAGGACGCGTGGGTCATCAGCTGGGAGATAAGCAGCGGCATCCGTGAGGAGTACGGACCAGAGAAGGCTGACAAGGTCATCGAGTTCCAGCGTATCAGGGGAGGAATGTTCGAGACACTGGTCTCATGCAGGTTCCCGTGGATCGAGTTAGGCTACGAGCTAGAGGAATACCCATTGTACATGGAGGCAGCCACCGGCGTCAAGATGACCCTCGACGACATGTGGAAGATGGGTGACAGAGTCTACGCGTTGGTGCGTGCATTCTGGGCCCGCGAGTACGGTGAAAAGTGGTCAAGACTGATGGACTACCCACCTGAGAAATGGTTCAAGTACCCCTTAACCGAGGGAGCCCTCGCCGGTAAGAAGCTGGACAAGGACAAGTACGACAAGCTTCTCAGCGTCTACTACGAGAAACGTGGATGGGATGAACGAGGAATCCCCACCAAGGCAACCATGAAGGACCTTGACCTTTCAGAGGAAGCAAAGCAGCTAGCAAAATACGTGGAGCTTGAATAGCTTCCCTTTTCCATTTTTTATCGAGTTTTTCTTTTTCTCTCCGGTTCTATGTGAATTGTAACACTCACCTCCGGAATCTCGTCTCGTAGATTTTCCTCCAGATGATCCGTGAAGTCATGTGCTTCTTGAACGGAGAGACTGCCGTCTACGGAAAGATGTAGCTCAGCGAAGACCCTGTCACCGCTCCGCCTAGTCTTAAGCTCATGAAAATCCACGTACCGGTTGCTGTGCCTCTCCAGAAGTGCCTTGATCTTTTCCTCTGTTTCAGGGCATGACCTGTCCATCAACCCGACGCCCGCCTTCCACACTAACTCCACTCCCATCCTCAAGACCAGCGCCGCTACAACCAAGGCGATTAACGGGTCTAGAACAGGCAGTCCCAGATACTCTGATACCAGAAGACCCACCGCGACTCCAATAGATGACACGACATCCGAGAGCAGATGCCTCGCGTCCCCCTCCAAGGCAATAGAGTTGGTCTCCCGAGCCTTCCTCATTAACATCCATGAGAGGCCACCGTTCATCATTGTGGCGAGAAGAGAGAGCCCGACGGCATAATTCAGGTACACCAACGGTACCGGCTCATATAATCGGGTAAACGCTGCCTGACCTATGAACAGTCCAGCCGTGACGACGAGTCCTCCCTCAACTAGGGCCGAGATGTTCTCCACCTTCTGGTGCCCGTACATATGCTCCTCGTCAGGTGGCATCCCTGATATCCTGACGCTTTGAAACATGATAATTGATGCAACGATGTTCACGATGGACTCTAACGCGTCAGATAGCAGAGCGATGGAGCCCGAAATGAAGTACGTGTAAAGCTTGATAGCGAAGATGAACACGCCGCCAATGATCGCCACGACCGCTGTCTTCTGCTTCTCCAATCCGGTATCTAATTAAGTTGTAGTTGGTTTCCTAAAAAATCTGTGGAGCCTTAACGTAGCCGTGTCTGCGTAGGTTTGGGCTTATACTCGGGGAGATCTACCCTGTGATAAATCATCCTCTCTAACTGCCCCTGAAACTCCTCAAGGAAGCTAGGCAACACCAGAATGTTCAGGCTGGGCATCCTCCTGTAGATACTCATCTTTGTAGGGGAAAGAGTCAACGTGATGGGAACGATAACAGCGTCTCTCCATCTGTGAACCTTGATGCGTTTAGCCAGCTCACCTACGTGCCTGCTGAACACCTCTGTCTTCTCTTTATGAATCTCCACGATGTTACGTGCTGTACTGTTGCCCATGCCTTTAGTCCAGTGCTTGCACTCAGCGCAAACGATGTAAGGGTAGCGCGTAGCGAGGACATCTATCTCCCATCGTCTTCCTTCAGCTTGGAACCTGAACCTCCGTGAGACTTCGTAGCCGTTGACCTCGAAGACGTGGGCTACAAGCTCCTCAAACTCAAGCCATCCAAGGCTGTCACTCACGAGCTTGAAGTCAGTGCCAAGCTCGATCGCTTTCACCGCGAGGTTAAGACGCTGCTCCAGGGATAGCTCAACGTTCTCACCACTCAGAGTGATGAGTCGTTCCTCCTCTAATCCTTCTATTGCCTGATTGAACGCCTCGTTGGTGACAGTCAACGCTTTCTTCAACGCATCTTGTGTTACTGGTCCTTCCTGTGTCTCTCTTAAAACGACTTTGACGACCTGACGAAGAGTGCTGTGGTTCAATACAGAGTTTTACAGGTTTTGCCAATAAAAAATTACCCTGTCCCATCTGCTGTCTTAAATTCGGAAAAATCTCAAGTCACTGAACTTGTTTAAGGGTTCCCCGAGTTTTCTCATCCTTGCTCTAGGGCCGACAACATTCCCCAAAATTTTAATGCTAAAGCTTAAGTGGTATCTGAAACAAATAAATGGTGATGCACGTAACTTCGTGCAGAAAGAAAAAGGAAAATAGGAGATGTAACACAGAAATGTCATTTTTCGTAACTGGAAGAATCTTCGGACTACTTTGTCTTACAGCGATAATGGGTGCAGTGACTTACTATATACGGAGAGCGGAGGGAGGAAAGCCTATGGAGGTAAGGAGAATGGCTGGTATCGATGCAATTACTGAGGCAATCGGGAGAGCTGTGGAGATGGGGAGACCCGTCTTTTGTTCCCATGGAATAAGCGATATGAGAAACGCTACAGCTGGACCCCAGACGATAGCCGGGCTGAGCGTACTCAGCCATGTAGCTGATCAATGTGTTAACTTGGGCGCGAGGTTAATCGTGCCAGTTAGAAACGTTGAGGTTTGGCCCGTCGCAACCGATATCGTAGAGACGGCTTACAAAGCGGCTGGAAAGGGAGATGAATTCAACGTCGACGACGTAGCATACCTTTCAAGTGATCAGTTCGGGTATTCCTCAAACTACCTAGGGATGATGATGCGAGAGAAGGCTGGAGCGAACATAATGATTGGCGCATACTGGGCCGAGTCCCTTCAACTTGCAGAAACTGGCAACCGCGTAGGCGCAATGCAGGTGGCTGGAACGGCTAACACACACCAGATAGCTTTCTTCGTAGTTGCCACTGATTACTGCCTCATAGGCGAGGAGATATTCGCAGCTGCTGCATACGTTACTGAGGATCCCGTCTTCATGTCTAGCATAGCTGGACAGGACTTTGGAAGGATCATCGCCGTCACGCTGATGATACTTGGAACAATCCTGTTCACATTTGGAAGCGACGCACTTTTACAACTAATGGAATGGTGATCTAGATGTCTGAAACACTTAGGAGAATAGAGATACCCATAGCGATAACAATCATTTGTACTCTGCTTCAGATAATACCCTTCTACATTCAGGTTGAACCTCTTGAAACCTTATCTGACACCTTTAGGAGCTGGATGATACTTGTTGCGACATGCGCACTCTTTATGGGCGTAGCGTCCTTAGGGATGCTTCACTCAAAGAAAATTCAGAGGAAAGTCGTGGGATGGCAGTTCAGCGTACTTACCATTATCTCAATGATAATCATAATGCTGGCTGGTCTCCCGATACCTGAAATAGGGTTGGGAGATAAGAACCCTGTATTCGACTTCCTCTTCAAGAACGTTCTAACGCCACTGGGTGCCACTATGTACAGCATCATCGCCTTCTTCATCACATCCGCAGCTTACAGATCATTCAGGGCGAGAAGCGTTGAAGCCACAATCGTTCTTGTGGCGGGGATTTTTATGATCTGCTCGAACGCACCGTTGATGACATCCGCATGGCCGGGCTTTGTAGAGATAGGAGACTGGATATTCAGCGTTCCCAACATGGCTACGATGAGGGCCGTCATCATAGGAAACGCCTTAGGAGCCATTGCTCTAGCAATGAGAGTTTTACTGGGCAAAGAACGCGGATACCTGAGAGGAGGAGAGGAATAGCATGTCCATTCTAGAAAAACTGCAGAACATAGACCGCAGGTACATATACCTGCTAACCTGGATAGCCGTTCTATTCCCGTTGATAAATCCTTTAGGTCTACCCGTTACCATAGGAAAATACTCTACTAGCTACTACAACTATATAGATGCACTTCCCGAAGACAGCGTCATCATGGTGACCTTCGACTATGGAATAAGCGCCATGCCAGAACTCTACCCCCTTACTATAGCGACATTCAGCCAGCTTTGGAGCCACGATTTCAAGATAATCGTTGTAGCCAGCTGGTTGCAGGGTCCCATGGTAATGGATGTGTTGTTAAAGGAGATTGATCCTGAGGCAATGTATGGGAAGGTGTATGGTGAGGACTGGATAGAGCTTGGATGGTTTGCTCAGTCCGAGATCGGTATGGCCGCTCTTGGCAAGGACATCTGGGCTACCCTGCCCGTCGACTACATAGAGAACAAGCCAACTTCAAGCTTTCCCATAATGCAGAACATAAAAACAGCAGAGGATATCGACCTCATAATAAGCTTCGAAACCGGCACACCGGGACTCCCAGAGTGGATACGCCAATGGCAAACACCCTATGGCACAAGAATAATAATGGGATGCATCGGCGTGATGGTTCCCGAAGTCGCTCCATACCTACAGACGGAACAACTCGAAGCCCTGATACCCGGGTTAACGGCTAGCGCCGAGTACGAACTTCTACTAGAAAGACCGGGACTGGCAATAGCTGGAGTAGACGCGATATCGATTTCACACCTGCTTGTCATAGTTCTTGTGATCACGGGTAACGTAGCATACTTCCTATCTGAATCCAGGAGGAAGAGTGGTTAAGATGGCTGACTTGTTCGCGATATGGACGGCGGTCTTCTTCACTCTTGCAATCTACAGTTTCCTATACAAGGAGAACACTTGGTTCCGAGTAGCGGAGTCGATCTACCTAGGAACGGCTGTCGGCTACGGAGTCACTGTCAACCTAAAATATTTGAGAGATCAGTGGGGAGGAATATGGTCTTCCACCGCATTCATGATGACGATGTTCGCATTCGCCATGATGGTAGGACTACTCTGGTACTTTAGGTTCTCAAAGAAGCACTTTTACCTCTACAGGTTGCCTCTGGCAATTCTGGTCGGAACCGGCATAGGACAGGCAATGCAGACGATAATCTTCGCTCAGTTCCTGAGCCAGATAAAAGGGCAGATATCGATGCCTCTATTCGTCTCAGGCGACTTACTGTCGTCTATTAACAACATACTGATAGCCGTAATGGTGCCATGCGTTCTGCTCTACTTCTGGTTCACTGGATACGGGATTAAACGTGATACTAGTGTAATGAAGGCTGTCGACAAGATAGCTAGATACACTATGATGGCGGGCTTCGGCTCGGCATTCGGGTACACGGTTCTCACTAGGTACTCTCTGTTCATAGGTAGATGTCAATTCCTTCTAGGAACTCTACCCAACCCGCCTGAAGCTAAGACGGCCTTCGTAGTGATAACCATAGTCTTGTTAACGACTCTGTTCGGATGGGATCTATACAAAAGACAAATGACTTCAACAACCGTTGAAGAACAACCATAACAACTTTTCCCCATTTTTTTATATAATATAATGTCAGTTAAACGAAAATGATTTAATGCCTGTAGATACCTGAGTTTTGGTGTAAAAATTGCTTGCTGTGAAAGGTAAGAAGGTAATAACGATTACCAACGGAGTCATCAAGGACGGCGTCATCCTCATCGAGAAAGGGAAGATCAAGGCGATAGGCCCAGACATCAAGATCCCAGACGGAGTAAAAACCCTCAAGGCAAAGGTGGTGATGCCTGGCCTAGTGGAGGCTCACTGCCACATCGGCATCTGGGAGGAGAAGATCGGTTGGGCTGGAAGTGACGGTAACGAGGCTACTGAACCGGCTACCCCACATGTCCGCGCATTGGATGGAATCAAGGCAAACGCAGACGAGGGCGGCTTGGTTGCCGCACTCCAAGAGGGAATCACCACGGCTCAGGTGCTTCCAGGAAGCGCCAACGTCATCGGTGGAACAGGTGTAGTCCTCAAGACGGCGCCTAAATCGACAACGGATGAGATGGTGATAAAGGATCCAAGCGGTATGAAGATCGCTTTCGGTGAGAACCCACGGAGAGTCTACGGTGTAGAAAAGAAGGTTATGCCCTCGACGCGGATGGGCGTCGCAGGTGTACTACGTGACTGGCTTCAAAAGACAAAGAACTATCTGGAGAAGAAGGAGCGAACCGCCGATGATCCTGAGAAGCAGCCAGAGTATGACTTAAAGCTGGAAGCCTTGGCGCCTGTAATCAGGAAAGAAATACCCTTCAGGGCTCACGCCCACCGCGCTGATGACGTGGCAACAGCCATCAGAATCTGCGAAGAGTTCGACGTGGATATGAGCTGGGAGCACGCCACCGAAGGACACAGGATAGCGGACTACATCGCTGAGAAAGGAGTCCCGGCGGTCTGGGGGCCAAGTCTCATGGCTCGCCCCAAATGGGAGATGAGGGAGCTAAGCTATGATACCCCGAAAGTCATGTACGACGCGGGTGTCAAGTTCGCGATCCAGACCGACGCCGTGGGGAGTAGCATAAGGTTCCTCCCCATCTGCGCCGCGTTCTCCGTGAAACATGGACTGCCCTATGACTATGCCTTGAAAGCTATCACGATTGTGCCGGCGGAGATCATGGGTGTAGCTGACCGGGTTGGAAGCCTAGAGGTTGGTAAAGACGCTGATTTAAGGCTGCTTAACGGTGACCCACTTGAAGTAATGACCAAGGTGCAGAAAGTCATCATCGACGGGGAGGTAGTTCACTCCCTGTAACAAGCCGGTATACATCACAATACGGTGTTTATCATGCTTGCACTGGTAAACGGTAAGATACTAACCATCACTGATGGCGTCATCAAGAAAGGTACGGTATTAGTTGAAGATGGTAAGATCAAGGCATTGGGCGCCGATGTGGAAGTTCCCAGTGGCGCCAAGGTCATCAACTGTCGTGGCAAGTGGGTGATGCCCGGCCTCGTGGACGCTCACGTTCACATAGGTATCTGGGAGGAATCCGTTGGATGGGCGGGTAACGATGGGAACGAGGCGACTGATCCGATTACTCCCCACGTCCGTGCCTTGGATGGAATAAAGGCTAACGCGGATGAGGGTGGCCTCAAGGCGGCGCTTGAGAACGGAGTCACCACTGTACAGATTCTGCCGGGAAGCGCCAACGTTATCGGAGGGACCGGCGTTATCGTCAAGACTGTGCCTAAGACCTCTGTTGACGAGATGGTGTTGGTGGAGCCCAGCGGCATGAAGGTGGCTTTCGGTGAGAACCCGAAACGTGTCTATGGCGTAGATAAGAAGGTGCTGCCGTCCACAAGGATGGGCGTCGCTGGGATCATGAGGGAGTGGCTCTACAAGACCAAGACCTACATGGAGAAGAAGGACAGATTCAAGGATGAGCCTGATAAGCTTCCGGAGAAGGATCTACGCCTTGAGGCTTTGGAGCCGGTGCTCCGAGGCGTGCTTCCCATGAGGGTTCACGCTCATCGAGCCGATGACGCCATCACGGCTATACGTATCTGCGAGGAGTTCGGCATCAAGATGAGCTGGGAGCACGCCACTGAGGGTCACAGGATCGCAGACCTTGTCGCTGCGAAGGGTATCCCGGCGGTGTGGGGACCAGGCCTCAACTGGAGGTCCAAATGGGAAACCAGAGAGCGAACCTTCGAGACGTTGAAGACGATGTACGATGCTGGTGTCAAGATCGCCATTCAGACTGACGCAGATAACGGAAAAATAGGTTTTCTGCCTATCTCGGCTGCCTTAGCCGTACGCGATGGGCTGCCGGAGGAAGAGGCTTTGAAAGCGATCACTATAAACCCGGCTGAGATACTTGGAATCGCTGATCGTGTCGGAAGTCTTGAGGTCGGTAAGGACGCGGATATCAGGGTAACAAACGGTGATCCGCTTGACCCTCGAAGCCGCGTAGAGTTGGTGTTAGTAGACGGAGAGATAGTTTTCTCCCGTTAACCCCTTTTTTTAAATGATTTTAATTTTCCTTCATGTATGCGCGGATGATGACTACGTCTTCGGTTGGCCAGTCAGCCATGCCGCCGATGGGTGTGTTCTTTATACCTGTCTCGACGTTCTCGATGGCGTCAATGACATCTATTCCTTTCACGACTTTTCCGAATACCGCGTATCCGTATCCGTCGGGGTTGGGGTAGTCTAGTCCAGCGTTGTCCACCGTGTTGATGAAGAACTGGCTCGTGGCGCTGTTGGGGTCGTTGGTCCGGGCCATGGCGATGGTTCCTCTCTCGTTATTGAGGCCGTTTCTCCCTTCGTTGGGTATCGCGGCGTTGCCTTCCTTTGCCTCGGCTTCCACCGTGAATCCGCCTCCTTGAATCATAAAGTCCTTGATAACTCTATGGAAAACAGTTCCATCGAAGAACCCTGACTCTACGTATGTCACAAAGTTCTCCACTGTTAACGGCGCTTTCTGCCTGTTGAGCTGTATCTCTATGACTCCTTTGCTTGTCTCCATTACGACTAGGTCTTCCACTTTAGTTCCCGTTAAGAACATGCTCGCTACTTGAAAAAATATCGATCCCATGAATAAGGCGAGGACGATTAAACTGAGAATTGTTTTCCTGTTGAATTTCATGGAAAACTCTAAACGGTGTATCCCTTTTAAGAATTATTAAAAAACGTGATTCTAGCTGATGGTGCCCAGCAGGTCAGCCTTGGTGACTATGCCGGCGATCTCGCCTTTCCTCTGCACCAGCACCGCCGGGTAATACTTTAACAGGTTGGAGAGCAGGCTCAGCGGCGCGTCCTCAGCTACCTGAGGAAAACTCTCATCCATGATATCCCGTACAATCTTCCTTGTGGGTGGCCGATCGTCCTCAGGGTACAGTATCTGGTCAAGTAGCGTCCTCTCGGAGAGCCCACCGACTGGTTTATCGCCATCGACAACGGGAAGCTGACTGAATCCGTGTCTCCGCATCATGTCCACTGCGTCTTGTATTGTCGCCGACGCCTGAACGCTGATAACATCTGTGACCATGATCTCTGCTGCCGAGACCTCTTTTTTTCGTTCAAGCCTGTCAAGTGACTCGAAGATGGCTTTTACCTTAAGGTAGCTTGGCTCGATCTTGCCGGCCTCCAGCTTGGCGATGTAGCTCTGACTCACGCCGGCGAGGCTCGCTAACTGGCTCTGGGTCAGCCCTAGTTTCCGTCTCCTATCTGGTACAATGTCGATTGAGGGCAGCATGGCATACGTCTTGGGTTATCAAATATATTCTTTTCGTCATTTTTTTGGTAATATAGTATTATTGATGGCATAAACAATGATACTGGATACACACATAAAATCGGAATTCACGGAGATTATACTGATATTTACCCTAAACTAGACAAGGGCTCAGCCCAGTTCATTTACTGATCTTCTCTAACGCAGCTGCGACTATCAACGGAAATATGGAAGTGACCTCACCGAAAATAGTCGCTGTTTTCTCCTCTAAGACACCTTCCTTGAGTTTACCCCAAGTTATTGACTCCTTCAGCGGTGCGCCGCTGAGGCTTCCATCCTCCACGCGGGCGCTGCTAATCTGTATTGCGGCATCCAGCCCGTCACGAAGCGTATGCATGTACTGGGTATGATGCTTAGGCGTTCCGCCGCCGAGAATTATTGCCCCCGACTTTTTTGCATCAAACACCATATCAGATAAGAGGGTAAAGTCCTTCAAAGGGTCGAATACCAGCTTCTTCTTCTGCCCATAAAGCCATAGAGGGATACCGAGCATGCTATCTAGGAACCCTGGGCTGAAAATGGGCACATTCTTCTTTGCGGCAGTGAATAGGATACTCTCCTCGTCGTCCAGCCTAAGTCCTATCTCCTTGAGAAACTCGTGGAATGATATCCCGTCTCGTGTCGCCTCCGGAATATCATCGAGGATTCTGCCGATGAACCCCTCTAGGTCGATGAATATCTGGGTCTCGATGAAGATATCGTAGACCCTGTTGTAACCCTGCTCGTATAGCTCCTCGTCATCCACTTTGAGGGTGCCGATCATGTGATTCCTGCCCATGGCTTCAACGATGTCATGCACCATGTTTGCGCCGTTGGTCATAACGGCGTCCACGTACCCATCCCTGATGAGGTCTCTAAAGATGAGCCGCATCCCACCGGGCACCAGAGGACCTGATAAAGTAATAAAAGTAGTATAATCGGGGTCGCTGAACATCTCAGCTACAATGTCGACGGCTTTGCCTACTCTTCCTCCCTGCATTACCCCTGTAAGTCTCATCTCCTCAGCTAACTCACCCACAGTCATCCCGGGGCGGAGTCGGATTTGATGGACCTTCTTCATATGTGTTCCTTCAGTTCCTTATGCGCTGGATCTTAATGCGGTCCATAATTATCCAGTACTCGACTTCCTTGCCGGATTCCAGCGCTGAGGCGATCTTCTCTTCGGCGGGAGTCTCGACATCCATCATCTCATAGTTTTCCAGGTCCATAAGCTGGATGCCAGTCGGCCCGATGCTCACAATCTGCCCTCTTCTCTTATCGACGATGGGGATCTGTATGTTGGCTCCTGTGCTGTCTACAAAGCTCTGTTTGCTTCCGTCGAATAGACTGATGGCTGTGCACCTGAACTTGGCGCTACCGTGCTTTCCTGGCTTACTCTTTGTTACTGACGCGATCCTGCTGGGTACTCCTTTGATTATGGCGTAGCTTCCTACTTTCAACTCGCCTACCTTGGCCATTCTAAATGACAAACATGTACACCTTTCGTGATTTTAATCAACTTGAGTGATTAAACGTATTAAATGTAACGATAAGGCATATTTTAAACTTGAATAACTGGTTAATGCGCCGGTTCTATCCTGCACCGAGCCCTGATGCATCACAATGCATGTTATCGGTGGAGTTGAGTCACGAGGCGCGCTTGATCTTTGACTTGGTGATCATCAGGGTCACAGAGGAACTCCCAATCTCTGTCTCAGGGCTTATCTCCAAGACCCGTTTAAAGAACTCGACGACGTACTCGTTGACAAACACGCTCCATTTCCGACCCAGTGTGTGGCTCAAGTGAATGATGTCCTTGTCCTCCCTGTTATGATAAGTAGCCCTGTACCAGCCGCTGTTCTTTCCAAGCAGCTCTATGATGTACCAGACCGCTGCCTCATAGGTCAACGGGAGGCCTCTCTTCAAAAGGAGCTCCTTGGGGTGCTCGCTTCCAGCCGCTTTTCCCAGTTCTCCGATAATCGCCTCATCTAGAGTCTCTAGGAAGGAAACGAGCGTGGGTATCGCGACTATCACGGCGCTGTTCTCGAGGAAACGATAGCTCTGACTGTACTTTCTCAGTATCTGGTCGACTATGGTGTTTACGCTTACACCGCTCCTCTCTGCCTCGTATCTAAGTACATCATCGTATGCCTCGTCTATCCGGATTGTACGAGTCACCGATTTCTTCTTGGAGAACGGGTCATATGGAGTCAATGCGCACAAATGAACACACATGAACACATTTATATAGATTATTCTTTAACTGCCAGAAACTGTACTCGGCACCTTTATTACTAAAAATTGCGGGTCAAGCATTGAAGCCACGACAAAGATTCGGAGGTCACTGAACATTAAATGCCCTAACTGCGGAAGCTCGGCGCTAATAATTGACTACGACACCGGTGAGGAGGTCTGCGGAATATGCGGACTTGTAGTACAGAGCGAAATGCTAAACACCGGCCCAGAGTGGAGAGCGTTCACGACAACGGAAAACAACAGCCGGGCACGTACGGGACTCGCGTTAAGCTACACACTATACGACAAAGGACTATCAACGATATTCAGGCCAGACAGAGACGCCAACGGAAACCTACTAGACCACGACACGCGCATCAAGATGGCGCGACTACGAAGATTCGACAACAGATCAAAGATAGACGAGACTTGGCAAAGAAACCTCAGCATCGCCATGGCAGAGCTGGACCGCATGGCGACGGCACTACACCTCCCCAAAAACGTGAAAGAACGAAGCGCACTAATCTACAGAAAAGCACTGAAAAAAGATCTACTACGTGGCAGAAGCATCGACGGATTCGTCGGTGCCAGTGTATACGCAGCCTGCAGGCAGCTGAAACTACCCCGCCCACTGAAAGAGTTAACAAAAGTATCTACTAGAAATCACAGTGAAGTCGCAAGAACCTATAGACTTTTGCTGAAGGAACTACAACTAAAGATGCCCGTCGACGACCCCTTCAAGTTCATCCCAGGAATCGCATCTAAACTAAAGCTCAACCAGAGTACAGAACGTTCAGCCATCGATATATTACGGAAAGCCGCTAAACGAAGAGGCCTTACAGGAAAAGACCCGCGGGGACTAGCTGCAGCGGCGCTATACGAGGCAAGCATCATGAACGACGACAAGCGTATCCAGAAGGAGATCGCTATGGCCGCCGGTACCACTGAGGTAACACTCAGGAACCGTCTCAAGGGTATTGAGACTCTTCTTCACGACTAGACTGGTGCTTGATAAACCAGCTCAGGGTCCTCAATATTACAGGTTACTTCTAGTAACGTGTCTTTATGGGAGTCTGGGCTATGTCTTTGAGCAATTTCAGCTATCGTATGATCGATCTGGAACTGAGGTAGGTTACGATACGTTGCGCGTCTCACGACTCGTAGCCCGGTGAGCTTGAATGGCCGACGTTCCGGGGCCTCTTCATCGCTTGGTGTACATGTGAACTTGTATCTGTTGTACTCTATGAGGCCAACGCCCTTCGGGAGAACGCTAGGTGAAACGAGACGGGTGGGAATCAAGACGTAGTTGTAGTTGCAGCTAGTGCAGATGAACCCGTTACGGAAGTCGCTTCGGCTCACCTTCACCTCTATACCTCTGAGCACGTTGAGTCCTCGCTCGTAGCTCTCTGGGCTCCCGAGGTTGAACTCGTCGTACTCCTCCTGTTTGAGCTGTTTCTTGTTATGTGGGAAGTATTTGAGGCCCACCCCGACCACGTCGATGACCTTCTTGTTATCCATCTCGTCCAGCATCAATAGCCCAAGCTGGTTCATCTTAACCTCAGTGTCCACCATGTGGCACCCCTGGTTGAAAAGAAACAGTTTCCCCACCTGCTTCAGAAATGCATGTCTAGACGACTCTCCCGTAGCCTTACCCCTCCTATCATCTTCTCATCCGGCACGAAGGGCCGTAGCAGGTTCCACGCGGCGCGTCTTGTGAGCTGCGTGTACTTTCGTTTGTCGTAGGCCTTCCTGCTCCAGTCCAGCATGTGGGCGGGCATCACCCGTGTGAACGGGTTCTTGGTTTCTGTGTTCACGAATATAAAACATGACTCATCCTCCACCAAGTCCTCCCCCAGCATGGCGGCCACGATGTGAGGTTGAAGCGACTGGTACTCGTAGACATCCTTCCGGAGCCTCTTCGAGATGACCAAGTCCTCGGCCCTGACCCTGCCAAGCGCCACATCCCTGAGGGCCCTATCCGCGACGTTCAACGCCTCGGGTAGGGTCCTCTCATGGACCTCGTTTATGCTCTCGGCGTCGAAGAGAGTCTCCATGACCCGTGTCTGCATCTCCTTGATGAATGACGACGTATCGTGGCGCCTCAGCTCGATGCCCCTGTAGAACAGGTTTCCGTCCATGAGCTTCCCGTAGTAGCGGCGCGTCGCCACCATCTGGGTGTCAGTGGATTTGTTCAGTAGCACCAAGTACCTGAAGTGGCGGTCCAGCCCCATGGGCAGCCCCACATCCTCGGTGATGACTTTGGCCAGTTCCTCATAGTCCCCCGCGGTGGCGCCTTGGCGTTTCATGAAGAGGCTGTCGGTGTCTCCGTAGATGACTTGGTACCCGTGCTCTAGGGCGATGTTGAGGGCCCTGACCATGGCGTGCCGCGCCTGACGGTTGATCTCCTGGAAGACGCGGACGTTGGCGAACCTGTTGGCGTAGCAGCCGCTGTACCCGTATATGACGACGAGCATGAGCTTCAACGCGCTCTGCCTTTGCTGGCACCACCACCACTCAGGGCTACCCGGCGGGTACTGTTTCCTGAGATGCTTAAAGCGGAGGCGGCGCTCAAGGAACTCCCTTGTGAAGCTCCCCATGAACCCGGGCATATCCTGATCGACCCCCTCCGCGTGCACGGTCTCGTAGCTCACGTTCCTGTGGACGATGATGTTGGGGAACATGGATTCAAAGTCCAGCGCCGCCACGTTCTCGTGGATGCCCACGGTGGGGCTGAACAGTATGCCGCCTCTGTCCCGCTTCACCAGCTCCCACGCGGTGTGGCTGCTGCTGTATCCCCCTTTCATCTTGGGCACCATGACGCCGAGCCGCATCGCCTCGTAGCACTGGCGGCTGTCGATGGTCTTTCCCGCCTCCCAGTCGGCGCTGACCCCCATGGGGGCGAAGGTGAACCTTGATCGCTCGCTGAGGCCGGCGATCCCCGTGTCAAGGTAGGGGCTCACCCCGATGATGACCCTGCCCCTGTAGGGCTCATCCCCCCTGCCGAGCTGGAGCGGGACATCGTGATACTTGGCTTTACGCATCAGTTTCCTCGCGGTCCTTGTAGGGCTGTCTGTGATGAGTACATCCGGGTCCTGCTCTTGGATGACTTGGTTGAACTCCTCCAGCACCTGACTCTCGGCTCCTTGGATGTGGGTTATGGGGTTCTGGTCCCCGTCCATGATCTTGATCTCCTCCACCTTCCAGCCGTCTGACGTGATGAATATGAGGGGCTTGAAGGGGGGAGGGGCCGCAGCGTCGTCGTCCAGCACTGTGACTTTCTTGATGAGCCCTCTGCTGTGCTCGACCTCGCACAGGCTTGAAGGGGGGAGGGACCTGTAGCTGAGGTGCCACTGGATGGGAACGAGACCGGTGTTGTACACTTCCTTTACCTCTGGGAGCCTCTCAGCGTACCTGAGCACTTCCTTGGTGTCCTCCAACAGGTCTAGGGTCACCTCCACCACCCGCTTCTTTTCACGTCTGCTGAGGGTAGGGTACCGCTCAACGATCTCGGCCTTGAAGACGTAGGGATGCTCCTCGAAGAGATACACCAGATCCTCTGGCTTGTTCTCCTTGGCCTGCTCCGCGATGAACCTGGGGCGGTGTCGCTCCCTGAGCATCACTGCGTCTCCGTCCATTGTTTTGAACCAGTAAACAGCGTGCTTCTCCCTGATGTAGGGATCCAGCAGCCAGCCGCGGAACTTCAACGAAATCATGCATCCTAAAAAAAATGTGCTATTAAGGGGGACGCAGAAAAAAACGTGGGAGACCCACGTGAAACTAGATTTTTATTTTAACAACGAAGGTGGTTCAGGATATGATAAATCCAAAAAAACTATTCTAACATCATGAAGACCATGTTGAATTTTTAATTTTTCAAGTTCGATTGATAATGATGTAGCATCATATTTTTTTGGTTTATTGAAATACTTGCCCTTGTAATATAAAACACAGTAAATTCCTAGGTCACATCCTTTTGATTTCATGTATCTAGGTAGTTGTTTCGTTAAACCCTGCTTGAGTTTTGTACTATGAGCATTTTTAAATTCAACACATACTTTTCCCATGTCTTTAGATTTTAAAATTCCAAGAAATAAAAAATCTAAAGACCCTGCTGAGATTTTATATTCTGGTATAATTTCATAATTTTTTGCTATTGAAATATCTTGAAGAATCATCCTTATGGTAGGTAAGGTTTCGTGTTCTTTTTTCGGATATGGTGGTTGATTTTTCATTTTTGTGTTCCAAAACGCTTGGACGCTACCAAGTCGCTTTATTTTATCTTGAATGGATAACAAAGAATCAACAACGACTTCAAAAAAATGATGAGAATCTGAATAGGTTTCCACTTGTAATATGTCATTTTTTTGTGCCCACTCAATCAAATGATTGGGGGGAAATATTGTTGGAGTTTTTACACTTTTTGTATGCTCTTTGTATAATATTGATTCATCTTTTTCGTTTCTTTTCAGGGTATTTTCATCGACTACTATTATGCTTAATTCATTAGGTCTAATTAAAAAAGAAGCTGAAAATGAGTTATCAATTTGTTTAAAATTATCTAATGGATAACTTATTTTGTATTCATTTTTTTTAATGTATAATTCATTATTTTCTGAAAATCCTATAGATAAATTATATTTTGGAGATGAAACAGTAATAAAATCACCTCGATCACTTTTATAGAATTTTTGAAATGAAGATTTAAATATCATAAATATTGATGGATTTAATAAATCCCTTTTACTAATTAAACCTCTGATTGAATTTGAGATTTCTATAAATGATTCTTCTTCCCCCTCATTTAACCAATCACTATACTTGTTTAAATCAATAAAAAAATATAAAGCAATGTGATATATAGTTTGATTATTATATAATTTTTTAACAATAAGATTTTGCATCCAAGAATGATTTTCTGGATTTATAACTTTTGGATTCAAGATTTCATTTTCGTTGTTTACTTTTATTTCTTTATCTTGTATAAGAATTTCTGTATTTTTTCCAATTTTGAACTGTAAACCAAAATTCAAAATGAATTGTAGTAATATTAATCTTAAATCCTTTTCATTATATTTGTTTATAAAATTAGAAAGAATTCTATATGCTGAATGAATTAATATGCAATCTTTATGTAATGTGGTTAGAATTAATACGTATTGTTTTTCATTTAAACTACTTAGATAGTATCTTATTGTTATGTCAGATAATTTCAAATCATAGGTTCGTATATTATTATTAATCTTCTCTCTTAGTATATTTTTCTTTAAATCAAATCTTTCTTCACATATCTTAAAGGCGTGGTCATTAAATTTAACATTCATATAAAATTTCTTCACATTTTATATTATATTAACTTTAGGGTAAATATTTAAAAAATATTAGAAGGCCAACTCAGAGAGCTTGCCGCGTGTCTGTGTAGTAGTGGTGTCGTTAACTTTCTCGACGCCAGGCAGCTTCAACGCGTTATCCGCGTACGTCTTCTTGGTGTACTCCACACGCATCACGTACGGGGGGTCCATCCAGAAAGGCTCAAGGGAGCCGATCTTCGACATCGCACGCTCAGCGGCGTTCCTGATTACTTCCTGAGCTTTACCTGGTGAAAGAGAAACTGCTTTCCTGACTGAGAGTGCTCCAAGCTTGCTCTTCTCCTCAAGCCCCCACTTGACCACGGCTCCCTCAATCCCCGGCATAAGGGCGGACGCCTCGTCTACAGCAGCCTGGTCGCCGCTGACGAACACCGTCAGTACCTTGAACTCACTGAAGCCCAGCATATTCAACGCTATCTCGCCGATCTTAAGGTCATTCAACCAGACGTTTCTAAGAAGAGGCGTGAAGCTGTGAGCAAGAACACCGTTCTCGGCTCCCGCCATGCCGTGGAACCCATGAAGAAACATGGCGTCGAAGCTGTCATCGTAGCCCACAGGCCCCTCGTCACATGCGTGCATGACGAGTGTGCACTCGGGGTGAATCAGCTCTACATCGATGCCTCCGGGGAACTCTCCGTGGCCAGGCCACGCGTAGATCTCGGTGGCTCCTCCGGCGATGGCTCCCTCAACGAGAGCGTTGAGCTCCTTGGTCGCCATCCTGATGGCTTGCTGGTAGTAACCACCTTTCTCCATACATTGCTTGGTGAAATCGACGACACACGCCACGCCTTCAAGGTCGCATACGACGTAGATCTTCATGGTTATTCCTCGATTGGCTGGTACAGGTCGAGGACCAGTCCTGCTTCATCCATCTCTGTGGACTGATGTTTTTCAAGGCACTGTGCTTTTCCCATCTTGTACCCGTTTTCTTTTACCCATTCCACGAGGCTCATCCAAGCCCTGCCGATGTCCTTGAGGCTATGCCCGGTGGTAACGGCGTACCTTTCAGCGGGAACATCCTTGAAAACCATCCCCTCCTCTTGGAGCCCTAGATCAACCTTGATCCAGAACTCGTAACCATACTCCTTTTCGCCTTTCCTCGGAGAAGGGTTGTTGAACCCATAGATCGGGTGTTTTTTAAGGTCCTTCAAAAGACCTTTCTTCTGAGCCCACGCGTAGAGCTTCTGGAACGAGTCGCTTTCTGGTGACTCGCTTACAGCCCTGAAGCTTGCGACGCGCATGGGCTCAAGTTCAACTATCTGAACTTTTAATTCATTCATCTCTTGTTCACTTCTTTTACTATATGCTTGAAGGATGAGTTCTGCTCGTCGTTTCTCTCGTTGCTCTTCCCTCCACATGGAAGCCGTGTATGAGTCGCCGACAGCTGAAACCATGCTTCTGCCATCCTCTGTAAGCTCATAGACGCCACGTTCCGGGCTCTCTAGGATTGTTGTCTCCACGAGGGTACCCAGATGGTGGGATAAAGCGGTCTTCCCGAGACCTGTCAACTCCCTGAGCTCGTTGAACTGTGACGGGCCTTCAAGGAGAGCAGTGGCTATCTTGAGTCTCTGTGCGTTTCCAATGGCTGAGAGCAGCGACGCTATCTCAGTGTTGTTTTGATCCAGTGTTTCCTTGAGTTTATTGTCTGTTGCTTTATTCATGCCTCATCCTTGAGTCTCGGTGAGCTTACCCCCATATAACTGTTCTGAAAATATTGAACAATGGTTCTAATTATACTGAACAATTATTGTTGGGGGCGTCAAGCCTCTCCTCCAAGGCGTTCAGCTTCTTCTCAAGTCGCTGATTCCTGAACCTCAGCTCCTCGATGACGGCCCGGTTGTCCACCGATGCCACCAGCAGCATCAGGTCCAGCATCTTCATGGACTCGGCGAAGCTCATGGCGCCTAGCTCGCCGCTCCACGCCTCAACTAGCCTGTCGAACGCCTCCCTGCGCTCCGGCCGTACCACTGCCTCCTGAAACTCCTTGCGGAGCATCCCGATGCGTTCATTAAAGCTCTGCCTGAAAGGCGGCGTAGTTCTTCCCAACTCGTCATTCACCACGAAACTGTACTCAAGCGAAGAAAGGTTCCTCGTCGGGCTCTTCAACACGAAGGCACGGTTGTACCGTCCCTTCTTACCCCGCTCCCTGAGGTACACCATGATGTTGGCGGTGTGCTTCAGGAAGCTGCTGGCGTCCGGCTGCGGCAACAGTCTCCGTGTCTTCACCTCCCTGCCAGAAGCCACGAGGGGGATATTGTGGCTGGCGCAGAGCTGGCGAAGACGGATGATGCTGTGCTGTATCTCCTCACGTACGACGTGCCTGTTACGCTGACGGGCGTCGTCGCGGTGAAGCTTGAAGATGCCTCTCACGAGGACCATGCTGATGCTGTGTTCACTCTCCAGCAGCGCCTCCAGCTCGTCCACAAGGAAGCCCTGCTGGTCCGCGCTTGACGCCGTCAAGATGTGGACCCTCCTGAGGGCCTCCTCGATGTGAAAACCTGAGGCTTCCATAAGCTCCATGAGGTTGTCGGTGCCGATGTCGGTGCGCTCCTTGCGGTAGTTGCCGCACACCATGTAGACCGCCACCGGGCGATCCACCTGGCTCCGGAGCTCCAGGGCGTTGGTCAGGACGTGGAGGAAAAGGTTCTCGATGAGGGGTTTCTCACCATAAAAAAGGTAAAACAAGCCACGTCTGATGCCGCCCGTCAAGGTGTCCAGCTCTGGGCTGCCAGTGCTCACTGGCTGTGCCTCGTTATCTGCCTGAAGCTGGAGACCCGTGACGAACCCTGACAAGGAAACCAAGTGATGCACTCGTTGAGCCGTTATAAGGCGGACGCAGGAACCATGAGAAGAGAGGAAAATGAAACTAGGAAAGATGCTGGTGAGGTGTGTGAAACTGGTTACTCTGACTCGACCAACTGGACCAGGAACCCGTTGGGGTCACGGAGAGTGATGATCTTGCGCTTAGTCTCCTTGTTCACCACTGGGCCGTCGATCTCGTAGCCTTTCTCGCTGAGCCGGGCGAATGCCTCGTCTACGTCATCCACCAGCATGGCAAAGTGGCTGTACCCCGGATTATCAGCGGCCTTGGTCTTGTTCAGGTCTATGGTGAACCCGAAGTCCGTTTTAAGTTGCGCCGCCTCACGGCCGCCGTGCTCCAGTTTGTGCACGAACTCGAATCCCAGATCCTTGTAGAACTCGATGTACTTGTCTAGATCCGTGGCGAAGAAATGCATGTGATCTACTTTCAGAATCTTCATCTTAGGCAAGTATTGCCTCCACTATGATATGAAATCACCCAGTATGCCCAAGTTTTATTTACGAATCTTTACATAAATATGACAGATGTCCTCCCTCACTGCAATAAGTAATTTCGCTGTCACCAATCAATGCAACGGCAAATGCAATATGTGTAACATCTGGAAGATGGAGCCAACGGAAAACACGGACATTGACAAGATAACAGGGTTTTTCCACGAAAACAAGGACAGCCTCAGGGGCGTAAAGTTCATCCAGCTCACAGGTGGGGAGCCGTTTCTCAGAGATGACCTCCCTGATATCGCATCTGTCGTACACGAGACAATGCCTGGCTGCATGATCTGGTTACCTACCAACGGTCTGCTTCCTGAGAAGATCATCGAGATCACACAACAGACGCTCATTCGGAATGACGATATCCGGCTCGGCGTAACGGTGTCGTTGGATGGTGAGGGAGAGTACCATGATATCCAGAGGGGGATCGACGGCAGCTTCAAGTTGGCGATGAAGACCCTCATGGAGTTAAAGAAAGTCAAGAAATATTTTCCAAACCTCCACTTATCAACAGGGTTCACCTTAACCGCCTCTAACTACAAGCAAGCACCGCTAATCCAGAAAAGAACGTATAGACATGGAGCAGATTTCAGTGTAAGACCTGTCAACATCAGCGAGCATTACTATCAGAACCTCGGAGACAAGAGAGTACTTGACCTTGAAGACTTGAACTCTATCATTAAACAGATGGCTTACAGCGTCCAAAAAGAGAAGGGAATACTGGGAGGCTTGACCACCCTAGCTTATCTGCAAGGAGTCCACGAGTTTCTCAACGAAGGTCGAACCCTCGCCTGCTCCGCTGCATCAGAGTCCATCTACATCGATTCAGCAGGCGACGTATACCCCTGCATAGTCATGAATCACCTTCTCGGGAACATATATGAGAACTCACTAAAAGAGATCCTGGCCTCAGAGGAAACAAAGAAAGCGCGAATAATAATCAGTGAATTAAAATGCCCGACATGCTGGCTTGAATGCGACGCATACAGGGACGTAAGAAAAGACGGGGGAAGGCTCCTCAGAGCCTACTTCTGGTCACTTAACCGGTTCTCATTATAACGTGGTAGCCAAACTGGGTTCTAACAGGCTCCTTGCTAGTCTCACCCACGTTTAAAGCGAAAGCAGTCGTCTCGAAGGGCTTGACCATCTGACCTCTACCGAAGCTACCGAGGTCACCGCCCCTTTTACTGGAGGGACAGGTGCTGTACTTTTTCGCTAGCTCCTTGAAGTTTCCACCTTTCTTCAGCTCTTCAAGCACGTTGAGGATCTGGCTGTGCTTCTCAACTAGGATGTGAGATGCTCTGATCTTACTTGCCATATCTATCGGAGACAAATCGCTATGGGGCTTGATAAAGATTAAGGGAAAAAGGGATTACTGAACGAAGGGCTGCTTGTGCCGCAGGATAGCGTCCACTACCTCTGGACGCATCTGGGTCTCGTCAGGTCTCTTTTTCTCGGTGAGGAGTTGCCTCATCACCCTGCCCCTGTAGTTGCTGTGATCCTCAGGGCCGTGTGGGCAGATCTTGTCGTTCTGGGGTCCTCCGCACTTGTTGCAGTGGAAGAAGTTCCTGAAGAAGATGGGCATCACTCCAAGGTCAGGGTATTCCTCGAATATCTCCTGTGCATCGAAGGGTCCATAGTAGTCGCCTACACCTGCGTGGTCCCTGCCTACGATGAAGTGGCTGCAGCCATAGTTTTTCCGTATGATGGCGTGGTGAATCGCCTCCTTGGGTCCGGCATACCTCATCTCCATCTCAAGGGTGACCAGTGCAGCGGAGTTCCTGAGGAAGTAGTACTCTATCAGCGCCTCATAACTCTCCAAGATAACCTGATCCGTAAAGTCACCGGCCTTCTTCTTACCTATCAACGGGTTGATGAATAAGCCATCCACGAAGGAGAGAGCCGTCTTCTGAACGTACTCGTGCCCAATGTGAGGAGCATTCCGCGTCTGGAACCCAGCTATAGACCTCCAGCCTTTCTCCTTGAAAAGGAAACGTGTCTCCCTAGGCTTCAACCTGAACTTGGGGAACATGCCGGGATGCTCGTTGAATACCTCGATGAAGCCACCTACGAGTACGTTGTTCAGCCCGTTAGTCTTCGCGACGCCTGGATGAGCAGCATCAAGAGTCCTGTAGACGCTCTGATTGTGCTTCTCCTTGTCCAGACTGAAAGTCTCCTCGACCTTGAGAGTCGCGAAGCTGTCACCATTCGATGTGAGAACAACCGTGTCTCCCTCAGCGAGTTTCTGTGATGTCTCCATGCTCACATCCAGTATGATTGGGATAGTCCATGGGATGTCGTTAGACAGCCTTCCCTTCTCTAGGACGCTGAGATAATCATTCTGCGTCAATGGGCCTTTCAAGGGACTGTATAAGCCGAAAGCGATGTTCTCAAAGTCCAGCCTAAGCTCATGACTTACATCGATATGCGTTAGCTCAGCAGCCCCTTTTTTTACTTCCTGCTGTTTGTCCTCCAGTGTTAAGCGGTTCACTAGTTTTCCGCCGTGAGGTCGTGTCATACACTTCACTCGATGTACCCGAGGCGCCTGAGGCGCTCACGGATTATTTTTTCCTCTTCCTCAGAGTACTCGGACTCCTCTGGGAACTCGTTCTCCAGCATGAGGGTGATGTACTCCTCTACGCTAGTAATGCTCGTGCCCGCTATCTTTTCCTCCACCTTATTGTAGAGTTCACGGGGAACCATGACTGATATTTTCTCCTCAGACATATACCTCGCCTTGAATCACAGAATCTCATCGCCACGTAATATAACTGTTATTCAATGAAACACGGCTGCAAACCAGCTCACGCCGCAAGGGAGATATGTATTTAAGATAAGACTCCGTACAGAAACCACTAACCACAGGGGAGAATAATCATCGCCAAGCTACCACGCCAACCGGAAATCAACATAGGCACCATCGGTCACGTAGACCACGGAAAGACAACCCTAGTTCAAGCTCTCACAGGTCAGTGGGCTAGCCGCCACAGCGAGGAGCTTAAACGGGGCATCACTATCAAGCTTGGCTACGCCGACACCGCCATCTACAAGTGCCCTGACTGCGACGAGCCTTTCTGTTACTGTGTGACCAAGGATTGTCCCCACTGTGGCTCCGAGGCAGAGCTACAGCGAACCATCAGCTTCGTTGACGCCCCGGGTCACGAGATACTGATGGCAACCATGCTCAGCGGGGCGGCAGTGATGGACGGAGCAATACTTGTCATCGCAGCCAACGAAGAGTGCCCCCAGCCCCAGACGAGGGAGCACCTTGCCGCAATCGAGGCCGTAGGCCTCAAGAATCTGATCATCGTACAGAACAAGATCGACCTCGTTAACAGAGAGGCCTCCATCGAGAACTATGATCAGATCAAACGCTTCGTGAAGGGAACCATAGCTGAGAATGCTCCAATTATACCGGTGAGCGCCCAGCAGGTAGTGAACGTGGACCTCTTGATACAGGCCATGGAGGAGTACCTCCCCAACCCAGTACGAGACTCTAGCCTGCCCCCGAGGATGCATATAATCCGCAGCTTCGATGTGAACAAGCCGGGCACTGTTATCGACGATATGGTAGGCGGAGTGCTTGGAGGCAGCATCACACGAGGCAGCTTCAAGATGGGCGACGAGATAGAGATCAGGCCTGGTTTACCTCAAAGGGTCAAGAACAGGATAAGAATGAAGCCTCTCCACACTGAGATCACGAGTCTACACGTGGGCGGTACCGCCGTGGATGACGCGCTCCCGGGCGGCCTCGCAGGCGTTGGGACAATGCTTGACCCCTCATTAACAAAGTCTGATGGACTTGTAGGTAGCTTGATCGGTAAACCTGACACGCTTCCACCGGTCCTCGACAAACTGAGCCTAGACTATGAGCTCTTCGAAAACGTCGTGGGCAGCAGGGTCGCCGAGAAAGTAGCCAAGATAGCGAAGGGTGAGAAGCTTCTGCTGAACGTGGGCACGGCCAAGACCATGGGAGAAGTCTCGAATGTAAAGAAGAGAGTGATGGAGACCGCGTTGAGTATCCCAGTGTGCGCCGAGCCAGGTGACCGCGTCGCCATCAGCAGACGCATAGGCAGCAGGTGGAGACTCATAGGTGTCGGCACCATCAACAAGTAGACCCCCCCAAGGCATCCTTTTTGACACTAATTTTCTTCTAGTACCAATTCGATTTGGCGTAGATATTTTCAGTGAATCTGAGCGAACCATCAACACCATCGTAGAGTTTCTCGTAACCCCCGGGGTTCTCCAAGAGATAGAGTACCTAAAAAAGACCGCGAAACCCTCGTTCAGGAGGGACCTAGAGTTCGCTGAGAAGATAGCATCACAATGCAGAGTCCTCGACGAGGAAGTGAATCCCAGTGAGAAAGTGGATGATTCCATCGTGAGGATCGCGTCCAAGCTTGGCTTAATCGTGGGAACTACTGACGCTGAGTTGAGGAAAAAACTGAGGGCGGAAGGCGTGAAAGTGCTTGTCTTGAGGCAGCGCAGATACCTTGAACTCGACGGCTAGACTGTGTGTAGTACTATTTTTAACTAATTATCGTTAATTCTCGACGGAGGAGTTTTAAGCTACCTTTCAATCACATTGGGGAAAATAGAGTCTAAGACTCTGCGATATCACGTTCGACGGTGTAAAAGTTGGAGAAAAAGGACTGGCACGCTTCTGAAGTCGAAGATGTAATGACCGCGCTTGAGACAAGCAGGCAAGGCATCACAGACGAGGAAGCAGCGAAAAGACTCGAAATATACGGTCCCAACGAGCTTAAGGAGGAGAAGAAGAAGCAATGGTATCACCTCCTATGGGAGCAGTTCACTAGCATACTCGTCATTGTACTTATCATAGCTGCAATAGTCTCCGGTTACCTAGCCATAATGGAAGACGAGCCCTTGACGGACGCAATCGTTATCCTGATCATCGTTGTGATGAACGCCATCCTAGGCTTTGTACAGGAATACCGCGCTGAACAAGCCGTAGAGGCTTTGAAGGCCATGGTCTCCCCCCATGTACTGGTTTTAAGGGGAGGAAAAGAAGAGTCAATAGACTCCAAGGACCTTGTCCCGGGTGACATCGTGCTCCTCGAGGCGGGAAGCCGTGTACCGGCGGACAGCCGTCTTATCGAGGCGGCGAACCTTGAAGTAGACGAGGCTGCACTCACAGGCGAGTCCATGCCAGTGTCAAAGAGACTTATCCCCGTTGCTGTGGACGCGGGCATCGGTGACCAGAAAAACATGGTCTTCATGGGCACTGTCGTCACTAATGGCCGTGCGGTAGCTGTCGTAACTGACACCGGGATGAGCAGCCAGTTCGGAAAGATCGCTGGCATGGTCCAAGCAATAGACGTTGAGGAGCCGCCGCTTCGCCGGAAAATGGAGAAAATGGGCAAGCAGTTGACCGCCATTAGTGTAGTGTTGACGGTCTTCGTGTTCTTTGTACTGTGGTTCGTCCATGACAGGACTCTCAAAGAAGTCTTCATGACTAGTATTAGCCTAGCTGTTTCAGCTATCCCTGAGGGTCTACCCGCTGTGCTAACCATTACTCTCGCTCTGGGAACCGCTAAGTTGGCGAGACAGAAGGCTATCGTGAGGAAACTCGCAAGTGTAGAGACCCTCGGAAGCACCACTGTAATCTGTAGCGATAAAACAGGCACTCTCACAAAGAACGAGATGACTGTAACGAAGCTAAGCACACAGAATCGTCATGTTACTATAACAGGCGCAGGGTATGTCCCTGAAGGTACATTCAAAGAGAATGATGTAACTATCGATGCTTTATCTGATCCACACATCGGCCTACTTCTTAGGATTGGAGCTCTAAATAATGATGCCCACATACAGAAAAATAATGGAGCATGGGTGTGTTTCGGTGACCCAACCGAGGGAGCTCTACTTGTCGCCGCTATTAAATCCGGGTTAGAACTAGCTGCACTCAAGGAGAGCTATCCGAGAGTAGCTGAATTGCCCTTTGACTCAACACGTAAAAGAATGACAACGATCCATCGGACCCCTGAGGGAAGACTCGTCGCGTATGTGAAGGGTGCCCCTGAGATTATCATGGAGCATAGTAGAAGCCTTCAGGACGGAGACGCTGTTAGGGATATTACCATTGACGACTTGAAGAAGAATCAAGACGAGATGGACGCCATGGCGGCTGACGCCTTACGTGTACTTGCGCTCAGCTACAAGTGGCTCCCCGATGACTACGACCTCGAAAACCTCGAGGTTGAGAATGTTGAGAACCATCTGGTCTTCGTCGGGATACAGGGAATGATAGACCCTGCCCGTGAGGAAGTACCCAGCGCAATAAATACCGCTCAGCAAGCGGGAATTCGAACAGTCATGGTCACCGGTGACCATAGAATCACCGCTGTCGCCATCGCCAAGGAAATTGGAATTCTAAGTGAACAAACAGACGGCTCTGTGCTGGAGGGCATAGAGATAGAGTCTATGAGCGACGACGAGCTTGACGACGTAATCGAGAATGTACGCGTATGCGCCCGTGTGAGCCCTGAGCACAAAATGAGAATCGCTCAGAGCCTCAAACGGCTTGGCCACATCGTCGCCATGACAGGTGACGGCGTCAATGACGCACCTGCGTTGAAGGCGGCTGATATCGGCATAGCGATGGGTATCAAGGGCACTGACGTAACAAAGGAGGCCAGTGACATGGTGTTGGAGGACGATAACTTCGCCACCATCGTCAGGGCTATCAGGGGTGGCCGTGAGATCTATGACAACATCAGCAAGTACATCAGGCTGATGCTTGCTGCGAACTTTGATGAGTTCATCGAGATCACTGTTACCGCAGTTCTCGGTCTACCTGTACCGTTCCTGCCTATTCATGTGCTCTGGGTAAACCTTGTAACCGACGGTCTTCCGGCCGTCGCGCTAAGTATAGACCCTGCTGACCCTGATATCATGAGATATCCACCTCGTGACCCTAAGGAGGGCATGCTGAAACGGTTCTGGAGGTTCATATTGTTCGCTGCGCTGGTTGACTTTATCAGCGACTTCATACCGTTCTTCTATACATACATCAACGTCGCCATGAACACGGGAGACTGGGACCTAGCTGCAACGACAGCGAGGACGGTCGCGTTCACGAGCATCGTGTTTTTCGAGTTCCTGCTTGCGTATCAGTGCAGGAGCGAGACAAAGCACATATTCCAGCTAGGCTGGAAGGGCTTTACGGCGAACAAGATGCTCTTTGTGTCGGTAATGGTAGGCTTGATTCTTCAATTAATGATACTGTACATACCTTTCCTGAATGAGATCTTCCATGTGGTGCCGTTGACACCGTTCCAACTCTTCTACTGTTTCGCTGGAAGCCTCACAGCTTTCCTCATCGTGCCTCAACGCCTCATCCCGAAGCGCAAGTACGTGGAGCATAGAATAAAGTAAGAGTGAGTTTCACTCTTTTATTTTTTAGAAACCATTCATTCTTGTTCGAACAACAAACGGGTTCAATATGAGATCAAATAGTTCTGCCAGTCAAGCCGTAGCTCAGGCCATCTCTGTGTCGCTTGATAGATGATGTCTGCCTCTACCTCCGCGTCCAGTATCGCCCGATGTGGGTGATCAAGGTTCTGACCCGGGTAAAAGAATCTAAACGCCTCGGTTACCTTGGGTCTCTTAATGCTTGTCCCATCAGGGAAAGGTATCTTGAGAAAAGACTTCAACGTGAAGGGTGGGTCCCAGAACTTCCTAGGGATTTTTATCCCCCTAGAGGGGTGTTCTAGTCGTTTCAAGTCAAATTCATGCCACCATGAAGTAGTGGGGTACTTGTCGAACAAGCTTTGAAGCTTTGCCTTGAACTCGTTCAAGTGTGGCGCTGAACTGACTTCATCATGTGTTAGACTGCTGTTCCTGAATATCCATGACTCGGGGCTACAGACTTTGTTCTCCGAGCAAACCTCGTTGAATAATTGTTCTACTCGTCCTGACTCTAAATCGAGTTTCACAACTCCGATCTCTGTGATTACGCTATTGTCGAGGATACGCAAATCGTCTAATCTGGGGTCGTGAGCCGCTGTCTCTATATCAACGACTAAAATTTCCATGGTTCAAGATACTTGGGTACTCCTTTATACTTTCTCTAACTGGATGGTAGTACCCATTTTATCTGAAAACAAGGGACATTTACTCGTAGAACAGAATATTATGCATTTTCGTCGCTGGAATGGCGACCGCGTAATCTTCTACCAATCTTTATATAATATTAAGGGGCTTTCTTTTCGTTAATTCATAAAATATCAGTGAAGAGGTAGTATCACTTTGGCATCGTTTGAACCCTGGCTAATAGCACCAATATCGTCTATAATCTCTATCATAATTGGAGGATTCCTGTTCGACTATATCAACAAGAAAGATGCAGGAACAGATAGGATGAAAGAAATCGCTGGATGGATCCAAGAAGGCTCCAGATCATTCTTGAAGACAGAATACACATACCTTGGAGTTTTCGTGGCCATAATGGCAATCATCTTTACTCTAGCCCTCGGCTTAAAGATAGGAGTAACCTACGTTTTCGGGACCCTTCTATCGGGTCTAGCAGGTATCATTGGTATGGAGATCGCGGTTAAGGCAAACGTAAGGACAGCGAACGCCGCTAAGAATGGCGGGCTCGTTGAGGCGTTCCCAATAGCCTTCCGCGGTGGCGCAGTCATGGGCCTCATGGTTGTTGGATTAGCTCTCTTTGGAATAAGCGTCATCTACTGGTTAACCGGTGACCCCGAGATGGTCCTCGGAATGAGCATCGGGGCAAGCACGCTAACCCTCTTCATGAAGGCTGGTGGTGGAATATTCACGAAAACCGCTGACATCGCGGCGGACCTTGTCGGCAAGGTAGAGCTCGGCATACCTGAGGACGACCCTAGAAACCCGGCAGTCATAGCAGACAACGTTGGTGACAACGTTGGTGACTGCGCAGGCTCAGGAGCCGACCTCTTCGACTCGTACGTTGCGGCAGTCATGGCAGCGATGATCCTAGGTGCGACAACAGGCATCGCATACCTTGAAACAGTTCCCTTAGTGTTCGCGGGTTTGGGAATCATCTCATCGATTATTGGCATCGCGCTTGTCAGAGTCAAGAAAGGCAGCGACCCTGGCAAGTCTCTCAACTTGGGAACCTATGTCACATGCATAGTTTTCGGTGGTTTAACCTACGGAGCGACGGTCCTGTATGGGTATGACATGAAGGTCTGGTACTCGACGATAACCGGTCTTGTAGCGGGCATCATCATCGGTATGACATCAGATTACTATACATCTATCCATAGACCCCCTGCTAAGAAGACCGCAGAGGCCTCACAGACAGGTGCAGCAATCACCATATTGACTGGGTTCAGTTATGGTCTCATTAGCTGTTTCCCGGCTTTCCTCGGAATCGGAATTGGATCAGCTATCGCGTTCTCAATCTATGGAGTGTATGGCGTCGGGATGGCGGCTGTTGGAATGCTAGCCATTGCAGGTGTCATCATCGCGGGAGACGCCTACGGGCCCATCGGTGACAACGCGAAAGGCATAGCCGAGATGTCTGAGCTTGGTGATGACGTGGTGGACATAACCGATGAGATCGACGCCGCGGGTAACACCACGAAAGCCATCACCAAAGGCTTCGCCATCGGCGCAGCTGGCCTAACGGCCCTAGCACTTTTAGCTTCATACCAAGAGATCGTGAAGGAGATCCTTAACCAGCCAGTCGTCTTCGACTTGATGGACCCATTGGTAATGATGGGTATATTCATAGGAATGAGCGTCCCTGTCATCTTCTCAGCCCTGATCATCCTCGCCGTCTCCAAGAACGCACACAGAATGATCGAGGAGATTAGAAGACAGTTCAAGGAAATCCCCGGCTTGATGGAGGGCACAGGAAAACCAGATTACGATACATGTATCAGCATCGCCACAAAGGGTGCGCTAAAGGAGCTTCTGCCCCTCATCATCTTCTCCATACTCACTACCCTTATAGTGGGATTCGTAGGTGGAGTACGTGCCTTAGCTGGATACCTTAGTGGAGCCATATTCAGCGGCTTCTTCCTAGCCATCCTCATGGCAAACGCAGGAGGCCTCTGGGACAACGCCAAGAAATACGTGGAGGCAGGCTACTTTGGTGGCAAAGGCTCCGACGCCCACAAAGCCGCGGTCATAGGCGACACGGTTGGTGACCCCTTTAAGGACACCGCGGGTCCAAGCCTCAATACTTTGGTCACGGTCATATCCCAGATCGCGTCCCTGTTCGCGCCTCTCTTCATAGCTTACGCCCTGATAGGTCTTTAAGAACCGGGAATTTTTTCCCCTATATCTTTATTAGTTTGAACCAGTCTAGTTTGATAGCTTCAAGCAAGGAGAATCAACGATGTACAAGTATCTCAAGGATGCATGGAAACGCCCCGACGCCAGCTACGTCAAAGACGTCATGAGGCAGAGGGTCATCCGATGGCGCAGACAGCCCGTTGTCGTCAGAGTCGAGAAACCTACTAGAATTGACAGAGCAAGAAGCCTAGGCTACAAAGCCAAGAAGGGCTTCGTCGTTGCACGTATCCGTGTCCGCAGGGGAGGCCGACACAAGATAAGGCCGAAACTAGGGCGCAGGCAGAAGCGAATGGGCGTCAAAAAGTTCACGCCAGCAAAGAGCATACAGCTCATCGCTGAGGAGAGGGTCGCCCGCAAGTACCCGAACCTTGAGGTGCTGAATAGCTACTGGGTGTGGCAGGACGGCCGCAGCAAGTGGTATGAAGTCATCATGGTTGACCCTAGTCACCCAGCTATAAAGTCCGACAAAGACGTGGGATGGATCGTGGGCAACAAGAACTAAAATCAATTCTCAGTATTTTAATTGAATTTTGTTTTTCTGTATAGTTTTCATTATCGAGACAGGTAAAGCAGCGTAAATGACGCAATGCATGTGAATAAGTCAGGGAGCATCGCAAATGGTCCAAGTCCTTGACCCATGAAGCCGGCAACCCGTACTAGTAACGGGTTTGAGGTTATCGCGTAAAGGAGCAACGCCACAGAGAAGATGACTAGGCCTAGTGAGAAGTTTAACCCTGTATCGTTGTACACCCGTATATAGATCAGTAATATGATGGAGAGCAGAAACGCGTTGACGCTTGAGAGCACTGCTTTCATCGAGTAGTATATCTCTAGGTCACCTGGCTCCCTGTGGATGCCCCTCCCTATCCCCATGGGTTCATACCCAGCGTTCTGAGTGGCAAAGTATGCAATTGTTCCTACTATCAACGATCCTAGAATTATCCAACTCATCAACCTATTCTGATTCATCTGTCTTTTTCTCCTCCTCGCTACTTATCTTCTTTTTACATATTTTCTCCCAAATCTCCTCAAAGTAATCAAAATTCTCGTTCATGATATCCGATAAGAAATAGAGTTTACCGTACCTGTCACCGATAGAGGTGAGAAGGTCGTTCTTCTCCATCACCTCGACGTGGTGACGGATCGTACTATAATCAACGTCCAGTTGCTTGCTCAGTTGATGAGCGTTTTGAGGAGAATCGCTTAAAGCCCTGATGATGCGGGCCCGGTTGAAGCCGCCACGTGTTCCACCGATCATCCACTGAATTATGTGCTTAAAATACTTAGATCGATGGGCTACCAATGATAACTTATTGTGGGGTTTCAAGTAAAAATGTCTTCTATTTCATTTTTACACTGTGGACTAATTTTGGAGCGATTTGGGAGAGATTCATGTTCAACCTTGAAATATGGTTTATAACCACAATGTAGTTGAATTGCTCGGAGAAAACCAAATGAACAAAACAAAAACAATGACCGTTCTCGGTCTACTTGCTCTCATCGCCGTGACTGTCGGCGGAATCAGTTTCGTACTGGCCGAAGATGCAGTCGCGTCAGAGGATTATCCTTGTGAAGGACTAGGACCTAACAGCCTAATCAATGGCAGAGGTTTCTGGTCCCAGCTGACTGAGGAGCAGAGAGACGAGTTACTGGCTTACACTCTTGAAATGATTGAGGCTGGCGCATCCCATGATGAGATCAGGGATATGAAGGCAGCTAAGCTTGAGGAATGGGGAATCGAAGCTCCACAGTGGAGTGGGCCTCATTACGGAGAGCAAGGTCTAGGCGGATACGGCGGGCAGCGCCGTGGCGGCCGAGGCTCCGGCATGAAGGGTCAAGGCTACAACGGACAGTGTCCCTTAACTGGATAGAACTAGTATCTAGCCCAGTCAATTTTTTTACTATTTTTTGAGACCTAAGCCGCCTTTTCTTGGGTTCTTATTCGTCATAATGCATTGATCATAAGAGTTTCCAACTGAAACCATGACATCAAGCAGAGCAAGGATATTTCCCGAGGACATCAAGCTCTTCCTCAACGATAATTGTTGGGGTCGATAAAATACTCGATTAGTCGTAGATCTGTCTCGCGTATCCGCCCTTCATTGGCTTACGGTTCATGAAGGAGACGTTCCACTCCATCTTGAATAACAGGGCGATGTAGTTGAGTAACCCCATCTTTTCTATCCTGCGTACGCTGTACTGAATCTTCATGTCCCTGTCCAAGACCACTTTGCCTTTTTTCTTGATCCGTTTGAACAGCTCAGTGTCGTCTGCGTAGGCTAATGGCAGATATCCTCCTATCTCAAAGAACACCTTCTTGTCAAAGGCGGAGTTGGCCCCACAGAGATGGGCTGTTCCGAAGAACTTGAAGATGCTCAACAACACGTTAGAGGTCCAGAATAAAGCCTTGTAGACATAGACTTCAACAGTGTTCATGTTATTCCAATCGTAGGGGTCTAGAATGCCGGTAACAGCTATGACTCCCTCATCATTGAAGTTCTGTTGGATGACTTCAAGCCACTCTGGGTAGGGCTCACAGTCAGCGTCAGTGGTAGCAACGATATCCCCTGTGGCCACGTTGAAGCCGTCGTTTCGGGCGCCGCCGACTCCTTCACTTTTCTGGAGGATTATCTTGTCCGCGTACATCTCAGCGATCTCCAGTGTTCTGTCCTTGCTGTCACCATCAACGACTATGATCTCGATTTCCTCGCGTGGTATGGTCTGGTTATTAAGCGCCCGTAAGCATTTCTCAATGTTCTTTTCCTCGTTAAAGGTTGGAACGACTACAGAGATCATGGTTTTCCCTCGTTTAGTTTCTCCGCGGCTCGTCGGCCTGAGAGTATGGCCTTATCCATGTTGTAATACTCCCACTCACCGAACCTGCCAATCGGGATGATATTGATAGAGTCGAGGAAGTCACGGATAATCTTTACGTTTTCCGTGTGATGCAAATCGTAGATCACGTAAGCATACTTGAAATCAGCGGTGTCTGAGACCTCTACTTCGTCGTCATCTCTAATGATATTCGCCTTCACAAGGTCCTGTAGCACGGTGTCACGTGTCTCATCTTGATCTAACGGGTCTCCCCTGTAGGTAACCTCCACGAGGACGCTGCTTCTTCCCTCCGGGGTGGTGTATGGGCTGAAGTTCATTGGGAAGCTTATTCTGTTGAATATCAGGTCCTTCTCGGGGAAATATAGCCAGTGCTTGTTGATGATGTTGGGTCTCTTCACTCCCACGTTGACGCAGACGATGCTGTTATAGACCAAAGAGTCTGCTGCCTTCACGACCTCAGTGGGCACATCGTCCAGTGACTTGATCAGCTCAGGTAATGGTAGTGATGAAAGAACTTTCTCAGATACAACATCCTTGGTCTTCCCATCCTGAGTGTAAATGGTTTTTACGCCGTCTGCGGTCGTCTTGATTTCCACGGCGTCCGAGTTCAATGATACGTTCAGCCCCTCTTTGAATTCGTTGGCCAGAGCGCCGATACCGCCATACTTGGGGTACCAGAACATTGCGTTGGGTCCATAATCCTTGTTGACCTCACCCTTGACTCCCTTCCTCATCTCATCGGCACTCGGCGAGGGAATCCTACCTGCGACCCACTCGGTGTTCATCTTGGCGAGGGGATATTTCCAGATCTTCTGGTTATAGGGCACCATGTAGTGCTTGGCTATTCCTTCACCGAAGGTGGTCTGTATCCACTCAAGGAAGTTTCTTGGCTCAAACTCCTTCTTTTCTATGACTCCCTGAATGCATTCCTCTATGATCCTCTTGGGCAAGGGGTGAAGGTTCACCTCGAAGGGATACTTGACGAAGGTATCCTCCATGTAGATATACGCCTGACGCTCCTGAGTGTGAACATTGTCCCCGAGGAGGCTGAAAAACAGGTTCTTGGCATACTCGTCCCTCGTAAACAGGATGTGAGGAGCATAGTCAAAGACGTAGCCGCCTATATCCACGCTCCTGCAGAGGCCCCCAACGCTGCTCTCACGTTCAAGAACTAGGTAATCCCCCTTAAGGTGATAAGCCGCGCTTAGACCCGCCAACCCTGCGCCAAGTATAGTGATCATGACTTACCCAAATGGCGTTCATCTGACTAAAGAATGATGCTGTAATCAAAAGGGGTTTAGCCCAAGAATTTGATAAGTTTCTCCGCTACGATGGTGCTGTTGCCCCTCTGAGCCTCGACGCTGCCGGCTCCGATGTGGGGACTGCAAAGTACGTTGCTCCGTTTCACCAAATCCGGGTCTGGGTTTGGTTCCTGTTCGAAGACATCGAGACCCGCGCCCGCGACTTGTCCTGAGTCTAGGGCTGCTTTGAGCGCCGCCTCGTCGATTATGCCTCCTCTCGCAGTGTTGATCACGTAAACTCCTTTCTTCATGGCGTTGAACTGGTTTGTGCTTATCATGTGCTTGGTCTGAGGCAGCAACGGGACGTGTATGGTGATGAAGTCGCTTTCCGCGTACAGGGTATCCAGCTCAACGTCCTTCGCCCCTATCTCCTCGACGAAGTGACGTAGCTTGTCCATGATGACATCATATGCGAGGACCTCCATTCCCAGAGCTTTGGCCTTCTTCCCAATATTGTACCCTATCCTGCCGAAACCGATGATGCCAAGTGTTTTTCCGGTGAGCTCGAACCCTGTTAGCTTCTTTTTTTCCCATTTGCCTTGTTTCATGGTGGCGTCAGCGTAGCTAAGGCTTCGAGCTAGGTTGAACATGTAGCCGAGGACCAGCTCAGCGACGGCGTTCGTTGGTGCCTCTGGACTGTTATACACCTCGATGCCTTTCTCTTTGGCGTACTGGACATCGACGTTGTCTAGACCGACGCCTGCACGGGCGATAACCTTGAGGTTATCTGCGGTCTCTAAGACTTCTTTTGTGAGCTTTGTCCTGCTCCTGATTACTATGCCATCGTAGCTGCCTATGATCTTTTTGAGTTCCTCTGCCGTAACATCGGGTTTGAGGTCCACTTCGTAGCCCGCGTCCTTGAGCATCTGCACCCCGTCCTCGTGGATGGGGTCAGAGACTAATACTTTGACCATCTTTTTCACCTATCTGCGGCCCTTGGCCGAGACTATCTGAATAATATCGTTGTTCTCTAGGATATAGCTGTCACTCAGCCGCCTCTTGGACCGGGCGTTCACAGCGTAGATGAAGCTCTCAGCGAGGTCGGTGTGTATCACCGCAGCGAACTGCTTTGACGTAGTTCCCTTGGGTACAAGGAAGCAGTCAGGCAGTACATGTCCATGATGATTGGATAACTTCTCGGAGTCCTCCACAGGGTACACAGTGATCATGTTGAGGAGGTCGAAGAACGCTTGGTTGACCGCGTCCTGGAGCCCTGTGCCGCCCCACTTCTGGAACACCTTCTCCTTGATCCTGTCGAGGGCTCTCCGCTGTCTATCCGTCAGCTTCTCAGGGTTTTTGACTGTGAAGTCGCTGTCTCCCGGGGTGTACTCGACGAGTCCCGCCTCTGCCGCTCTGCGTAAGGCAAGTTCTGCCTCTGCGCATGTGGGGACGACCATGTATCCTGCCTCCTTCATGCGCTCGATGTTGTCCTCGGCGCCATCCCTGTCTGCCTTGTTAGCGGCGACGATGAGAGGCTTGCTGACTTTCCTCAGGCTGGTGGCGAACCTGTTGAACTCTTCCTCTGTCCATCGGGCTGACTTGAATCCATCTACCTCGGCGTTTTGGATTGCTTTGAGTATCTGGTACCTGTTGATGCCGAGGCCTGTGAGTTTCTCCTCCAGGTGCCTGTCGATGCTCTCCTTCTTGCTGTCGGCTGTTCTGGTTATCCTGTTCCAGTCCTTCTTGAGGAGGGCTCTTAGCCAGAGGTCGAACTCCGCCTCGAACATCTTGACGTCCTCAATGGGGTCATTGGATAATGGGTCTACGGGCTGCCCGTTGAGGTCGGTGGCTCCCGAGGCGTCAGCTACGACGATGAGGGCGTCTGCTCGTCTAACCTCGTCGAGGAACTGGTTACCCAAACCTTTGCCTTGGTGGGCTCCCGGGATTAAACCCGGGGTGTCGATGAGGTCCACGGGGATGAGTCTTACACCGTCCACGCATGCGCTGTTCTGAGGGTCGTCCTCTACTCCAAGTTCCTTGCAGACACAGGGAGCCCGAATGTATCCGATACCTCTATCTGCTTTGGTGGTAGTGAATGGGAACCCAGCTATCTCCACAGGTTTGAGGGTAGCTGCCCCGAAGAACGTGCTCTTTCCTACATTTGCTTTACCGACTAAACCGACGATCTTAGCCAAAATGGCACCAAGGAAATTGAATGAGTCATGTACCTTAAGCTTATTGATGACTCAGATTTATGAGATAGGCATCTACGCTCGATTAAAGGGATTTATAGTTACTCTTCTCTCTCGTAGAACCCAGGGTCTCTCTTTCTTCCGAAGCTTCTTAGGCCTTTTTCCTTGAGTTGTGCGCAGAGCTCCTCGGCGGTCTTCACCGTGATCTCTTCCCGGTTCTTCATGTACTCGATGATCTCAAGAGCCTGCTCGTCGGTGGTGCAGCGCCGCAGGAAATCCATTACGTCTGGGTCGTAGTCTGAGAACTTGCGTTTGGGTTTCTCTGCCTCAAACTCTAGGTCTGCTCTGCCTGCGCCCTCCTCCATCTCCTTGGCTAGGGTGGGGAACCGTTTCTTGAGGTCTTTTTTCTCCATCTGGTCCAAACTGGAAAGCTGTCTGGCGTTTAATAAAGATGATGGGTTAACGCGTCTTCTCCTTGAGGTCGCTGAAGAAGTACTTTATGACGCTGCCTGAGACGTCCCGCTGTAGGGTTATCCCTGGGGCTATCCATGACTCGCTCCCAACTATCACGCCTGGGTGAATGTTCACGTTGATCCCTATCTGCACGTTGTCTCCGATAATGACCCCCAGCTTCCTCAGGCCACTGTCCATGCGCTCACCCTTGACGGTGACCTCGATGTTAGTCTTGTCGAACCGGAGGTTGGCTGTGATGGTGCCTGCTCCAATGTTACAGTTCTTCCCTATGATGCTATCCCCGATATAACTCAGGTGGGCTGCGTGGGTGCCATCCATGATGACGCTGTTCTTTATCTCACAGGCGTTTCCTATGTGAACGTTCTTTCCGAGGCATGTGCTGGCCCTGATGTAGCAGTTGGGGCCGATGTCGCTGCCCTCACCGATGACCACTGGGCCCTCGATGTAGGCGCCTGACCTTACTCTGGCGTCTCGTTGTACCCAGACAGGTCCATGTATACTCGCTCCTTCCTCGACTTTTCCCTCGACCCGTGTCAGCAGGTCCTTCATGGCTCTCTTGTTGGCCTCTAACAGTGTCCATGGTAGCCCTATGTCTAGCCACTCGTGGGGCTCGACATCGTGTTTTCTGAGGGTCCATTCATCATTTATCATGAGTTGCATGGTGTCGGTGATCTCGTACTCGTTGCGGGGACTCATCTCGGTCAACTCGATGTACCGGAAGACGTCGGGTGGGAACACGTATACGCCCACGTTGGCGTACTTGCTGGGCTCAGTGCCCTCGGGGGGTTTCTCCACGACCTGTTTGATGATGTCTCCCTCTAACGCGAAGGCTCCGTACTGGCTGGGGTCCTCCACCTGGAGCGCTGAGACTGTGACCTCCCCCTCCCTGTGGGACTCCACGAGGCGCTTCAACGTGCCTTCAGCATAATAGTGGTCACCGTAAAGCGCAAGGAACTTGTCACCATTGACCCACTCCGACGCTTGATAGAACGCGTTGGCTGTGCCGAGGGTCTCCTCCTGCGTCTTATAGGTGATGTTTACGTCGTAGCCCATCCCGTTGCCGAAGTGGTCCCTGATCTGGTCTTCAAGGTACTTGGTGACAATGAGGATGTCCTTGACTCCCGCCTCCTTGACCCTCATGATCATCCACTCAAGCAGCGGCCTGCCTCCGACGAGGAGCATGGGCTTGGGTGTGTTGTCTGTCAGGGGCTGGAGTCTGGTTCCTATTCCTGCTGCTAGGATTACGGCCTTCACTTTACCCTCACCAAGGTATCCCGGACGAGAGACTTACCTTTTTCCATCAACGACTCGACGTCCTCCGATGTCTTTCCCTCGACTGTCACCCTGATGATGGGCTCTGTTCCCGAGGGACGGATGAGGACCCAGCCGTTGTTCATCTCAAGCCTGACGCCGTCAACGGTGCTGACGCTGCTCACGTCCTTGTAGGCGTCCTGATAGTTCTCGGCTATGGCTTTCATTGCCTTGGGCTTGAGTTCGTTGCTGCACTCAAGCTTTGCCCTGTCCAGCGGGTACTCGGGTGCTTGTTCAACGAACTCCTTGAGTGTCATCTCTTTGTGCTCTAGGGCTTCTAGGAGCTTGAGGCTGGCTAGTACCCCGTCTGGGCACATATGTACCTCGGGCATGACCCATGCACCAACCGGCTCACCGCCGAAAACCGCGTTGTGCTCAGCCATGGCCTCGGTGATGAAAGCGTCACCGACGGGTGTCCTGATGACTTTTCCCCCTGCCTGACGTACCATGTCGTCCACGTTCATGGAGGCGCCAACATGGGTTACTACTACGCCTCCTTGGTTTCTCTCAACGGCGTATCCAGCGTACGCGGCAAGCACCCTGTCTGGGCTCACCATCTCGCCGTCCTCGCCGACGGGCATCATCCTGTCCCCATCACCGTCGTACCCGAAACCAATGGTTAGGCCTCTGCTTTTCATGAATGCTCCAAGGCGTGCCAGTGAGTTTCGGTCGGGCTCAGGGTTTCCCGCCGGGAACATGCCGTCTGGAACACCGTTGATTATCTCAGCTTCGATGCCCAGCTCCTCGTAGGCCACAGATGCTACAGTGCATGTGGCGCCGCAGAAGAGGTCTAGTCCTACATTGTGGTTGCCTAACTCGTTCAGGGTCTCTCCGAGGCGCTCAACGTAGGGCTCAATGGCGTCCACTTCCTCCACTGTGCCGACGCCGTCCCACTCTGCTAGATTGTAGGCTTCCTTTTCTAGAACTTCCTCGACCTTGAGTTGCTGCTCGATTGTGAGGCTCATTCCCATTGCGTTGAAGACCTTGAGGCCGTTGTACTGGGGTGGGTTGTGGCTGGCAGTTATCTCGACCCCTGCGTCGCTTCCAGTCTCTCTGATCATCCACGCGGTGACCGGGGTCGGTACTAGGCCTACGGAGAGGGTGTCTGCTCCCCCTGAAGCCAAGCCACTGTTGAGGGCTGTCTCTAGCATTGGACCTGTGACTCTGGCATCGCGTCCCACGACTATGGTTCCTCCGTGGTGTAGTGTGGCGAGGGCTGCTCCTACTCGCTGGGCGAGGGTGGTGGTGATGTCGATGTTGGCTAGTCCCCGTATGCCTGAGCTTCCGAATAGTCTTGGCTTCATCGTTGACGTCTCCGTGGTATGAATCGTCGGAGGGGGTCAGTCCTCATAAGCTTTTCCAGCTCAGGGAGTGTGATGCCTTTCTTGATGTCGCCGTAGGTCTCGCAGCGTTCATCCCTGTAATACTCCCTGTCCTCGGGGGGCCTGACTACCACCTCCACAGGGTAGTCGTCGATGAGCATTTTGATGTGGGTGGAGACCTTGGGGACGCCGTTTACAACGAACTCTGTTTTCTCTGCTTCAACTAGGTGGTAATTGCCGAGGCGTTTGGCCACCTTGACAGAGTCTGGGTGATAGACGATGATGTCGATGTCGCTGCCTATGCGTGTCGTGCCCCTCCAGACGCTGCCTATGAGGACTGGTGTCAAATCTTTGAGGTCCTCCATAACTTTGAGTGCTATGTTTCTCATCTCGACGAGCCTTGTATGACGATCTGAGCCTTCTTGCTCCTCGGTGAGCCTATCCAGTTCCACTGCTACCTCGTAGTTGCTGGGTAAGCTTGTTGTCCCTAGACTCAAAGCCGCAACCTCTTTGGCGTCTTTGTATTCTTTTATTTTCCTGTTGTATAGAATCCTCGCGGCTTCTCTAGCTACATCTGCGCGGGACATGTGGTGAACTATATGCGTTCAAAGATATGATAGTTACACTGTTTTTACTTGACTTCAATTACCTCTAACAACTGGTGTCCTAACTCTGTTTTCTTTGGATTTATCTCTCCGGTAACGAGATCAATTACAACTGAGCCTTGTTGATGTGATAAGGAGCGATCTTCTTTGGGTAAGCTTAACCGGTAAGATATGGTTTCTGACTCGAATATGATGGCTCTTCGGTCTTCTTCTTTTATCTTGGTCACTGAAATATCTGAGCCGTAACGGGTTATGGCTGCCTGTAGGTTCCTGACCACGTGTCCGCCTTTCCGTGGGTTGATTCTCCTATCGTAGAGCCCGATGCGGGGGAAGTAGCCTCTATCATGGTCCACGTATGTGTCAAGGAAGACCTTGACGTTTGGATAGGCAAACGCAGATACAACCGCCTCGGCTGCCCTGTTGGCCACGTAGTCGTCGTCGCTGAGGTACACTGCTGGGTCCTCTGAGGCTAGCCTGATGTTGGCTAAAGCCTTGAAGCCCATTTGATGCGAGTACTCGGCTATTCTCTTGATGGCGTCAACGGGATGGTCGTCTTGGTTTACTTGGAACACAAAACCATCGATCTTGCCTCTATTCGGAAGCATTTCCTGAAGGCTCTCTGTGTCGTCTATATGGAATCCGTGGCTGATGTAGTGGCTGAACTTTGGGCCCTTCCGCTCCCTGTGGACGCTGCTCTCGATGTTTGCCACGTATACTGGGACATTGGTATCCTCTCGTAGCTTTGAGACACAGGGTAACGCGTCCTTAGCAGTCTCCCATGGAAGAATCACCTCTAGAAAGTCGATGATCTCCCTGTTCTCGGCGATAAGGTTCTGGTCAGGTGTGTTAATGGTGAAGAATCCGAACCTGTGACCGATGTCGTGAAGCTCGTATAGTCGTTGTCTGGTATCCTCGTCGATGATATCGTTGAGGGGGAGCCTTACGGTCCTGATGCCTGCCTCTCTTAGCCCTAGAACAGGGTAATCGTTTCTTGCCCTCTTTCTGACGAACTCGTCTATGGGTCCCATGTAGGGTAGGTCCACTGTTTCGGTTAATGGGTGTCTCAGGTGGACTCCCAGTGGGGCGTGGATCGTGTTGAAGGGCTGTGTGTCATCAACTCGTTCAGGTATGTTTATTATATCGCCTCTTTCGAGAGTTTCACCATAGGACCTGTATATTCTAACGTGGTGGCTGTTCTCGTAGATGTCTACAATGCAGTATCCGAGCTTCGCTGAGTCGTTTCTGCCGTACTCGTCGGCGGCTTCGACTCGGAACAGTTCGGAAAAGTCCTGTCTCACGAAGCAGGTGGAGAAGAGGTTGTAGATATGGGTGTCATAGTATCTCTTGTAGCCGTAATGGTGTACGTGCCCTGCGAAGAACGCCTCAACGCTGTAACGTTCGAGGAGGTCTAGGAGCCATCCTCGGGCAGGCGTGTCAATGTTGTCGTAGTTGCTGGGCTCGTCTGCCTTGTAGAGGTACGGCGGGTAATGACTGAATATGAAAGTCCGTTTGTCCCTGTTCTTCTCAAGGTCTGATTCCAGCCAGTCTCTTTGCTCTTCCTCATCCGTTAGCCCTGAGTTGAGGACGGGGCTGTTTATCAATACAATGTGGACGTCACGGTGGTTGAAGCTCTGGTAGGTGGGACCATAGTATTTTTTGAAGTCCTCGATGTAGCTGTCGTTGACTATGTACGCGGGTACGGTGGGGTTATTCTTGTCTCCGATGTCGTGGTTGCCCGGGACGTAATAGCAGGGGGACTGCAATTCGCCCATTATCTCTTTGGCTACCATGCTGGCTGAGCCGTAAGTCGGTAGATGTGGGACCGGGTGAACGATGTCGCCTAGATGAATAACGAAGTCAGGTGCATAAGCGTCCACGCGTCTTGCAGCCCATCTTGCCCGATCGTTGGTCATAAGATTGGTTTTCCATGGGCTGCTGCTCTCGCCGGAAGGGCGTATATGAGTATCCGAGATGACTGCGAAACTGAATAGAGGAACTTCACCTGTCATTTGAGATCAGGTAGTGTTTGATGAATGTGAGGATAAAATTATGGATTGAGTGTTATGTTTACACTTATGATCCAGTTTTATGATAAGCCTTGAAAAAAGCTTCAGGACCCTGAACCATCGTCGAGTTCAACGCTTCCCTTCCCAATACTCTGTCTATGGACTCTGCCATCCATGCACCCACGACGTACCATAAACGTTCTCCGTCACTCAGCACCTCAAGAATATCCCAATCATCATCAACCAAAGCTCGGCAGGGCTCATTCTCTAATTTATCCAAGATCTCAAAGAATTGGGTAGAAAGTTGAATCATTTTATCAGGATCATTTAGCGTGATGTAATCTCTGTGAGTGTACCCGTTTTCCCTTCTACGTCTATTCAATGACGAGTAAACAGCAAAGCCTTCAAGGTGAGTCGAGTACCTAACTATTCGACTAAGGTCTTCAGTAGTCTCTAAGTCGTCAAAAGAGAAGATGGGATTAAGTTGCGTATAAGCGACGTGATGCAACTCATGCATTGCAATATAAAGTAACTCACGTTTATTTTCATGAAATAAAGGATGACCCAAGTTTAGGTAGGCGTCTCCGTCAGATACTACACCAATATCATATCCTATGATACAGAACAAAATGCTTGAGAAATCTGTTTCTCGTGGTAAATAGGCTTCTAGTTCTCTGAATGCTTCATTGAAATCAGAGGTGTTCTGTTTGATGTATTCTATGCATTCAAGAACGTTTTCTAGATGTCTTTTTCCTTTATTTGATTCCTGTTGAAGTTTCTCGTGCCAGAAATCATTGATGTCTTTATCTGTGTTATGAAATCTTTTTGCATGGTTGTAGATTCCTTTTGCCGCATCATGTGAGACCATTTTTAACATTTTTTGATCGTCAGGATAGTGAATTATAGGTAAATTTTCCTCGATAAACGAGAAATCGATTGTAACATTGAAGACCATAACGATTTACATGCTGAACTATGTTGATGTGAGGATAAAATTATGGATCACGCGTAGTGGTATCTACCCAACCGAAAACCGGTTCATTGAACCGCTTTCATGTTTCTGTTTTCTATGCTGGTTTTTTATCCTTATAACCCACTTTCTGAACAAGTTAAAGACAAGAGTTTGAGGGTTGAGCAGTGGGATTTAAAATAGACGCTGATAGGCTGTGGGGCTCGCTCATGGAGATGGGTGAGGTTGGTAGAGAGGGTCAAGGAGTGAACCGCCTCGCCCTCAACGACGCAAACAAGGAAGGACGAGACCTGCTTATAAGCTACATGCATGAGGAGGGGCTTGATGTTAGTGTCGACAGGATCGGAAACATCTTCGCGTTAAGAAAGGGACGAGACTCCCGTGAACCCCCCATAGTCATGGGCAGCCACATGGACACAGTTAGGAATGCAGGGGTCTTCGACGGAGCATTAGGCGTGCTTTCCAGTTTAGAGGTCATCAGGTTCCTAAACCAGCATGATATAGAGACGAGAAGAGGCGTCGCGGTAGCTGCTTTCACCAACGAGGAAGGAGCACGGTTCCAGCCAGACATGATGGGAAGCATGGTGTTCACAGGGCAACTGGGCATAGAGGAGGCATGGAAAGCAGAGGACGACGATGGAGTCACCGTAAAAGACGAGCTCAAGCGAACAGGATACCTCGGCAGCGACGAGTTCCATGCGGGGTGCTTCCTTGAGCTCCACGTGGAGCAGGGTCCAGTGCTCCACAGCGAAGGCTTGGAGGTAGGCGTGGTCGAGGGCGTCCAGGGTATGGCATGGTGGGACGGAGAGTACACAGGCGAGGCGAACCACGCAGGCACGACACCTCTCAATCTTAGGAGAGACGCGTTGTTAGCTGCTGCTGATCTGTGTTGTAGGCTGAGAGAGACTGCCGAGGCTCTGGGGCATGGCTCTGTCGCGACCATGGGGAGGCTGCATCCACGCCCTGATATCCGTAACGTGGTTCCCGGAGGAGCATTCTTCACCGTTGACTTCAGGCAATACGAGAGTCAGCGATACGAGGAAGGGCAGAAACAAGTTGTAAAGCTCATCGAGGAGATCGCGGAGAAGCATCGAGTAAGCCTCAGCTTAGAGCAGACAGTGGACGCGAAGCCCATCCGATTTGACACAGGAATGGTTGATCTAGTAGAGAAAAAGACGAGGGAGCTCGGTCTCACTTACAAGAGGATGCATAGTGGAGCGGGGCACGACGCCCAGTTCATGAGCTACATCTGCCCAACCGCGATGATCTTCGTGCCCTCCATCAACGGCAGGAGCCATTGCCCCGAGGAGAGAACCACGAAAGCTGACTGCGTCAACGGAGCAAATATTTTGCTCCAGTGTGCACTTGAGCTGTCAGAGAAAGGATGCCGAATACCTTAGATAATTTTCTCGGGTAGGGGAGGAGGGGGTAACGCGAATAACAAGAAACCAAGCCTTTTTCGTTGAAAGAAACCCCAGAACAACCCCTTTTGGATCTTGATCTACGTAAAAATGTAGTAGAGTGACGGTGAATCAGGGCAAAAACGCGGTCCACAACGGTTTTTTTATCGGTGCAGAGACCTACTTTTAACGAGATAATTCATTAACCTTCTGTCCATGCATACAGGATTGATGTGAGAATCTTCAAAGACATCATAGTTGAGAACTTTAACCGCTTCTTCACCCTTTTTTCAGGTGAATCTTATCTAAAAGATACACTCCATTTCATACTGAATAGTTATGGTTAAGGAAGTTGACAGCGTCCTTCGCGTAGGGAAAGAGCTTACGCAGCACATCGTAGAGCTATCCTACGATGAACTGCCACATGAGGTGACGCATCAAACGAAACGAGTGATCCTGGACTCCCTCGGCACCATCTACATGGGCACCAGAAAAGAGGAAGCCGCAGGCGTCACGGAGTTTTTGAAAGCGTTAGGGGCACCAGAAGAGTGCACTGTGATAGGTTCATCAGTTAAGACCAGTTTACCTTGGGCTGCGTGGGCAAACGCAGCATACGCGCAGGTCCATGACTGTAATGACGGTCACAGGAACGGGGCAGCATTCGGGGGTTCGGCTCACCCCGGCAGGGTCGCTATCCCAGCCGCGCTGGCTCTAGGAGAAAAACTCCACGCGTCAGGTAGAGACGTGATCACAGCCATTGTTGTGGGTTACGACGTTGCGGGCAAGATCAGGGGCATGAAAGACCGTCCACCAGCATCGGCTTACTGCTCCGCAGCTATAGCTAGCAGGATGCTGGGTCTCAACGCTGATGAGACGACTTTCGCTCTAGGTATAGCTGGGTTCCACAGCCCGAAGGCTGTTCCTCGGACCATGGGGCTTGACGTCAACTTCCTGAGCAATGGATACCAAGCAAAGGTAGGCATAGAGGCTGCGCTTCTAGCTAAGCAAGGGTTCAATGGACCTAAACTCGCGGATGATAACAGGATATCGACCCGGTTTAAGACGAGGGGGCTGGGAGAAGAATACGAGGTGATGAACGTCTACATCAAGCCGTGGCCTACTTGCCGCATGACCCATGGCGCAATCGAGGCGTTATTGACGCTGAGGGAACGCCACGGCTTCACAGCCGAGGATATCGATGAGGTGGAGGTCAGCCAACTCACCCACGGGATGTATATCAACGACGAGAAGGTGGGCCCTGACAGCTACTACAAGAACTGCCAGTTCAATCTCCCATACATAGCGGCATGCACCATAATCGACGGGACGGTGACGGAAGCCCAGTTCACCAAGGAGAGGATCGCTGACGAGAAAATACATGAACTCGCCGGAAAGGTGAAAGTAAAACCGGATGAAGGTCTAGACTCCATCTACCCTGATGACTGCAGACCAACAACTGTCACAGTAAAGCTCAAGGACGGCAAAACATGTGAGGAACGAGTGGACCTTCCTTGGGGAGAACCACGTAACCCACTGACAGACGACGAGTTATTCACCAAGTTCGCTGACTGGTCGAGCCCTACAGTGAGCCCTGAGAAAGCAGGTAAGATATGGGATAAGCTCCAGAAACTGGATAAACTCGACTGTTCGGAGCTTTTATCTCAGCTCTAAACCCAACTCGTTTCGAAAACACAGGTAGATCTGGTTTCTTTTGGATTGAAATTAAAAACTAGACTAATTTAAACTAGTTTGGAACCGCGAGGAGCTCGCTCTTCCTGACGCCTACATGCCTTAACGCGGTCACGTTCTTGGCTTGATTGTAGACATCCGACGCTAGCTTGCCTAGCACCATCTCGTGGGCCAGCTGGTCGAAAGTCAGGTTCTCCGCCTTGTCCTCAACGATCTCCTGCATGATCTTCCTAATGATGACCTCTTTACTGGTCTGGATGCGTCTCTGCGTCATCGCGGTGACTACGATCTTGACCCTGTACCCGTCCTTGGTGAAGATTCTGAAGAATCCGTCCACCTTCGTGCTGCGTCTACGCACTAGGCTTCTTAGATAGTCTCGGAGGTATTCGTGTCCCTTGAAGACGGTTCGGGCTGTGTGGCCCTCCAGCTCGTCCACCTGGAAGTACATCTTCATGTATTCTTGGCTGAAGTCGCCGGTTATCGCTGCGAGTGTGGTCTCGAACACCCTTCCCATGACCTTGTCGGGGTTGTCGCTGGGGGTCTCACCTACCTTGGTCTCGCCGAAGTATCTGGGGAGAATGATGTCGTACCATTCTTTTCTCCGCCACTTGTCCCTTACTGCCCTGGACACTCTTTGTTTTCTCCTTAACTCAGTGTACCTGCAATGCTGCCCAACAATATATAGGTTTTGACGGGAGTAGCCGAGGCTGGAATCAATGGTATCTTCTATGATGCAGCTTCGGATTTGGAGCAACAGGTTGAATAACCTGTGCCAGTTATTTTTCCCGGAATTCAAATGATGTTGACTATTATCGTGAATGACGCGCCTTATGGTATCGAGAAGCCGTGGAACGCGTTAAGGCTCGCATCCACCAGTGTTTCAACTGACATTGGCATGAAGGTGAGTTTTTTCCTTATGGGTGACAGCGTGGTGGCTGCGAATAAGGGTCAAAAGACTCCGGATGGCTACTATAACATGGAGAAAATGCTTCAAAGCCTCGTCTCCAAGGGAGTCGAGGTTAAGGTCTGCGGTGCCTGTATCGACGCGAGGGGGCTGGTAGGGTCTGACTTAGTTGAGGGGGTGGAGCGTGGCTCAATGAAGATACTGGCTACATGGATCAAGGAAAGCGACAAAGTCGTATCCTTCTAGATCTTGAGATGTTATTCGCAGGTACTTGGCTAATAAAAAAGAGGTTGGGGGTTAAAATTCCTCCCTAGTCCATCATTCCGCTTCAAGTAACCTGTAATATTGAGAAAAAAAATTTCTTTATTTATCCACGGGGAGTTACGGAATATGGGGTTCCTGTGTTCAGGCATAACTGGTTACTGTGATGCTAGCGATGGTGCGTATTGTATATCAATCATTTCTGGATTAGAAGATACTGTGGGTTGGGTTAGAACTCTACTAGTATTGGAGATGTCTCTCGATACATTTCTTCTTTTTTCTTAATGAAAATGCGCGTGCATCTAACTGGTTTTTGATTGTTTGTTTATGAGAATATCTAATGCTACTGTTTTCTGGTGAAAACTGTGTTAAAAAGTAAGAATATGATTCCTTGGAACGAATTGATGATATGATTTTTTTTGAGGTCTAAACATATTTATTATTATTCATATTAGGTTATCAGGGTATGTCAATACCGAAATATTATCTCAAACCTATGGTAAAATATTGGAAATCCACCTTGAAGATGATATTACAATCGGCGTGGCCTGAACGGTTCAGATATGAATGGTCTGAAATTACTGTTGATAATTTATTTGATCGCGTAAATTCTAATCAGCCTCCACTATTAATCGACGTTCGATCTCCTGCGGAATTTAATGGAGGTTATGGGCATATTCCAAATGCTAGGTCAATCCCCGTACTGGAATTAGAATCTAATTTCGAGGATCTTGATTCATTCAAAGAAAAGGAAATAGTGACTATGTGTCCCGGCGGTGGAATGTCTTTGGTCGCCGTTGAAATTTTGGCCAAAGCAGGTTTTACAGATGTTAAGAGCTTAATAGGGGGCACGGATGAGTGGCACAAAAAAGGGTATCCCACGACTACAGTCTAGATTATTATAGATGTTTTAGAACCCCAGTATTCACATAAATTGTGTCGAAAAATATGCGGTTTATTTGAGTTTCTTAACTAGAAATCGGAAATCCTCTGGACCGCGTTCTTCAAAGGATATTAATTCTTGATGTGTAGCCGTAGCCCATGTGGGAATATCCTTCTTACTACCAGGATCAGTGGTAAGGATTTCAAGCACTTGATTAATCTTTAATTTTTTAATCGCTTGCATAGACTTTACAATAGGCATAGGACAGGAGAGGCCCCGTGCATCCAACGTTTTATGAACTTTAGTCATTTTGTGTAACACCTTTTAATTCTAGAACCTCCGGTGGTCCGTATTTTGTATAGACAATTGCTTTCATAAGTCTAACCTTCCTGCGCGCGCTGTACCTTGGTGTTTTCACACGTTCTGATTTTGTCTTGTTTTAGACATTTTGCGCACGCGTAATATACCACCGAAGATTTTTCCGTCTTCCTCTAATCTGTGCTTCCAAGCATTTCTTGAATTCCCATGATTGTGAACTTTTTCCATTTTTACTTTCACGAATAATGACTCGAATATTCTTGTTATTAAAACTCCTTGGAATCTAATGATAGTATTATACAATCAAAGGGAAAAGTACCATTGAAATGTTACAAGGTCCGGACATGGAAAAGCTGTGCAGCCTATTTTTTGAGTTGTCAAATGAGGACCGTCTCAGCATTATTCTGAAATTAATGGATAATTTTTTATAAGCCTTTCATCTAAATATTTATATATTAATATATTATGATACATCCGTTGTAGTCCGAGAGAAGGCAACTAGTCCTCCCTGCACGGACAGACAAACACATGAATCAAGGTGAAGAAACACGGTAACAGAACTCATCAACCAGATGCTTATCTCAGGGATCGAAACCCTCGTGGAATACCTGACGGCCCACGTCCTCCTCTGCCTAATCCCCGCGTTCTTCCTATCCGGCGCGTTCAACGCCCTGATACCGACAGCGACTATATTCAAATACATGGGCGACAGCGGCAACAACTCCAAGAAGGGCATAGCCTACATCTTCGCGGCCACCAGTGGCCTAATCATCGAGGTATGTAGCTGCACCATACTACCCCTATTCGCCGGCATATGGAAGAAAGGAGCAGGATTCGGTCCCGCCATAGCGTTCCTGTTCGCAGGGCCAGGCATCACTCTTCTATCGACACCGCTGACCGTCAGCGTACTCGGGACGAGGTTCGCGTTGATCAAGCTCGGGTTATCAATCATAATGGCGATCGCCATCGGTATCGCCATGGAGCTATCCTTCAAGGACACCATTAACCCTGAGTCCCGAACAGGATTCACTCTAGCAGGAGCCGATGCATCAGGAGACAGGTCAACAACGCAGTCCCTCATGTTCTTCACTGCTTTAACGTTCGTTATGATAGCTGGAACCGCTCCCCTTGACTTGACACTCAAACTGGTGGTAATCGGTGCATTCTCCCTGCTGACGACATATCTCGCGCACAGGTACTACACCGGGGAGGAGGTGCGCAGCTGGCTCGAAGAGACCTACATGTTCATGAAGATGATCTTCCCGGTCCTCCTGATAGGCGTCTTCGCCTCAGGGCTGCTGAAACCCCTAGTGCCGGAGGCATTCATCGCCAGCATAACCGGGCAGAACACTTTACTGGCCAACACTATAGCAGCGTTATTCGGGACGGTCGCGTATTTCCCGACCCTTGTCGAGGTCCCGGTAGCCAAAATGTTCCTTGAGCTGGGGATGCATCAGGGGCCATTGATGAGCTACCTGCTGGTGGACCCCGGAGTCTCTCTGCAGACCTTGCTTGTCGTTAACAC
>JAOZHP010000152.1 GCA_026014815.1 Candidatus Bathyarchaeota archaeon
ATGAGACTTTCCCGCGCAACAAATTGCGTCTCGTCGGAGAACATCACGATGCAGTGCTGACCATAGTAAAGGACGAATATATAGAAGAGTGTGTCCCAAAAATGTTGAAGATGGCAAAACGCCCAGCGCTGATGAAGACATTCAAAATCAAACTGAATGTGCCCATGGAGGGTGAAGCGGAGTTAGGTCCGTGGGGTCGAGGTGAGAAATGGGCGGCGTGATCTGCGTAAATTGCGGGAAAAAACACAGCATGGTTTGCCCTAGCTGTGGGAAAAAAATCAACCGTAAATCACACGGACAGAAGTGGTGTCCTCCGTGTGCAGAGATCAATTCTGTTGCATATGTTCGTGATTGGCAAATTCGAACTGGTTTGAGATCCGGACGTGGGAAGGGTGGCAAGAGCAACGGACGCTGGAAAGGTGGTATCAGTCTTACATGGGCTAGGCGCTATAAGAAAGATAAATGCGAGGGATACAGGTGTAATGAAACCGAAGAGCTTGACCTACATCACAAAGATGAAAACCCACGAAACAATGACCCCAAAAATTTAAAAACACTCTGCAAAAGTTGTCATTGCAACGCACACGGGAAACGAAAACATGTCGCAGCCTGAGATAGTTAGTTTCAGCGAAGTCAGTTCGTTCCGACGATGTCAAAAGGCATGGCAGTACAGATATTCTCAGCGGATCAAGCGCAGGTTCAAAGGCGTGAGACTTTTGAAAGGGGAGATGCTGCACGAGATGCTGAACGCTTACGTGTTCGCGAAGATGGACCACGACTACGAGGGTCCTGATCCGTGGGACGTGCTCGAAACGTACGCCGAAGAGTTCGCGACTTATTTTGAGCAGGAGCGCGACATGCATGGGGATGTCATCGGCGACTGCGGCAAGATTTTCGAAGGCTATCTGCGCAAGTACCGGAAGGACCCGCTGGTGTACGAGGCCAGCGAGATCAAGGTCGAGGTGGATCTGAACATCGAGCCGTTCAACATCCCGGTCACATTCATCGGCTTCATCGACAAGATTGCAACTGATCCACAGGGACGTCGGTGGGTCATGGACCATAAATTCCTGAAGTCCATCCCGACCGCGGATGATAGGTTCAGCGAGCTGCAGCTGCTGTTGTATGTCTGGGCCTACGGCATGGAGAATCCGAAAGAGAAGATCGATGGAGTGTGCTGGGATTACGCACGCTCGAAGGCACCGACGGAGCCAGAGGTGCTGAAGAAAGGAGGCCTGTCGAAGCGTAAGAATCTGGACTGCGATCCGTACACGTACCTCAAAGCAATCCGCAGGGAAGGCCTCGACGCAACTGAGTACGTGGACATGCTGGAGCTGCTCGAAGGGAAGGAAGACACATTCTACGAACGTGTGTTCCTGCCGACCCCCAGCACGGACATGATCATTGAGGTAGTCAATGATTTCCTGCAGACTGCGGCAGAAATTCAAATAAAGCGAGACGATAGACGTTGCACCCGGAGCATGTCATCTTTTAATTGTGCCACTTGTGAGTACCGACTGATCTGTGAAGCTGAGGTCCGTGGTCTCGACGCTGACTTCATCAAGAAGAGTGAATACGTAGAGCGAGGAAGTGCTAATGCCAGCTAAGAGAAAAGTCCTAAAGAAACGGAAGCCGGGGAAGAAACCGGCTGAGAAACCTACCTCTATCCTCGACAGGATCAAGCCGGTAACGGAACTCAAAACCAATCTGGTCATGCTCGTGTACGGTCGCTCCGGCTCAGGCAAGACACACTTCGGTTCGACGTTCCCGCGACCGATCCTGTTCATCGACACAAACGAGCGCGGCACTGAGACCATTGCGCAGGAAGAAGACATCGATGTCGTGCGTGTTACTGAGTGGGGTGAATTCGACGAGCTGTACTGGGCACTGCTAAACCGTGAAACTGCAGTGCAGTACGCATCCGTTGTCCTCGATCAGATAACCAATCTGCAAGATATCGGTATGGCGGAGGTGCTGCGCAAGGGGCGTAAGGGACGCGACGAGACATTCACTCAGCGTAACTGGGGGCAACTCTCCGGCATGCTGAAGCAAACCATCAGTGATTTCCGCGACCTGTCGGATCACTACCACCTCCTCCTGATTGCGCACGAGCGCATCGATGAGCCCGGTGACGAAGAAGAGGAGCACATCGAGCCAAACATCGGTGCGCGCGTGATGCCCTCCGTCGGTACGTTCCTCGACGGTGC
>JAOZHP010000153.1 GCA_026014815.1 Candidatus Bathyarchaeota archaeon
CTCGGCGAGGTGCATCCAATGATCCCTGAGACAATCGACACATTGAATATGTGGATCAGAGAAACGTACATGAGAGTTTCACATATATTCCCGACACAGAGCATCAAGCTTGAACCCATCGAGACCGAGGGCTTCATTCTAGATATTGGCGGAGGGGGGGAAGGCGTTATTGGCAAGCTCAACGGTCGTCAGGTGATTGCCATCGATAAAGTCAAAGCTGAGCTTGAGGAGACGGATAATCCTAGCCTCAAGGTGGTTATGGATGCAACTGACCTTCTCTTTGAGAACGCATCCTTCGACGCCGCCACCAGTTTCTATACTTTCATGTACATGGACGAATCGACACAGAAGAAAGCCATCGAGGAGACCTTCCGTGTATTGAAGCCAGACGGCATACTCCACGTGTGGGACGTGACCCTAGGTCCAGAGCACGCAGAGAAGCCATTCTTCGTTGTACCAATGGAGATTCAGCTTCCAGGTGAGACAATAGAGACAGGCTATGGGCATAGAGGGAATAAAACTCTGTCAATAGAGAGTATCACATCTATGGGAACAATGACTGGGTTCGTGGTCGAAGAGAAAAAAGTAATCCAGGACTCTTTCTACGTGTCCCTTAGACGACCCTAGCCTTCGTCCACCTTTCTCAAGAAATTTAATATCACAGGCACCACGTCATCAGTTTTCTGTTTAAGGAAGCCATGTCCACAACTTGGAAAAGTTACCAGCTTCGCTTTTTTGACTCGCTCAGCGATGATACCACTGTTCTCCGGTGGAACAAGCAGGTCTTCCTCTCCTGTCATCACAAGGACAGGCACATCTATGGAGGGTAATCGGTCATAGCTCTCGAAGCCTCCTATGGCTTGGCTTTGCCTGTTTAACGCGAAGCTTGGAGTCGGGTTATCGCTGTATGTCTCATCAAGGATAAGCGCTTTCAGGTTCGCCTCAACGTACCCCTTGCTATACAGTAGGTAGAGGAGCTTGACTGTCACGTCCCGCTCAGTCATCTCGGGAAGAGGGTTCGCGATCAACGCCAAGTCCATCTGGACTTTTGGGTCAGGTGATATCCTGTGTTCCCCGCCAAGCGTTGTACCGCAGAGAACAAGGCTCCTCAACCTGTTTGGATGCTCAAGACCGATGGTTTGAGTGATGATGCCACCCATGCTGAACCCCATGACATGGGCCTTCTCTATGCCCAATGAATCCAGCACCGCCACAGAGTCGTTCGCCATCATATCCATTGTGTAAGGAAAGTCAGGTTTCCCGCTTCGCCCTGTCCCACGGTTATCCATCACTATCACCTTGTGCTTCTCAGCGAGCATCTCCACCATGTATGTGCTCCAACTATCACTGCTCCCTCCCCAACCGTTCTGGAGGAGGAGAGGTGTACCCTGTCCCTGAGCATTGTAGTAGATCTCGATGTCACCTGACTTCGCGTATGGCATTTGATTCACCGTTTGGATTTCCATATCGCCACAATTATTAAAATGCGTGGACAGTTTCACCAATCCCCCTACCTTCAGTTCCTGAGAACAGTTTAAGTATCAAAGAAAGGTTGAGGGGCTTGCTTACCATGAGTGATACCGAGAGCCTTCTCGAATGGGTTAGGAAAAACAGGAAATCAGATCTACGAGTCAGATCCGACTCCTATACCCATAAAAAAAGACACACGACTAGGCTTAGGCAGCGTAAGCTTCACCGGTAGCAGCAACAGTGTCATGGTCAGGCAGAATCGTCTCCACATCTCTTACTTGTTTGAACAGGTAGCCACTCAGTCCAGTGAATATTCCCACAATCCCCATCACGAAGAAAAGGAGGGCTATCCCTGCCCCGGGTCCGGTTCCTACCAGCCAACCGAACAGGGGGGCGAAGCTGCCTCCCTTCATCATCCCGGGAATCAGGATGTTGTCAGCGAGGGGCCCCGATATTGCCATGGCGATGGGCTGTGACATCAACGCTATCAACGCCCGTGCGCTGAACACTCGTCCCTGAATCTCGGGTGGGACTTTGCTCTGCCATATCGCTTGATTC
>JAOZHP010000154.1 GCA_026014815.1 Candidatus Bathyarchaeota archaeon
CTTGCTCTGGGGTATGTGGAGGTTCATCTCGTCGCCGTCAAAGTCTGCGTTGTATGGTGGGCACACGGTGAGATGCATACGGAACGTCTTGTAAGGCAGCACCTTGACGCGGTGTGCCATGATGCTCATCCTGTGCAGTGAAGGCTGCCGGTTGAACAACGCGATGTCCCCGTCCTTGAGGTGCCTCTCGATGATGAATCCAGGCTCGATGCCCTCCGCGATGAGGGTTCTGTCTTGAACGAACTCCAGTCTGATGCGTTTCTGGTCTGGCCTGATGACATAGAGTGCGCCTGGATGGTTCTTCGGGCCGGTGACTACCAGCATCTTCATCTCCTTCAGGTTTCTCTCCGTCACCACGTCCGGGACTGTGAGCTTGGTGGCGATGTGCATCGGTACACCTACCTGGTTGATGTCAAGGTTGGGGTCAGGGCTGATGACGGTACGCGCAGAGTAGTCCACACGTTTACCGCTGAGGTTGCCCCTGAACCTTCCCTCCTTGCCCTTGAGGCGCTGGGATAGGCTCTTGAGGGTCCTGCCGCTCCTGTGGCGGGCTGGCGGGATACCGCTTACCTCGTTGTTGAAGTAGGTAGTAACGTGATACTGTAGCAGCTCTGAGAGGTCTTCGATGATGAGGGTTGGCGCGCCTGCGTCGATGTTCTCCCTGAGCCTCTGGTTGATCCTGATGATGTCTACAAGCTTGTGGGTGAGGTCGTCCTCGGCCCTGATGCCTGACTGAAGAATGATGCTGGGTCTGACGTCCACCGGCGGCACCGGCAGAACTTGCAGTACCATCCACTCGGGCCTTGCTACGTCTGGGTCGAAGTCCAGTAGCTTCAGGTCCTCATCTTGGATCCGCTCAAACCATTCCCTGATCATGTTAGGAGTGAGTCTGCGAGTTACCTCTTCATCGATCTCTAGTTCTTTCATGGTGTCGTCGATGAACTCTTCCTTCTCGATCTCCAAGAAGGTGGTGGGCTTGTTGAACTTGACTACGGTTTGTACCATGCCGCAGTAGGGGCACTCTTTGTACCGTTTATACTTCTTGGCCTGCTTCTTTATCTCGGCGCTTGTCTCGTCGTGGACCTTGCCGAACATCTCGATGTCCCGGTTGCGTTGAGCTGTGAGCTTGGATTTAAGTTCCTCTTCAAGTAGCACGCTTCCGCAGCCACGGCAAGTGGCTGAAAGGACGCGGTAGATCTGTTTGGCGAACTCCACGTGAATGACGGGTACAGCTAGCTCGATGTGGCCGAAGTGACCCGGGCAGTTGATGGCGATGTTACCGCATGTGCGGCATCTCTGCCTTGGCTCGAGTGTGCCGAGGCGCTGGTCCATGAGGCCTCCCGCGATGGGCGCTCCGTCTTCGTCGTAGGTGTCGCTTGTATCGGTCTCGACTACGCTGAGGCGTCGAATCTCGTCTGGTGGGAGTAGCCCGAACTTGATTGCGTCGATTACCTTGCTCATTTTTAGATCTCCTTGGCCAGTACTAGGCTAGGCGATAGGCATAGGCTCTGCATCTCCTGCAGAAGCAGCTTGAAGGCGTACGAGACGGTGACGGGCTCGATGTCTCCTTTTCCTTCACATGTGGGGCACACATATTTCCGTTGCCTGATATCGTAGTAGCCCGGGCGTCCGCAGCGCTCACACACATAGATGGTGTAGGCATCTGACTCCTCCAGAAGCCTGTCCTTGAGAAGCATGGCTGCGCCGTGTCCTACGAGGCAGTCTCGCTCCATCTCTCCGAACCTGAGTCCACCGCCACGGGCACGGCCCTCTGTTGGTTGCCTTGTGAGCATCTGGACTTGTCCTCTTGCTCTGGCGTGGATCTTGTCCACGACCATGTGGTGTAGCTTCTGGTAGAAGGCGCACCCGATGAATATCTCGGCCTCGAACATTCGTCCGCTCTGGCCGTCGTACATCATCTCTCGGCCTCCCTTCTGGAAGCCCAGCTCTGTGAGTATCTCCTCTAGCTCCTTTGGCTCCTCGTTTGCGAAGGGTGTGCCGTCAACGATCTCACCTCTGAGGGCTGCCGCCTTTCCGGCTATTGCCTCGATGAACTGTCCCACCGTCATCCTGCTGGGGTACGCGTGGGGGTTCATGATGATATCCGGGATGACGCCACTGGCGCTGAAAGGCATGTCTTCCTGTGGGATGAGCATGCCTATGACTCCCTTCTGGCCATGCCTTGAGACGAACTTGTCACCTAGTTCGGGGATTCTGTTACTTCTTACCTTGATCTTGACCAGCTGGCTGCCCTCGATGTCCTTGGTGATGAAGACGCTGTCTACTACGCCTACCTCTGTAGGTCTGACGCCGACTGAGGTGTCGCGTAGCTGGGGTCCACGGATCTCGATTCCGCGGTACTCCTCCATGAATCGGGGTGGGCTGATCTTGCCGATGAGGATGTCTCCTCCCTTGACCTCAGCCTCGGTGGCGATGAGGCCGTCGGTTTCTAGGTGCCTGTAGGAGTCTCCGCCGTGGTAGCCACGGATTCCGGCCTCCGGGATAGTGAGTCTGTCCTTGCTACCTCCCAGATACTGCTTACACTCAGCCTTGTAGATTCTCAGGAAGCTGCTGTGGCCAAGTCCACGTTGGACTGCGCCCTTGTTGAAGATGATGGCGTCCTCCATGTTGTACCCGTTGCTGCTGAGAATAGCTAGAACATAGTTCTGTCCTGCGGGACGCTCGTTGTAACCGATGACGTCCATGGGTTTGGTAGCTACCAGGGGCTTCTGTGGGTAATGGAGTAGGTGGCCACGTGTGTCTGTCCTGTCCTTGTAGTTGATGGCGTAGACGCCCGGTGCCTGCTTGGCCATTGCGGCCTGGTAGGTGTTACGTGGAGACTGGTTGTGCTCTGCGTACGGGATTATGGCTGCCCCGACACCCAGAATGGTGTAAGTGCATACCTCCATGTGGGTGTGATCCTCCGTGAGGTTCTCGGTGTCCAAGGAGATGAAGGCGTTCTCCTCCTCGTCGCTATCCAAGTACTCCAAGATGCCTTCTCTGACGAGGTCGCTCCAGGTCCACCTGTCCTGCCTGATGTTTCTGATGTGACGCTGCTTCAGCAGCGGTTTCCCGTCCTCCACGACGATGAGGGGTCTCCTGATCCTGCCCTCGTCGCAGTTGACGTAGATCTCGTTATAGTTTCTGTAGAAGACGATGTTGGTTTCTCCGCTGATCTCGGCCTTGCGCCGCATCTCACGGAAGTTGTTAACTAGAATATCTGGGCTTGTACTGTATCCGAGGAGGTATCCCTCCACGAAGATCTTGGTGCCATTATGCCTTAGCTGCTCATCCGCGTCCTTGGCCTTTGTGACACCCATGAACTCTAGGGTGCGCTTGATCTTGTCGCTGTCTGTGCCGACGCTGACGCTGCTCATGAGCGCCAGGTTCTTGACCAGTCCACAGTTGGCTCCCTCCGGTGTCTCGTTAGGACATAGTCTTCCCCAGTGGGTGCTGTGAAGGTCTCTAGCCTCAAAGTTGGGCTGGCTTCTGCTCAGTGGGCTTTGTAGTCTTCTGAGGTGAGAAAG
>JAOZHP010000155.1 GCA_026014815.1 Candidatus Bathyarchaeota archaeon
ATCTGTCCATGTAGCGTCTACCGCGTGGGTTACATCTACTGGTGTTATCGGATAAAAGGTCTGTGCCATATTAACTTACTTCCAACACCGAGGTTATCTTTATTCTGGACTGACCCAGTGCATCTTTTATCTCATTTATCCTTGCAATCTCCACATCCACTACTTCCTCATGTTCTACCAGTTGCCGTTCCAGCGTTACTCCCTCGTACAAGCCACTGGTTTTCGCCCATTCCTGGTAGGCTGTCCATAATACCTTCTTTTGAGCCTCCGCCTGTTCTCTTTGTGGTGTATTGGGTAATGTTCCTGCGTATAGTTGCCGAACAGCCTGCTCGTATTCCGTATCTCTGCGAAGTTTCTCTGTCATCAGTTCCTTGGAAAGCAAAGAATATCGTTTGGGTCGCCAGATAGTTTCCATCAATCCTCCTATGGTGCCGCCAACTCTATGTAGGAATTATCAGGTTCAAACGCTATCTCATCACCAGTATTTGCATGACCAACAATTCTCACAACAAAATCTTCTGTACCAGTCGGAGCAGTTGAGGTAAGTAGCCCCGCCGTAGCTGCGCTTATAAATACTGGAGCACTAATAGTAAAAGTGGGGAAGATTGCATCAGCCTTTATCTTGCCGTAACGCAACATCGTGCAGGCATTACCGTCAGTACCAGCTACAACGCATATCCCAATCTTAACTGCACCAGAGGTGGCAGTGGCATCTGCCTTTGCTTCGTACCACTCGCTATCCGCAGCCTTAAAGTAACACACCTCACCGAAGGTTAGCGTAGCTCCTGCCGTTCCCGCCTCTACAATTCCAGACCATTTACCATCAGCACTCAGTACGGGGTCGAGGATTATTGATACATTCTCTGGAAGTGCGGCGCCAAACAGGGCGGTTATAGCCTCTGCTACGGTTAGTCCCTCTATTCCATCGGCTGTAAAGCGGGCAAATTCATCGTCATTGGGAGAGTCATCTACTGTTAAGAGGGCATTATCTGTTATCGCTTGAGCGTGGCCCGTTATGGCTTGACCATCAGCATCTAAAGCACCACTTAACTTTAGACCTGTATGGGTGATATTTCCCCAAGTAGCTGTTGAACCCGTGAGGCCAAGGACAGAGGTATTATTTACTAGAAAGGCTAAAGTGGCTCCCGTAGGGACATTCATACTAAGTGAATTGCCCCCACCACGAGCTATATAATAGGCGGCGGCACTTGCCCCCATACTTGCTTGGTCAAAGCGTAAATGCGCATAATTGAGTACTATTGGTTGCGCGTCACCCACTCGTGTAGCATCTATGAAAAGGTACTTTTCTGTGCCTGCCGTTACACCATCTTCTGTGCGGAAACAAATGTCATGGGCACTTTCCGTGCCACCATATTCTTGGCTGATGTGATAAGTCCCATCTGTGTGAGCTGTTATATTAAATCTGGCAAAATTTGTTCCTTGGTCAACTGTGCGATAGATAACTAATTCGGTTAAAGCATGAGAGGTGGGTAGTGTTCCCCTTGTCGGCCCTAAATCAAGAGAAGTCCTGACACTATCGGTGTATGAAAAAATAGTTAAAGAACCGCCACCAGCAGCATGATAGAACCTTACCTCTTCAGAACCAGCACCATCACCAAAAGAAATTTGACCCGTGAGAAAACTAAAGTCTGGTATAGTGTTAGTCCACGATGGGATGCCACCGCTAATTACAAGAAAATCATTATTGGAACCTATTGCCAACCTCGATAACTGCGAGGCTGAACTTGCATATAGAATATCGCCCTTGGCTTGGCTATTAAATATATGCGAAGTAGTATCTACCCAATCAGTTGAGTATAAATTATTTGTGCTTGCAGTAGCCTTATGCCTGAGTTCATTGGCCATAAATCACTCCTACTTAATACCCCCCCCTACACAGCGGGTGGCTTGTATTTTACGGTAACATAGCTCGTGTTCTTAACCTTGCCCAGACCCTTGCTTGCCGAGTCGACTTTCATTCTCAATCGCAAGTGGAACGGCAGTGAATTGAAGTTAGCTACGGGGAGAAAGTATCCGCTCATTGTGCTACCCGCAAACGTGGTGGCGAGAGTTAGGGCTCGCTCCGTGCTTATGATTGTCCACGTGCTGTTATCTGCGTCTTTAGCTTCCCACTTGAATGTGATTACACCAGTTGAGTAAGTGGTTTCAAGTTGGGAGACTAAGTTAAATTTTACCTCTTGAATGCTGGCAGATGATAAATTAGAGGGATTGATGGTTGCCGTGCTTACGACCACGTAACCGCTTGATACCGAAGACCCCCCAACTACAGCACTCCATTGCACACCATCGGTTGTTAGGTTTCCCTTGGCGAATGGATACTCCGTCCACGTCCCATAAATGTCTCTTACTGCTAATGCTAGATTGCCTTCCCCAAAAGCCTCTTGGAATAACTGCTCTAAACTCTTTGCCTGTATTTTCTGCGCCATCATTTACCTCCTTGGCTAATAAAAAAGGACGCCTTAAGCGCCCTCATATCCGAGAGAACTATATTGTTTATATTATTTTAGCTGGCACTCCTACGGCGGTAACATTATCAGGAATGTTTTTAATCACCACCGCCCCCGCACCTATAGTTGACCAACTTCCCACAGAGATGTCTGGAAGGAATGTAGCCCCAGCGCCAACGAATACCTCCTCGTCTAAACGACTATACCCCATAAGGTTTACACTAGGGCTTATCGTGCAGTAGCTTCCTACTACCGCATCGTGTCCTATAACACAATTAAAGTTAATGTGTGCGTGGTCTCCAATCTTTGAGTTCACCGCGAGTATAGAACCCGCCTGAATGATTACACCTTCACCCAGTTCAACGAAGTCGGTAATTATCACCGATGGGTGGATTGCATTGTAGAAGCGAATACCTTTTCTCTCTAGCTTTTCAACAACTTGTTTGCGTGCCTTGCAATCACCGATAGCAACCACGCAACCCACATCATCGAGTTCCCCAAACCAGTCCAGTCCTCCTAACACGGGGTAGTTGTTGATTATCTTACCGTGTAATAGTTTGTTTCCATCAATGAAACCCAGGATGTTGTAATCTAACGCCCTCAATATCTCTAAGGTTTCCCGCCCAAACCCCCCAGCACCCACAATAACTACTGGCTTCAATAGTACCTCTTTATCTCACCACGCTCTTTACGTTCCTTGAACTCTTGGTATTCTCTAAGTTGCGCCCCCATGTCTTTATCGCTTATCTTCTGTGGCGGTTTGGGGGTTTTTTTTCTCAATTCATCAGAGGTTTTCTCCCTCTCCGCCTCTTCAAGATAATCGTCATAACTTTTATCACCGCTCTGCGGGATGAACACATCCATCTCGTGTTCTCCCTCTTTGACACGGAATTGTTTTATTTCAGGTGGTTTTTCTGGCATCTATCAACCTCGTTCTTTACTATTTCTGCTATCTTGCGAATACTACTTTTAGTAGCAGGTGGCTTAATACAATCCGTTACCATAATCTCATCTGTGTAAAGCCGTTCCGCTACGGGACATAAACCCTCTTTACCTCCGTGAACTGGCTGTAAGTATAACGGCTTGCCGTAATCTTTATCTCCAAAGAACACGCCCTGCTTTAATAACCTATCCTGAAACTCGTTGCGGTGAATACCAACCTTGTCCTCATTGTATTTCATCGCATATCTAAAGAATACATTTTTACAATCAGGTTGTGTGATCGGTGTGGTTATGCCATCAACGCCCGATAACTGTTCGGTTAAATAATCGGCAAGTTCTATTCTCTGCTCGTTCAGTCCATCAAGTTTCTTTAATTGTTCTATAAGGATAGCGGCTTCAATCTCGCCCATTCTGTAGTTGTAGCCCAAAATATCAGATTGTGTTTCACCGTGGTTTCTCACCAACCTAGCTATATAAGCAATCTCGTCATCATTCGTAATAAGCATCCCGCCCGAACCAGCGGTAATTACCTTATTCTGGTTAAATGAGAATACCCCGCAGTCTCCAATCGTACCGACATATTTATCTTTATAAGTAGCCCCGATAGCCTGAGAGCAATCTTCTATGACGAGACAAGCCCTGGCACTATGAATAACCCCCTCCATATCAGCGGGGTGTCCATGCAGGTGAACAGGGATTATCGCTGCCGTATGTTGCGAGACATAGTTTATCTCTTTTGCATCAATGCAAAAAGTATCGGGCGTTATATCGGCAAACTCTGCTCGTTTCCCTGCCATTACTGCGCAGGATGCCGTTGAGCTGAAACTCATAGCGGGAACTATAACATCTACTTCCCACTTTTTAGAACAAGCAATTAGTGCAGAGTGCAGGCAAGCAGTAGCCGAGTTCATACTTATGGCATACTTGATATTAAAGTATTCGCAAAAAGCCTCTTCTAACTCTCGGACTTTCTTGCCACCGAGATGACCTTGGGGAGTAGCCCCGAATGA
>JAOZHP010000156.1 GCA_026014815.1 Candidatus Bathyarchaeota archaeon
AATGGGAAAGTCAGTATCAAGCTGCCTACTGCTCACTTTGTGTTACAAAGGTTGTCGGTAATGACTGGTGGGCACTTCCGTTATCTCCTGCTGCTAACACGCTGACCCTCGATCTTGTCGGCGGGGGACTGACTGGTGGCTGTTGGCAAGGTTTCCTACCCAGCGGGGAGGTATGGTGTGGAGTGGTCTATACCGTCCAGAACATGACCGGGCCAGACGTGCACCTGAAGTGTATGTCTGGTGGTGAGGCTGGATGTGAAGGATACAGTCTTTGGGGTAACACAAGCGGGCACAAACCCGAAGACACATACTTTGCAGTTGATGGACAATACATAGACGAGGTGAACTGCAAAGCAACACTCGCTCCAGGGGCGACGAACGGGCCTACGGTCAATCGACACCAAAACGGGCAAGAGGCAGGTGCAGGCTTCTTCTTCCAAGCATCTGGGACTGCTCACGTGGAGATCGTATTTGAATACCTGATCTTCGAGGGCGTGGAGCCACCGTGTGAGTAGGGCAGCCGTAGGGTAATCGACGGCTTGCCGTAGGGTAATCGACAGCCTGGCGTAGGGAAACCGACTCTCAACGCCAGGCTGTTTGCTGTATACTGGAGGTTGGTCGTCGCGAAAAAAGAGAAAACGAAGGGAGCAACAAGATGAAACTCAGCAATGCAATACGAACGGGTAAGGTTTTGTTACCGCAACTCGCATCGTTGTTGTGGGCACATAAGCAAGCCCTGCTCCAGGAGCGGGAAGCGGCGGGGCAAGAGAGGGAACGGTGGCAAGTGGTACAAGCGGTGATAGAGCACAGGATCAGAGAGCAAGAACGCGAGATAACGGAGTGTCTTGATGTACTGAAGTTCAAGACAAAGGGGGAGGTGTTTTAGTGGTTGACAAGAGTTTAAAACTCACGGGCATTCTTCTTGTATCAAGCTACCGCTTTAACACGTATAGAGTCATTCATCTATACCGTGCGCCAAAAGAAAACCTCAGTGCCAAGATTGAAGTAGCTGTGAAAACGGATAAGAAGATGCATATTGATTATTTGAAGATAGAGAGGGCGCTTGGAGACGCATACGGGCCCTACATCAGAAAGATATGGAGGCGTAGAGCGTGGCGCAACTTTCAAACGTATTTTCAGGTACATATGTATGCGAGCCCTCGAATGATGAAAATGAAGGGAGATTGGAACCTATGGGCGCAACTGTAAAGAAGGTAGAGACGGGCATAGAAACAGAAAAGACGAAAGAGCAAACCCCCGTTAAGGAATTGACGTGCAACGAGTGTTACCTTTGGATACCCACCAAGAAGGCGTGGAAGTGCGAGTTGAGCGGTAAAAAGAAGCTGGCGACGATGTTTGCGTGTCAGTTCATCAAGTCAAGGCGGGTGACGCCCAGCGTGGTGTGAGCTGCCTGTGGGCTTGTCAGATGTCTCATATCTTCTCAACCTGGTACAGGCTGGATCCCCCTCGGTGTGGGCCTGTACCAGGCACTACCAGGCGTTGCGTCTGGTAACGGAAAGCGGCTCAAGTGGCTATCCCCTACCCTATCCCGCCAGTGACCGGTGTGGAGCTATATCGGAACGATGCGGTCGTGTTGAGAGGGAAGGGATATGGGAATGGTGTAGAACATACACGAACCGAAATCAAGGAATTCTCAAAAGCTAGTCGTCATCGGCTGGCTTTTGTCGCGTCCAACACGGACGTTCATTTCACGGCTATGTTGACGCTGACCTATCCCAGGCAGTACCCTAACGATGGGAAGGCCGTGAAACACAACTTAAGAATGTTTCTGCAGGAGCTTGGGCGCAAGGTGCAAGGTCTGGAGTATCTATGGTTTCTGGAATTTCAGAAACGCGGTGCTCCACACATCCATCTGCTTGTGCGGGGGGTGCGTGTCCACAAGCCGATGCAGACCTGGGTGTCGGCGACCTGGTATCATATTTGCGCCACGGGCGACGAGCGGCATCTTCGAGCGGGTACACGTCTGGAGCTTATCAGAAAACCAGACGGTGCAAGGCACTATGCC
>JAOZHP010000157.1 GCA_026014815.1 Candidatus Bathyarchaeota archaeon
AGTACGCATCTCCGGGTGCGTAGGAGGCGCCAATGGAACACCACACTCTTGTGATTGCTTCCCTTACCAAGGCCACGTTGTCTGGGACAACGGCAGATGGGCAGTTTGGCTGGGGCGGCACCCCCTTGAAAAGGAATCGAGGGGGCCCTAAGGCTAGCTCAGGGGGGACAGAAACCCTCCGTAGAGTGTAAAGGCAAAAGCTAGCTTGATCGGATACCTAACAATAGGGTTTCCGAAGGTGAAAGCCAGGCTTAACGAGCTATCAGGTCCTTATTAATGAGGGTTGGTAGTGTCAGAAAAGTTACCCCGGGGATAACAGGCTTGTCGCGGGCGAGAGTTCGCATCGACCTCGCGGTTCGGTACCTCGATGTCGACTCTTCCTATCCTGGCCTTGCACAAGGGGCCAAGGGTGAGGCTGCTCGCCTATTAAAAGGGATCGTGAGTTGGGTTTAGACCGTCGCGAGACAGGTCGGATTTTATTTACTGGGAGTGTTGGAAGTCTGAGGGGAAAGTGCATTCAGTACGAGAGGAACAATGCGCTGTGGCCTCTGGTGTACCTGTTGTCTGATAAGGCATCGCAGGGCAGCTACGCCGCGTTGGATAAGAGCTGAAAGCATCTAAGCTCGAAGCCAATCCCAAAAATAGACTTCCGTATCTTCGGATTGAAGGGCGCCGGTAGAAGACCGGTTTGATGGAGCTGGGGTGTAAGTGCCAAGGCTTTGGCCGAGGTATTCAGCCCGCAGTCCCCAATTGCCCGAGACGATCAGCTATTAACTGCTGTTCTCATAGGAGAAATCGGAGCCGTACATGGTTGCCACCATTTGTATTGATTTGTTTGGCCTAGCGGATGCTAGGCTTTTCGTTTTTACCTCGGAGTGTACAACATGTAAAATTCAGGTTGATTGGTGTATGCGTTACCCGGAGGGGGATATGTCCATCGTCGTTTTATCACTGATACTGGGTTTAACGGGTTATTTCCGGGTTGTTAAATGCGTTTTTGCCTTGAATGGATCGCGTTTTTGCGTAGATTGACATCGATTCTGGTCTGTTCTGTGGCTGTTTTTCGTGTAATAGGTCTGTTTTTCGGTTTGTTGAGGGTCCCCCCCCTCCCCCTGTGACTACATGTTGCGGTTAGGTTATCTGTTGAGTTATTTCGTGTTGTTGATGTTCTCTCAGTTCAGTGGTGGTAGGGGTCTGTCTCGTAGGACTTTCCATTAGGTCCCTAAGGTGGACTGGAACAGGGTGGTGAACGGCTGGAGTTAAGGTAGCTTGGGCTGTCTCTTGTTCGAGACGCAGGAGTATTATTTCGGAGATGGTGAGTGCTCTATGTGAGTGGGACGCTGAATGAATAATCTGGAGGTAGCTTGTTTCTTCTCTGTGCCTTGGGATTGTGCTTGGTAATTTTGGATAGGTGTGGAAAAATTATGGATAATGAGAATAATAGCTTCTTGGTATTCATACGCAGTTACGAGTTTTACTTGAAAGGAGTGAGAGGTATGCCTTGGTATAGATCGCATTCATACTTGAACGAGTACATCCGCGAGAACCATTGCAGGACGATCATGGAGATAGGAGTCTATAACGGCGAGAACGCGAAAAGTATGGTTGAAACCGCGATCCAGAACATACCCGCAATTGAGGTTGAGTACTATGGTTTCGACTTTTTCTCCTCTTACAGTTCACGCCAAGTGGGGCGGAAGCTGGATGAGACAGGGTGTAAGTACACTCTATACGAAGGCAATACCCTAGAAACTGTCCCTGAGGTCGTCAAATCTCTCCCCAAGATGGACCTGGTCTTTATCGACGGCGGCAAGTCTTTCATAGAAGCTTGGAGTGACTGGAAGAACTCCTCAACACTCATGCATGAAGGGACAGGAGTCTTCGTCCACAACGTCGGATTTTCGGGTGTAGGCAAGATGGTTGAAAACATCTCCCGGGAACTGTTTGAAGTCGAGATATTCTACGCTCCATCCGAGGGCTCAGTCGCTTTAATCAGGAAAAAACCAGTTAACTGAGCACAGCGAGTGACGGCGAATATTTGGATAAAAAGGGGGAAAGATATCTTTGATTTTTGTGTTACCTTTTTCCCTGATCTACCATGGCTTTGCCTAGCATCGTGCCCAGCAATAATGGCATTGCCTTAATCTTTACGGGATAAACTAGTGCTCTCCTGTTCGCCAGTTGCTCTTGGTTATCAATCTCGACTATGCTGATTCCTTTATTTGGTGCATAGAAGTGGGGCTGTAGAATTGTTTTTCCGTACTTTTTCTCGTCTTTACAAGCCTCTTGGGCTTGTTCCCCTTCCTCTCTTGGGGTTGGTTGTTCCGGAGTCTCCCAGAATAAGATGTATTTCATGCCATCATTCTCCATTGCCTATGCTCTGATTCAGTTGCTATGTTCCTCGTTTAACGAATAGGTCCATAGCCCCATGCGTTAACTTGGAATAGTCTCTGTCTGTTCCCATGCTACGCCAGGACTCCCTTACCTTAGCGTAGCTCTCGGCTTTGTAGAAGATCGCGTGATGCCACTTGCTTGTGTGGGGTATCCAGTGACCCTTGAAGGTCACGCCTTCAGTGTCGTCCGCTGCTTTCTTCCAAGCTTCCAGCATTTCGTCAAGTTCCTTAGATTTGCCTGCATAGTCGAAGTAGAAGATTATATACTCCATTTTCATGCCTCGTTTATTGATTGGTCAAGCTAACTTGGATAATTTCCACTTAGCAAAACCCAATATATTGGGGATAACACACATTTAGAATTTACTGATGGCTAAAAAGTTATATAATGATGCGTATAGCCATTTTTAGGTTCTGTTATCGCTCACCAATGGCGGAGGAACCATGCACCCATGGTGCAAATGGAGTGAAAAACATGAAGTGTATATGGTACTGGACATGGAGAAACGATCCATTCGACGACGACAAGTATGGTAAAGTAGGTCAAAAAGTACAGAAGGCGATGAAGGAAAACCCTGACGCCTTCCCCAAGATGAGCCCAGGCATCCACATAGGCAGAGGAGACGGCTTCAGACTCGTAGAAGGAACATATGAACAAATGAAAAATCTAGTCGCTATCTGGCAACCTGTAGAACACTGGAAATTAGAGGTCTATTTCGAGGGAGAAGAACTAACAGAAGCAATTCGTAAATGGCATCCTGACGCGTTTGAGTAATCCTCATCCCTTTTTTTAAAACTTTGAAACATACCTTTTAGGCTAGGCTCAAACATCTTATAATTCACCGTATCCCCATATGTGTTATGGAGTTGAAAATCGATCTCACTCAAACCGGTTTTGAGATGTTTTTCAGAGATTATCAGGTAGAGATATTGAAGGTTCTTTGGAACTCTGACGGTGAACTTGCATCTAAAGAGGTGTGGGAGAAAGTCAGTAGCAAACTAGAGAGTGGAAGAATCTCAAGAGCTTCAGTGATTAACTCGTTAAACGCTTTCGTTGAGATGGGTATACTGGACGGCGAACCAGAACCCTGCAAAGGTGGATACAGGATGCTGTACACCAGTCCCCTGAATGAAGAAGAGGTATGGGCTTTTCTATCGAAGATGGTACACGACAAGCTTACCGAGTTCCAGACTAGCATCCCAGTAAACTGATCTTTATACTCTAGCTAATGTAGAAACCCGGCTCATCCATTTGCTTCGGAGTCATGGGCTTCGGCATATACTCTTTTAATATACGAAGCAATCCACCGTGTAGAATCTCGTTTTTTCTATCCCCATCAAAACCCATCTCAGTCAGAGTCTCCATGGATTCATCGATCTCGTTCTGGAGCTTGAAAAAGAGAAACTCAATCGCACGCAAACCTTCTTGGATATCCTCGATGATTAATGACTGTTGATCGGGGTCATTTTCGAAACCCCAGAACTGTGTAGTTCCATTTTTGAAAAGAATGAAAATCTTGTTTTCCTCTACTTTGACCATAGGGTAATCAGGCCACTGGACATTACTGCTAGGCACCATTTTTCTCACAGCGAGATTTTGTGGTATTTGTAATGCTCCCCACCTCGGAGCAAAGGTAAAAACTTTCTACGCATCTAGGACCTTTCTGAGATTCTCGATATTCAATTCGAGTCTCAGCACACCGTTACTGGCGTTTATCTCTATCATTCTGTCATTCACTATGGAGATGGCTTCATGTTCCCCCAAATCGCCCTCAAAAAGCACCTTATCATGACCCTTGTCGCTTATTGATATATTCATAACGTGTTGCTTGGACTCCATCTCAATAGAGAATATGATTCCCATTGATGCTCCCTCGTAGAGTGAGTTTTACCTCATTGAAATATGAAGAATTCTCAGAATTATTAATACGATGTTGGTATAACCCTCCGAACTAAGGATCAATCAAAATAATTTATATCAAATTCACGGAAAATAAGGATAAGCTTGAGAAACATTTTCACTAAACATTAAATAGTTAAGCGGTCAGGAAATGATAACCGGTCGAGCCATAATAATCATGTGGGTTAGAGTCAAGCTTCCTGAAAGTTACATGCATATCTCTCCAATGGCTCCCTTAACCTAATCTTATGTAAATTTAGATGAGGAGAACATATACCACAAAGGGAAGTTGACACCAATTTTCATAATCTCGTGCTGTTCCACTCAGAAGAATTGCAGCGAATTTTAGAAGGTAAAAAAGCTCAATATTCACAGATCAACAAAGAAAAACCTCACAAAGAACGGGGTTCTTCAGCGGGTATATGTTCACAAAGGATGCAGACTCCGGTTAAGCGATAAAGCAAAAGATATCTTAGAATCCGTTGAATTAAACACAGCATAATAAAATCAGACAGTAATAGATACCATGAAATTTTATTGTCTATGAGTAAGCTAACATCATCTCATTTGTTAACGTTGATGACGTTATTTCTTCCTAAGTCTATTAGTGAAAGATCTTTACTCGTGGTCACGGAGGTAACATGCCCGTCGCGAACCTCTCGATGACACTGGCCAAGCAACATCTCCGTGTCATGGCTTGCTATCCCATGGGACCACGGGGGAGCCCTGTTAACAAGAAGATGTGTGAACGAGCCATAAGATACAACGATGTACATAGCGGCGTCAACGAGACAGCCGCCGCGCTGCTCCACTTCCCTGAGCTAGTAGAGATGTGGAGACTAGACGACTGGGAGCCCCAGCTCAAGATAAATCCCCAGCTCAAAGAGTACATGGACCCCGACAGGGATGACTACGGACTCGTAAATCAGATAGTCTCAGCAAGCCGTGAGCCTAAGACAGATGACTTACCTCGGACGGCATCTATGGGACCAACGATCCCCACCGCTGACCCTGAGGAGTACAAGCAGCGGTTCGTGGAGCGTATGCAGTTCTACGTGGACTTCATCAACCTTTGGAAGACAATCCCTGTGCCAAAAGGGTTCAGTGATTAACCCTTTTTTCATCATTTGACCCCTGTTTGTTTCTGAATTAATTGTTCATAGTTTATGATCTAATTATGTAATAATCCTGAAATCTCCTTAAAAGCCAAAAAACGGACCCGAAACCGTGAATCAGTGATGAAACACTGCAAGAACTGCGGAAAAGAACTAGACTCAGGGGCAGACTACTGCCCAGATTGCGGACAACAGGTCCGCGAAGGAAACATAGTATACACGAAGACTCGCGGAGGCGACATGACAGCACTCAAGGTATTCGCCGTGATATTCGGTGGATTCTTCATACTCGTAGGGATCCCTATACTATTCGCCGGTACAGCCGTGACAGGCGTCACACGTACCCTGAACACTGAAGACGGGTACATTGGCGTCCGGGGAATAGACCTAACGACATCCACCCAGGCCCTTGTCTTCAAGGATCTTGATATCGAGGGCGAGATAGTCAATGATTTCGATAACTCGGGTATCCAGTACTGGGGTCCAGACCCCGGGGACTTTATGAATATAAGGTTCTCTGTGGATAGCAACAACGGTAAAGACGTGTTCATCGGCATCGCTAAACGGTCTGATGCACTCGAATACTTCTCAACAGCCGAGTACGTGACTGTCACCAACCTGGAGCTTGATGGCCGCTACGAGAGGAGGCCCTACATAACATACGGACACCACTCAGGAGACGAGATCACGGTCTCGCCACTGGACATGAACATCTGGGAGACCTACGCGTATGGCGACGATATCACCCTCACGTGGGAGCCTGAGTTCGGGGACTACTGGGTCATCATGATGAATGAGGACCTGAGCAGCGACGTTAACGTAGAAACAGGCGTCGGCGTCAAGATACCTATCCTAAACTTCGTCAGCGGCGGACTCATCTGCTTCGCAATAGGAGCGGGCATAATCTACCTCGGCGTGTTCCGCCGGGTCGACTAGAGGTAAAAAATATGGTATACTGTAAGAAATGCGGACGAGAGCTAAACGAAGGAGAGGAATACTGTCCAAGCTGCGGAGCAGGCGTCAACCAGAGCGAGCTAATGCTAGCCACCTGGGGAGAACGCTTCATGGCGTGGATACTGGACATCATACTGGTGGGCATACTAGCGGGCATCGTAAGACCCTTCTACTTCTGGTCCAACCACTTTCCATTCCCCTTCATCCATCTGAGCATCAACAGCATGCTCCTCTTCCTGTACTGGGCATACCTAGAAGGAACCCAGGGACAGAGCCTCGGTAAGAAGGCTATGAGGATCAAGGTAGTTGACCTTCAGGGTGATGATATCGATATGGGTACAAGCATGTACCAAGCAATCGGTAAGGCTTTCCTGGCTCCCCTTGATGTCCTCGTTGGGTGGCTACTCTACCCCAACATGCAGCAGAGGCTCTTTAACAATCTCAGCCGCACCGTCGTGGTGAAAGAGTAACACCTAACCCTCCAATTTTATTAACCAATTTTTTATAGAGCCATCAACGCGTTTCAGGGGATCGACTTGAGTTTATTTTGTCCGAACCTGACCGAGAACAACCTAGATTGTCCATGCACAACGGTAACTTGTGATAACCACGGTAAATGCTGTGCGTGCGTTGCTAACCTTAGAAGCAAGAAGAATTACACTGCTTGCATGAGATACGAGTAAACCCGTAGGGTGACTCATTTTTATTTATCGTATCTGGGTTTTCCATCGAACTTGGTGAGGTCCATTATTTCTACGCTGTTACCGGATGGGTCAGCAAGTATCGCGCATTTTCCGCAGCGGATATCGAAAGGCTCTACGACTATGTTGTAACCTTTGGCTTTGTAACCGCTAATGAACTCTTCCACACTCTCGACTTGGAAGCTGACGTTCGGGTTTGGTAGATCAGTGTCCATGTGTAGCACTAGCTCAGTGTCGTTCCCGGGGAACAGGAGTCCAATCATAGCGTTCTCCGGGTCGGTCCAACCCACCTTGAGGCCCATTACTTCCTCATAGAACCGGGCGGACTCCTCTAGGTTATCGACTCTGTGCATCACGGCGTCTATCTTCTTAAGACCCTTCATCGGTTCTTCCAGTGCTCCGCTATCATTCTAGCGGTTGCGAACCATACGTCCGGCTTTTTCTTTATGTATTCGATGGTTCGATCTAGTAGCATCATGTTCCCTGGTTTCCCTATAATCTGGGGGTGGAACATAGTAGTCCAGCAGAGGTCATACTTGTAGTATCCGTCGAAGGCGTTGGTCCAGATCTGGTACCCTGTCTCAGGGCTCAGCATCCGTGCCTTATAGTTGCCGAAGGGGTAGTCAGCGAAGAGGTGGAAGTCATCCATCTCGTAGTAGCTAGGAACTTCAATGAGACCATTCTCCAGCTTATACGGTAGATCACTGCCCCTGAGGCTGCTGTCATAGAGGAAGTCAAGCTCCTTCAATATATCCAGAGTGTTGGGACTGAGCTCACCGCCGGCCACCCTGTTACCTACCGGCCTATACCCTGTGGCATCCTCGATAGCTTGAACACACTTGACCCTACGCTCAGTCTCCTCCTCCTTGCTGAGGTGGCTGATCTTCTCATGGATCCAGCCATGTGTGGCTATGTCGTGGCCTCTTCTCGCGATCTCCGCTACCTCCTCGGGGTGGTTAACCGCGTTCATCGCGACGATGAACCACGTGGACTTGATCTCATGCTCATCCAGTAGGTCGAGAATACGTTCGACAATTCCTGCTCGCCACACATAGTCTCCCTGAGTCAATACCCTCGGCATGTTAGCCACATCAGGGTTTGTACCCATGAACACATACTCGGCGTCCAGATCGAAGGTGAAGCAGACAGCACAGCGTTTGCCGTCAGGCCAGATAGTCTCCATATAAATCATCAGAGAAGTGTCCAAGTTGACTGAAATAATTATCCATCAGATTCAAAGATGATTTTTTAAACCTAAGGCACTGATAATTTTAGGATAATTTTGAATGTTCCTTCTCTGGGTGGCTGGCTTTCTGTCCAATCTGTTCCAAGGCTCGCCGAGAAACATGGTGTACAGTATGATTTACCCCCTGAACACATGCTGTACGGGTTATCAATGGATGAGCTAGGCTCCGTTATTAAACGGTACGAGGAGCTTCTGGATGAATTAATGACAGAACACGGAGTAACCTGGTGGGACGCGTATATCCATTCTGATGTCGGAAAAGAGCGATTGGAACTCGTCAATGATCTATCGGTGATGCCCGGTGATTCAGTTCTCGACGTTGGCTGTGGCAAAGAATACACCACCGTCGCATTAGCTCAGCACACTGAGTATGTGACTGGGCTTGACATGATGAACGGTTACGGAAGAAAGGGCTGGTGGCATAATTACTGGCTCGTTATGCAGGCACTGGGGCTTCAAAGGGAAACCTCTGGGTCACGTTCAAGCGCCACGGAGATTCCCTTCAGGGATGGAGGTTTTTCATTGAGTGCGTCCTGTCATGCTCTCCGCACGTTCGGAGATAGGCGAATTATCGTTGATTCTCTGAGGGAGATGAAGCGGGTAACCATTGATGGTGGAAGAGTTGTGGTTGCTGAGAACATTCCGGTGGCTAGAAGCAAGCCTCAGGAAGCTCATCTAGCAATGTTTGAGTTGAGAACCCAGCTAATTCAGAGTGAGATTCCATATCTCGTGGAGGAACAATTAGAAGAGATGTTCCTTGAGGCGGGGTTAACTCCCTCACGTATAGAGATCAAGGAGTACCCTTACTCCGCCACCCCCCCCGGATATATATCCCTAATTTCCAGAAGATAGAGTCAGCGGCACGCTTAGTCATAAGAAAAAAATACAGTGAAGCGGTCTCAATGATTCAAGTCCATGGAGAAACATCGCCCCATATTGTTATAATGGAGGCGATTGTCTAGAACGGATGGTTTGAAAGAAAAATGTGTAAAAACTAGGAAAGAAAATCTAGTTTATTACTACGGTGTCTAGCTGGAAGTATCTCTCGGCTAGGAAACGTATCTTCTTGATGTTTGCCCCGTTCTTGCCTATGGCGATGCCTTTGTCCTTGGGGTCAACGTTCACCATGGCGATCTTCTTGCCTCCCATCCTGTCAACCAGCTTTATATCCTTGACCTTCGCTGGCTTCAAGGCGTTCCTTATGAACTTGTCTGCGTCAGGCATATACTCATAGATCTCGACCTGCTTGTTGGTCATGTGGCGGAAACGCTTGATCTTCTCCCCGCCTTTACCGACCGCTAGGCCCACCTCTCCTTTCTTGACAGTGAAGATAATCGAGTCTTCTTCTTCGTTAATAATGCAATCCACTATTGTGGCTCCCGTCATGTTCTGCAGGAGCTGGATGAACTTCATCTCGTTCTGTGTGATCTTTACGTTGTTCAGCATGTAATCTACTCTTCCTCTGTAACCTCAAGTATCCTTGAATCGCCGGGATCATTGATGACTATCGCAGATACAGGGTAAGGCTTACCACACAGCACTCCTAGATCTACACTGTCTTTTGCGTGCTCAAGCACGGGTATCTCAGCTAGCTTGCCATACTTCTTGATGGCTTCGCTTTTTTCCATTGGGCAGTTAGAGCTAAGAATGGTCATCCTTGCTCTTCCTCTCCTCATCTCTCTAACCGCCTGCTTGGATCCAAGTTGAACCTTGCCGGTGGATAGAGCGAGTCTCAGCTCGTGATCGATGCTACTCATCGCTTCTTTCCTCCATGTGTCATATACAGCTCGACGCTGCCTGTTCCTAGGGGCATCGACTGTCCGACTATGATGTTTTCGATGACGCCTTTAAGGGGATCGGTTTCTCCTTTAATAGCGGCTTCCACCAGGTGCTGTATGGTCAGCTCGAAGGCTGCCCTCGCCAGTACGCTGGATTTCTCTCCGCTGATACCGTGTCTTCCGATCTGCTGTACCTCTCCTGTCTTTGTCATGATGTCACTGACAAGCATGACGTGCCTGATGTCTACGTCCAGGCCCTGCTCGTTGAGCACCGCGTGAGCCTCCTTGATGTTGGCATTTCTAGCGGCCTCGATGCCGAATATGTTGGCTATCTCATGGATGTTGTTGGTGGTCGTTTTTGTGGGGTCCACTCCCTCTACCCTGAGAGCTCCCTCCAGGTTACTTCCATCTGTCCTGATGACCCATACTCCATCCTCCACGGTGGTGAGGACACGCTTAATCTCGGGGATGCCCTTGATCCTAGCGCCCGTCACCTTCTTGATGATCGGCTCCGGCGCGTGAGTCTTTTCCTCCTCGAGGCTGATGACAAACTCGTACTCACCGTCATGACTGTAAGCGTAAGGTATCGCCTTGATCACTTCGTCTATGGAGACTCCGATGGTCTCCATACGCGTCGGGTCAAGGTCAATTCTGACGGACTCATCCGTCAGGTCTACCTTTACTGACTTTATCACGTCGTCGATGACAGTGTAGGTGAGCTTCTGGGCTACCTCTCGGGCCTTCCGCTCACTCTTACTGTACTTGCTTGTGAGGGCGACGTTCATGACTGGAGTCGATGGGCTCTTTCTCGCGTCCACGATCTCGATGAGTCGTGGCAGGCCCAGCGTTACGTTTAGCTCGGCTACGCCTGCGTAGTGGAAGGTCCTGAGAGTCATCTGGGTTCCAGGCTCTCCTATGCTCTGGGCTGCGAGGATTCCTACGGCCTCACCTGGCTCTACCAGGCTGTAGTCATAGTTCTTGAGCACTTCCTCGATGACGGTCTCTACTCCTTTCTTGTTGAGTTTCGCTACCTTGAGTTGGCGCCTCATCTCGTCTTTAAGGAGTGGTGGAATTACCACGTCGATGGCGTCGATCTGTTGATCGATGAACTTTTCTGTGGCTTTCCGTCCCTTGCCCATGTTGATCCTTGTCCTATCTGTGAGCATGGCTATGTTGACGGCTACGCCGTGGTCGCTCTTGGCGGGGTCTACACCGTCCTCTCCGTACTGGAACTGGACGATGTCGCCGTTGCTATTCCTGACGGTGCCGTCGTACTCGACCCTTAGGTGCTCCAGTGCGTTGATGAGTCGGCGCTGCATGTAACCAGACTGCTGGGTACGCACCGCCGTGTCTACGAGGCCTTCTCGGCCACCCATAGCGTGGAAGAAGAACTCCAGAGGTGTTAATCCGTCCCTGTAGCAGTTGTATACGAATCCACGGGCTGAGGGCGCAGCGTCGTTCTCCTTGAAGTGGGGCAGAGTTCTATCCTCGTAGCCCCTCATGATACGCTTTCCTCTGATGGACTGCTGTCCTACGCTGCCCATCATCTGACCGATGTTAAGGCTGCTGCCACGGGCGCCGCTACGGGTCATGACGATGCCGCCGTTGCTCAGTGGCAACCCTGTCTGCACCGCTTCACCTGCGCGGTCACGGGCTTTGGCTAGCTCGTTCATGACCTTGATCTCGAAGCTCTCCTGCAGGTTCTGGCCTGGCAGACGTTCAAGCTCCCCTGTATGGTACTCCTCTGTGAGCTTGGCGACGCTCTTCTCCATCTGCCTCATTACCCTGCTGATGGTCTTGATCTCTTTGTCGCCAAGGTCCAGCTCGTCATAGCTGTACGTGAAGCCCTTTATTGTGAGGTATCCGTTAACGAGCCTGCTGATGCTGTTCAGGAAGTCGTGGCCTGCATCCGTACCATAGTCTTTGATTACTCTGTGGAAGATGGTGTCCGGCCTCTCCGCTCCGATAGTGTTCTTGTCTATTACACCTGTCTTGAGTTCACCGTTCTGGATCATGACGTATGCGTCATGCTCGCACGCCTCGTACTTGCACTCAGTGCAGTGCTGACAGATGTTTGCCCGGCTAACGAAGCTAAAGTCCTTGGGCAGGTATAGGCTGAACACTGATTTGCCGCTCCACATGGGCACGGGGTCTGTCACTGTAGGCTCAGGTATGTCACCAGTGTAGTTGGTGTACGACGTGAGCTTGCCGACCTCGTCAGCGTTCAGCAGCGTGTTTTTCCTGGTGAGGAGGTACGCGCCGCTGATGTAGTCCTTGCCTGCGCCGATGATGGGTGCTCCGTACCTTGGGCTCAGGATCTGGTCCTGTACCTGCATGAGCATTCTGGCCTCTGTCTGGGCCTCCTTGCTCTGG
>JAOZHP010000158.1 GCA_026014815.1 Candidatus Bathyarchaeota archaeon
ATCGAACCTCCTCTCCGGGATTGTTCAGAGGATTATGCTCATTTTCCCGATAGTGGCGTTGCTTGTGCCTGGCAAGCTGGACGGCTACGTCCTATACCAGTTTATGGCCATCGCTGTCACCCTCTGGATCGTGAAGAAGAGCATCATGGACGACGGGCAGTTGACTCTGGATGAGGGGGTTTCTATCATTGTCATCTACCTTCTGGGGGTCATTCTGTTCGACGAGTTGAGCCTCCTCTTTTAGGCGTAACCTCTAATAGTTTGTTGGATGCCTCATCTTGCGGGCAGCTGTGACGGAGCGGTTATCGTGCTGGTCTCGAAAACCAGTGGCCTTTGAGCCTCAAGGGTTCGAATCCCTTCAGCTGCGCCAATTTCAAATATATTGAGCTACGGGGGGCATCCGTCTTCGTCTTACATGGCCTTGTTTATTTTTCCATGAATTCGGTTAACGGTGCAATCGTCTTTCTCATCAGTATCTCCGAGTGTCCCGCTACGAGGAAATCTTTTAACTCGCCTATGATCTCGTATCCCAGCTTTATGTAGAACCTTTTTGCTCCTTCGTTGAAGCTTGATACGCAGATGAAGACATTGGGTTTCTCCTCAAATATCTTGTTCTCCACGTAGCTCATCAGTAGCACCCCCACTCCTCTGCCTCGGTGCTCAGGTGCTACACAGATCGATTTTATGTAGCCTGTGAACGCACCATCCATCTCCACCACAACGAAGCCAAGGATACTAGAGTCTAGTTGGGCAAGATAAACGTCCCGTGAAGCATCAGTCAAGATCGCTAAGCCCTCATCGTAGCCACGACCAAGTGTTATCCATGGCTCGGACTCAGCCATCATCCTTGCACAGGTATCTGCGTCAGCCATGTCTTTGAGTCTCCTAACGACGATATCCGTGGCAATTTTACCCTTCATTTGGCTCCAAAGAAGAGACTGGACACTGGAATATAGGCTTTAAAATACATTCAACCCTTACACATGGCTACCCGGGTTTTCAGTGGAACCTGATGAGCTACCCAACTTGAGGTACCATGGCGTAGCCAATAGGCTATGGGAAAGTAAACCTGACTCGATGAAACAACGTCATAGACTGGAAATAGTCGTCAAAAAACAAAAAAATGAAAAAAGAGAATGAAGTACTAGTCGAGACCTATTAGCTGTATCTCTGCCCAAACTGTAGATGTCTCACCGGGCGCGAAATCCTTTCCAGCGCCGTGGCACACTACACATGACTCGACTCCATTAGCAGTCATAGTTTCGGTGTGTGCTTTCGATTCATCCGATGGATGGCACCCCAGACAAGCTGATTGGATCGGTGGCGTGTAGCTTACGACCTCTCCTGCCTCTTCGACAGTCGTTCCGAGAACGCCTGAGCTGAGCGGAAGCTCGTAGGAGTCATCCACGTGACACTTCGCACAATTAGCCAGATCAGCCGAGTATATTACGTGACCGAAGTCATTTTCGCTTCCTCCGTGACCATATATCACGTATGGCTCGCCGCCTTCCTCGCCGAGATGGATTCGGTGGATCATCACCTTAATGTCGACTGTTGTCGGTGGCATAGCTTCTGCTGGTCTTACATCTTCATCTGTCTCGCTGGGCATGTGACAGGTAGCACAGTACTCTACACTCTTCCTGTTTCCTCCGTGGAGGTACAGGTTCTCGTGGCAAGATTCACAGTTCTCCTGAGAGACCACTGTTCTTCTTGGCACAGCGACGGCGTCTGTTACTGGGATCGCGTAGACTTCGTTAAGGGTGAGGTCCCTGACTTCAAGGACTCCTCCGGCTCCGTCATCGATCTCCTGCATCGTCCTGCCCTCAACGCCGATGCTCCATGAGCCGGTCGCGTCTGACGGGATAGCAGTAGCGATAGTATAGCTGTATGTTCCGTCACCGTTGTCCACGGAGCCGGATAGTGCGCTCTCTCTCCAGTATGTCTCGTAATCAGTGTTTGGTCCCGCTACTACGAAGTAGATCCTATTAATGTCTGCGAGTGCTATCTGTTCGCCGGCGTCATTCTTCACAGTGTAAGTAATGACTGCTTTTTGTCCTTGGCCCGTATTAGAGACCGAGACGATGTCAATGTTAGTCCCTGGTAGCTGACTTGAGAAGTTGGGAATCGCGTGTGCGCCTGGCACAGATCTGTCGAACTCCTTGGTCATTGTTGCTGAGTGGCAGCCTGAGCAGCCGGCGTCGCTTGTCTGAGGTAGGCTAACGTGTCCTTCCCCTGTGGCGAAGTCAACGTCATCGTGACATGAACCACAAGCATCTCTGCTCGGATTGGTCTTGTAGCTGTCTCCATCTGGACCAGTGTGACACATCTCACAGTTCCTGACATCTGTTGGGAATACAACCTCTGAGTAGTCATGTACACTCTGTCTGTGGCCCACGATGTAGTAATCCTCTCCAGCCTCTACGCTGGGCAGGTTCTCTCCCATGTGGATCTTGTGTATCATGACCTTCATGTCAACTGAGTTACCTGACTCTGGGTCAATGGCGTCCGGTGTGTGGCATGGTAGACACAGCACATATTCCTGCCTTGTTCCACCGTGGAGCGCAAGAGGATCATGACATCTGTTACAGGACTCTGTCGTAGAGACCTGCCAGACATCTGGTGTGCCTCCATCTGGTACGAAGGCGTAGATCACATTAGCGATCTCGTCTCTCTGTGGCTGGTAAGCGTAAGCAGCGAACACATGTGTGGCTGATGAATCATAGTTTGATGGCACCGCGTTTGCGAACGTGTAGACCAATTCGCCCGGGGCCAGTACCTCCCATGTTCCTCCTCTCTCCCTGTCGGGCTGAGTCAGATCTGTCAGCTCTGGATCCATGGTCTCGCCGTCCTTAACGTATTCATCGCCAGGGGCGTCTCTTGTGAAGTAGTTGTTATAGTATGGTGTACCGGATGCGTCCTCCTCGATCGCAGCGAGCAGAAAGCTCATGCTGAAATCAGAGGTCATAGGCTGACCGCTAGCATCCGTGACCGTCATAGTGACTTTTGTGATGCCATCGGAACCGATCTCGACATTAGTAACCTCTATATCGATGCCTGCGCCGGGTGAGATAAGACTCATGTCAACCACACCTGCAAGACCCTGTTCTCCTTGGGGTCCAGCTGGTCCGGTCTCACCTATGAGTCCCTGAATTCCCTGCGGGCCTTCAGGTCCAGGCGTCTTGTAGTAGGCCAACCCTGTTCCGATTGTCGCTAGTACGATTGCGATAATAGCTAAGTATAAGGTAGTTTTATCGTTTGACAATATATTACCGAGAGAGACGGCGCACCCCCTGCTTAAAAACACTTTTAATGCGAATTCAACCATAAATAATATTGTTTTTCGCGAAAATACAAAGAATAAAGCTTCATGTTTGCGATATCCGCAAAAAATTGTGAAAGTATTACTGTCCAAAATAATGGTAATATTTTTATTTCGTTATCGATGTGGGCACAGAGCTTAGAACTCCTAAACTTATCAACTGCATCAGAGCTAACATGAAAAACACGCTATGAGGACTCACTGTGTTCCAGAGGAAACCGCATATGATCGGCGATACTATGTTAACCAAGCCTCTGAAGAACCCTAAAATGCCATACCAGTTCCCCAGATACTTTCTCGGGATCAACTCAGCTCCAACCGCTGTCTGGATTTGACCCACCGTCATGGCGAAGCCACTCAAAAACCCGGATAATAGCAGAGTAACGTCGTTGGGAGCATACACCAGCAACAGGTATGATGATGTGACCAGACTCCCTGCGATGATTATGATCTTTTTTCTCCCTCTTGTATCAGCTAAATGCCCTAATGGTATAGCTAGGAAGACGAGAACGAGGGTTGAGGCGGTGCCCATGCCACCGATGATAAACTGGTTTGCACCTTTCACCTCAGCAGCGAACAACGGAATGTAAAACATAACCTGCCAAGGGAAGGAAGATAGCATGGTTACCATTATCCACTTCTTGACCATGATTCCCTCTGCGAGCACATTCTTCAAATCATCGAACACGTTCACGTCTCGACCAACTGAACCATGAGCTCTGGGGTTCTCGAATCGCGTGTAGATAATGATGAAGCCAATAATTAGGCCGACGATTTGTAAATAATAGAGTGGCCTGATTCCTTGAGGGGTCATCCCTCCGAACCTCGTCATTAGCGTGGCTGCAATTAACGGGGCTACAAGTTGAGGGGAGAACGAGAGAGTGTCGCATATGCCCATTCCTGTCACTCTCTCACTGCTATCTAGCGTCGAGCCACAGATCATGGGACAGACTGTTCTATCGAGAGTGAACGCCACGGCGAACAACGTGAGACCGATGGCCGCCGTCTCCCAAGTGTATGACACCCCAAAGATTATGGCGCTAAGCAGATAGATCGAGAGAGTCATGAGCAAGACTTTCTTAATACCCACCCTGTCAGCGATTATGCCAGCAGGTATAGACAGGATGGTATTCACAACGCCGCTGACGCTGTTAATTAGACCGAGAATCAATGGGTCTGCGCCGAGCGCGGTAATAAAGATGGATTGATACTGATAAGTCAGGTTCACAGAGAAACTTTGAGCGAGGTTCTTGAGAATATTAACCTTGAAAGGATTCTCTTGTCTCTGAAGAAACCCTCCCCACTTTCTAATCAGACTTGGTTTTTGTTCATCGCTCATAGTTACACCGATTTCAAGGGCTTATCAAATACATCCCTTTTTAGGGTTACATCATAATTTGAAGTAATTTATAAAAGGGCTGTATATAATCTCAAACACGGTTTCTGAAAGGAAATCAACAATCGAATATGAGATATAAAGAAACCCATTCTCGCTATCTGCCAAGGTGCCCAGGTTCTCAACGTAGCCGTCGGCGGCACGCTCATACAGGACACAAATAGCCAAGTAGAGAAGCCGTTGAAGCACAGACAAGAGGCCCTAGCCGAGTATGGACCTCACATTGTGAACATCAAGCAAGGCACGAAGCTCTACGAGGTCTTCGGCGAGAAGACGTTGCTAGTGAACACTTTCCATCATCAGGCTGTGAAGGACTCTGGTAAAGGGGTCACCGTGACTGCGAGCGCTGATGACGGCGTAATCGAAGCGTACGAAATGAATGTCGATCAATTCGTTGTAGGTGTCCAGTGGCACCCCGAGTACATGGAGTCCATGAACAGGCTTTTCAGCGCCTTTATACAGGCTTGCTGATGACACCCTGAATCTTATTCATCCTATCTTCTATCTGTTCCTTAAAGTTCAGAGGGTCTCTCGGAGTAATGATGTACCTGCTTCTCGTAGTGGTGATGAGTAAGCCGTCACTGAAGTTAGTCATGGCGACATTAGCGTACCCAATCTCCGGGAAATAGTAGTAGCCACCGTGTAGACTAGCCCCGAAGAGCCTGATCCCCCAAGGAATCCTTGTGGCCTCAATTGACATTATCTCGTTCAGGTAGACTCGTTTTGGGCCTCCGATGATGAAGGTGGTCTTGATCAGGATATCCATGTCTGACAAGATGTACTGTGTGTTGTGGAGAGACGAGATCAAGTTCGAGAATATGAATCCCACTAAAACTATCGTCAAGCCCATTACCACGGTGCCGAAGGTGCTTCCCTCCGGGTAGACAACGAAAACCAGAATAAAGGTCAAAAACACTCCGAGAAACGCTGTGAGGCCATAATACAGCCTCGCAATCGCGGGCGAGACACGGGGTTTATTAACAATCATCAATTGTGAGATAAATTCATTGGTTATAAACACTTCACCAGTAAACTCTCTCATGTAAAACTCCGACCTACATTGTTTAATGATCATGTTCTCAGATTTTATATCCCCACGAAATTCATAGGTAACCATGTCAGAGCCAGTGGATTTCTGTAAGAAAAGGTTCAGCCACCTCAAACAACAGATGGAGGAACATGAGCTAGACCTCGTCTACCTGCTTAACGGTGGTGGAGGAGCGAGGTTCAAACGGATAGCGAACACACCCACAGGCGTCGCCCTCATAGTCCCCATTGACGGGCAGCCCAAACTGTTCTGCTACAGTGTGAACTATATCAGCACTCACGAGGAGTCATGGATTCCAGTCGAGCAGCTTGAGAGCAGGGCTAAGGCCAACATGCAGATCGCTGAGTACGCTAACAAGCATCTGAAGAAGGGCTCCAAGGTAGGCGCGCCTACAGGCGACTTCAATCACGCCAGCCTCACGTATTTCAATGAGAACTTCAGTGGTGAGCTAGCGGACATAAGCGGAGACGTAATCCCCGAGGTCTTCTATGGGCTCTACCCCGAGGAGATCAAATTCCAGCGGAAAGTATGCAGACTAGCCGATATCGCTTGCTCAGCAGCCCGTGAGGCAATGAGGACAGGGATAACCGAGTACGAGTTAGCCGCGGAGGCCGAGTACGCCATGCGTACTGAAGGCGCGGAGTTTACCTCGTTTGACACCATCATCAGCACTGGCCCGAGGTCGGCTTACAGCCACGGATGGCCCACCTCAAGAAAACTGAAGAAAGGGGACTTCATGCTCGTAGACCTTGGACCCGCAGCGGATGGATATGCAGGAGACGAGACACGCACATTCCTACTTGGCAAGAACCCAAAGAAGGAGAAGATGCTCGCAACCATGGACAAGGCCGTGCAAGCGGTCATCGATAACATCAAGCCCGGAGCCAGATGCAAGGAGCTGGACGCTATCTCACGGCGAGTGCTCAAAGAACACGGGTATCCCGACTATCCCCATAGCCTCGGTCACCCGTTGAGCGGGTTCGTTACACCTATACTGAGCAAGACCAGTGAACATGTGTTAAAGGAGGGCATGATCTTTACTGTTGAGCCGGGTATCTATCTACCAGGATACGGCGGCGTCAGGATGGAGGAGAACGTCGTTATTACAAGCGACGGCTTCGAGCAACTCACCAAGAGCCCAAGGCTCTAATCATCTTTTTGTCTAAAATTTTGAGGAATAAATAGTCATTTACGGTAGTATTTTCCGAATAGATAGATATTTATCCAAAATATGTTACCCTCATACAATGTCCATCGAAAGACTTGTACGGAAGCAGCTTCACGGTCCACCGAGAAGGTCAGCTACCAGGATGAGCGTGGCAGGCGTGGAGGATATGATCAGCCTTGCGGCCGGCGACCCCAACTTCCTGCTACCAGAGTATATAGCTGAGGAGATGAAGAAAGCCGTCCTAGAGGGCTGCACTCACTACTGTTTCGGCGGAGACCCTGAGCTCAAGGCCGAGGTAGCCAAGTATTACAGCAAGTACGGTTACAAGACCGATCCAAGCCAGGTCATACTTACCAACGGCGGAAGTCAGAGTATCTACCATAGCTACGCCGCCATTCTCGACGAGGGTGACGAAGTGGTTGCCTTCGACCCCGCTTACAGCGGAGGCACAATGGTTCCAGCGTACTTCGGCGCCAAGACTGTGTTCGCTCCACTGAAGAAGGATGAAACAGGTTTCTACGACTTCGACGAGGAGGCGCTGAAGAAAGCCATCACCAAGAAGACCAAGGCAATGTACATAGAGAACCCAGGCAACCCATCTGGGAAGGTCTACGGCGAGAAAGAGTGCAAGGTCATCGCGGACCTAGCAAATGACCACGACTTCGTGGTGGTAAGCGACGAGACCTACACTGAGTTCATCTGGACCGGTGAGCAACACTTCCCCATCATCACCCTACCAGGCATGGAGAACAGGACCATCATCGCGATGGCACTAACCAAGATGTTCAGCTGGGCAGGCGTCAGAACAGGCTGGGTCATCAGCGGCCCCGAACTTAACGACTATGTGAGCCGTGTCCCAGGAAGCGGGATAAGCTGGCCAGTGCAGAGAGCAGCAATCAAGGCGCTAAGAGACGGCTACCAGTTCGTCCTAGATATGAGAGCCGAGTACGAGGAAAGGCTCGATTATGGTGTCAAGCGGCTCAATGAGCTGCCCGGAGTCAAGTGCCCCAAACCTGAGGGAGCCTTCTACCTGTTCCCAGACATTACGGGTACCGGTATGACCAGCATGGAGTTCACTCAGAAACTTATGGAGGAGGAGCATGTGCGCATCATCCCGGGCTCCAGCTACGGCGCAGGGACGGGTGAGGGCAACGTACGCTTAAGCATGATCCGGCCCCTGAGCACACAGAAGATGTCCAGCTGGTTTGAGCACAAGAAGGGGCTCATGTTCGAGGACGCTATGGACCGCATTGAGGCATTCGTCAAGAGGCACGTAAAGTAGCCTCAACCCATTTTTCATAAATTTTTAGAAATTTAGAGTTTGGCGAGAGCCTTCTTTATCCTGCTCAACCCTTCCTCTAGATCCGGCATGCTCTGTGCGTATGCGTTCCTTATGTGGCCCTCACCGTTCTTGCCGAAGAGGTGACCTGGGGTTATAGCGACGTTTGCCTCATCCCTGATGTACTTGGCCATCTTTGGTGAGGATAAGCCGTACTCGGATAGGTCAGGGAACGTGTAGAAGGCGCCCTCCGGCTTTGTGACAGTGACCTTGGGGATATCATTCCAAGCGTCCAGCACACAGTCGCGTTTCTTCTCGTACTTCGCCACCATCTCCTTGACGCAGTCCTGAGGCCCTGTGAGGGCGGCGATGCTAGCCCTCTGCAGAGCAGCGTTCAGGACAAGGAACGTGCACATCTGTGTTGTAAACAGCGTGTCGTAGAGCTCCTTGTTGGGGGCGATGATGTAACCGACACGCCAACCTGTCATTGCGTAGGTCTTGCTGAGGCCGTTGAGGATAACGGTCCGCTCCTGCATCCCCGGCAGTGTTGCTATGCTCTTGAACTTGTGGCCGTCGTAGGTGATCTCATCATAGATGTCGTCGCTGATGACCCACTTGTCCTTCTCTTTGGTATAATCTGCTATGCCCTTGAGGTCCTCGTCATCCAATACTGCCCCTGTTGGGTTGTCTGGGCTGCAGATGAGCAATGCCTTGGTCTTGTCTGTGGTCTTTTCGTAGAGGTCCTCTGTGTGGAACTTCCAGCCTTCCTCTTTATGTCTGGGTACAGGGACGGCGTTGATGCCTAGATACTCTATTGGTTGATAATACCCGAAGAACGCTGGGTCCATGGTGAGAAGGTCATCGCCTCTCTTCATCAATGCGTCAAACACCATGAAGATGCCCATAGTGCTACCCGGGGTGATAATGACCAGCTCAGGGTCAACGTCTACTCCCAGCTTCTGATACTTGGCTGCCACGGCCTCCCTAAGCTCAAGAATATGCCTAAAGTTGCCGTAGTGGGTGTGGCCGTCGTCCATCGCCTTCTTCATGGCTTGGATGACGTGCTCAGGGGTCTTGTACTCGGGTTCTCCGCCTCCGATGCTGATCAACCGCTTCATCTTACTTCTCCTTGAAGTTCTCGTTTTACTGTTTAACAGCTTGGATGCTTCTCGCTGGAGGTCGCAGGATACTTCTTCATTAGGGAATCAAAGATACTTTCAACATCAATCTCACATGTGGTCCGAGCAATAGTTCCATACATATGGGTGTTTAATTTTTTGGTGCAGGCATGTAAGGGATAGAGACTGTGAATGTTGAGCCCTTCAACTCCTCGGAGACCACTGAGATGGTGCCTCCGTGAGCCTCCACTGTCTGCTTGCAGAAGGCAAGCCCAAGACCCATTCCCTTCACTTTGCTGGTCACAAAGGGTTTGAACAGCCTCGGCATCAAGTCATCCGGTATACCGTATCCAGTGTCCTGAACCTTGACAACTAGGTTATTCTCACTCATCATGGTCTCAACGCGTAGCTTCCCCGAGTTGGGCATTGCATCGATTGCGTTCTTTATGAGGTTGTAAAGCACACGCTTCATCTTCACGGTGTCCATCATCGCTGAGGGAATCCCATCGCTGAGCCTCAGGTCCACGGTGATCTCATCGGGTATGAAAGCATTCTTCACTGCTTGAGCTACCAAGTTGTTCACGTCGATGGAAATCAAAGTGAGCTTTGACTGCATCGTAACGTTCTTCAGATCCTCAAGCATATCGATGGTGTAATCGACGCTATTGTTAATGATCTCAAGCATATCCTTGGTTTTGTCAATCTCGTGTTCAATCATGAATGCAGCGTTCTTGATGGTGCTCAGGGGACCCCTAAGATCGTGGCGCAGCATACTTGTTGCTCTATCTGCGCCTTGGATCAATTCTTTGGTGTGTTCCTCCTGTATTTCTCTGAGCCTATCTATCTGATTCAACCTCTCCATGGCCGACACCACGTGTCTAGCGTAGACCTCCACTAGCCTTTGGTCGAGCTCCGTGAACGCGTCAGGGGTCACTGACTCTACGTTGATGACCCCTGTGACCTTGTCGTGGAACTTGACTGGTACTGCCCTCTCGGAGACTACTTTGGGGCTGTGTTCACCGGAGCCCTCAACGTACTCGGGGTGATCCACTACATTACCGATGTTCTGTGACTCACCTGTGACAGCGGCTTTCACTGTTATACCGGGGCCGTCGAGAGCCATCTCCTTTGTCGGTGTCTCTGATGCGTTCCAGAAATAGTTGAAAAGTAGTACATCGCTTTCAACGACTGACAAGCTGCCTCCCTGAAAATCGATGACATGTTTGATGGCTCGATGAGTGGCATGAGAGATTTCCTCTAAGGTATAGGCATCGCAGAGATCTGAGGCGTGCCTCTGGAGTGTCAGCAGTCTATCTATGAAGTCTCTCTCCGTGAAAACCCTAGGCGAAATATACTCTGTGTCTACTTCCTCTAATCCTTCTGCGTCCAAGTCCTCCTTGTTGCTGAGTCCTCAATAAAAGCGGTTATGGTTTTTAGTTATATTTTACCTAACTAGTTTACCCAACGCTTTTCTCTCCCTGAATGAATCATTGAGTGAAATGAGAATCGATGTAGTGATGCTAATCAGCGGCGTCAAGGGCGAGGCACTCAAAAAAAGGCAGCTGTCACTCGCCAAGTACGCCTCACCCGGCACAGAGGTCAGGCTTGTCACAACCAAGGAGGCACCCCTATCAGTGGACTCGCTTCCCGAGATGGAGTTAGCGGCTCCTGGAATCCTTGAACGAGTAGTTCGAAGCGAGAAGGAGGGAGCCGACGCCGTTATCATCTGGGGAGGACACGACCCGTCACTTGCGGCGGCACGGAACCTGGTCTCAATCCCAGTGCTGGCGCCGGGCATGGCGTCCATCTACCTTGCGTCGATGTTGGCTGAGATATTCACTCTCATGATCCAGATGCCTCACGTCATGAAGATAGCTGACAGACAGATCAGGGACCTCGGGCTCTGGGGCAGATGTTCCGGGATCTACTCAGTGGACCTACCGGTGCTGCAGCTAAGAGAACCGGGGTCCTTCGAGAAGGTTTATGTGACAGCCGTTAAGGCGGTGAACGAGGGAGCCGAGGCGATCTGCTTCGGCTGCATGGCGTTCAACGACCACGCCGAGGCTCTAGAGGCGAAGCTGAACGAGACACACCCGGGTGTCATCGTGATTCATCCAGCCATGGCTGTGATCAGGTTAGCGGAACTCTTTGTGGGGATGGGGCTGACCCATAGCAAGAGGAGCTACCCGTACCCACCCAAGGACATACAGTTCCCCTTCTAACACCCACTCTTATTACAGGCGAACCCGAGACAGTGTTCATGTCAGACAACGCAGGTGTTTTCAAGTGCCAAGGATGCGGGCGATGCTGCAGAGCACTCGTAACCGAGGACATGGGAGTATTCAGGGGCTTGACCCTGCTCCCAGGTGAAACCCGACGCTTCCCAAAGGAGCAAGTGAAACCAGCAATAGGTCTGGGGGAGGAACCCAGCATGGAGGGCTTCAAGGTTGTGGCGTACCAGCTCACAGCGAACGAGTGTCCGCACCTCAAAGAAAAACGCTGCGTTATCTACGAGGATAGACCTTTCTCCTGTAAACAGTTTCCATTCAGCCTAGAGCCCTCAGAGGACGGCGGTGCCCTTCTGGGTGTTGACATGAACTGTCCCTCCGCCACTAAACTCGTTGAATCACAGGCAAAATTCGTCTTCTCTGATCAAGCCGCCGCTGAGAGGCTTCTAGAGGTAAAGAAGATGGTGGCGTCTAATCCTGGAAAGGCATGGTTCTATGATCTCGCTGAGAAGAAATGGGTTAAAATGAATAGTTAGCCTAGAAGGCCTGAACCGTGTTGGCTACCTGAGGAAGAGTCCTGTCGATGGATAGAACCGCCCCACTGGCTGGCCTGATCTCCAGCCTCAAGCTCTCGTAGGGATGAGCGTAAACATTCGGCTTCGAGCCTTGGGCCGGGTCCACCGTTGACTTATCGATCTCAGTGAAATCGATGATTACTTTGAATCTTTCACCAGTCTCCAAGAGTGAGTCACCGTTGTTTGTGACACCCTTTATCGTGGTGATGGTGCCGTTGGTGCCATAGATAGAGACATGGCATCTCTCGTTGGTGAACGTGATCACCACCTTGCTGTCAGATAGATCTATCGGTTCATCGCCTTGCCCTAGTCGCACATAGAAGACTGCCCGTGTCAGACAGATATTATCCTGATTTCCCGTGTTGTTGGCAAAAGTGCCTATGATGTCGCTGTCTAGGTACAACGCTGAGCTGGCCTCACTGATCCCTGATGAGATCACTGACTGTGCCTGGGATGCTGTGAGGAAACCCATGTTAAGTATCACGAAGGTGAACGCTGATGCTGTTATGATGAACGCGACAAGCATAATAGCTGTCTCTAGGCCTGTCATGCCCTTTCTTTTCTTTAACAGTCCTGAACTCAAGGTGGCATCTCCTCTTCTATGGAAATGCATCCGAGTTATCGATAAAAGAAAATGTGTGTTACTAGCACAAACAGATTGCTTACCGATGATCCTTAGCCATATCAGGTGTCTTGTAGGGCGTCAATACCAAGTTCCAGTTATCGATTCGCCAAGTCCTGAGGCCAGCGTACTCGATATGGTTCTCATTTAGCAGTTTCTCTGCTTGAACCTCGTGTCCCTCTGGGACGTAAAGGAAGAACTTTTTGTATTTCTCACCCATTCCAGTGAGCTCAGATAGGGTTTTCCATTTCTGAACTGTTGCCTCGGTGAAGTTTCCTGTTACCTCGACCTCGCCGCACTCACGGATGGTACCATCGGCGTTGAACACAGCGACGCTGGGATAAAGTGGGCCGTCGGGCGTCTCGAAGGCCCAGACCTTGTTCTTGTGGTCATTCACCACGGTTGATCTGGTCTCATCCCAGTCGTCTTGACCCACGAAGGGGAATCTTGTGGCAGCGATGACGCGGCTTATCCTAGCTTTTAGTATCTTTTCCTCTACCATTGTTTATTCCAGTTCCTTCATCAGATTACACGCCTTCTTTCAAGTTCGGATTAACGCCGCAGCTCAAACCCATTGCGGTGTTTGTTTCCACAATGTTAGCCAATCTTGATGTCTTGTGGAGTTAGGCTCATTTCCCGATTGAGTCTATCTCTGTGTCTAATGCGTTCTCCATGTCTTCGAGCTTGACCTTGATCCAGGTACGTAGCTCATCTATCTTCCTGAGCTTGGCGTTCCATCTACGCTTGTTGATATTTTCTAGTATGGATTTTTCGACTGTCTTCTGGAGGAGGTTGGGGTCCAACGCATCCAGCTCCACGGCTTTATCTCCATGCTCCGCGAGGAAACCATCTGATCTGGCGTCACTGCGTTTCACCGGCATGGGCGGGAGGTCGTATTGCCTGATCTGGTCGGCTGTCAGGGCTATTCGGACGACGGTGAAGTTCTTGGCACCATACTTTTCCAGCCGGTCGCTGAGGTCGCGTTCAATGTCTACTCCGCTTGGGTCAAAGTCTCCGTAATAGAGGACTACCGTGGGTTTGTCGCCGAGCCTTATGCTAATGTACCGGCTCATCTCTTGGACGAAGCTGAAGCTGGGGTATCCTCTGGTGGGGAAGGTGCGTACGCTGTACCTGTTGGCTACTCTGCTGACGAGCCTACTCAACGCGTCTTTCTCGAGGCTAATGAGCAGGTTCTTGGGCTGGTCATCCCACATGGGCATGGTGAAGCCCTTCCAGCTGTCCTGGAGGCTTGTGATCTTCTGCTTCAGGTAGTCCTCGGCTGAGTTGTGGCCTACGTCGCCTCTTCCGAGGACGCGTCTGCTCCTGTCCTCAAGGCAGTTGATGGGTACGTCGCCGGTTTCTCGTGCCTTGACCATTATCCTGCTGAGGCGCTTGTAGCTGTTGATGGTGTTGGGGATGAGAAGCCTGCTTACGAGACGGTAATAGAGCTGCCTAAGAGTGATAGCTGTATCGTATTGATCAAATATCTCTAGGGCTGCTTCGACGATCTCGTCGTAGCTGGCTGGACTACCGGGCATCAAGGAGTATGTGCACAGCTCAATATAATTCACTTACCGTTAAAACAAGGCTGAAAATGTCTTTATTTGCTTCATAATGAGTGAAAGACCCATTTTTGGCTCTGCTAGTACCAAGTTATTTGGTATTTTGTAATTTTTTGTGGTCTATGGGTGTTCAAGTTTTAATAGGAGCTTTTTTCCTCGGCTGATGATTGATGGGCTTCCATGAGTCATAGCCTGCTCAATGGTTTCGATTACTTCAGGCCTTAAATCCGGGTTCTTGATGGCTAGCTCTGTCAGGGCTTGGAGAGATGAGACGACAACTATCCTACTCTTGTCCGTGAGATACTACAATATCTGGACTGCTAAACTTGTCTCTGATTCGGTCATATTCAGTCTGCTCATCATCTGGGCTACATGCCACCTGACCTCCTGCTGGAGAATCCTAGATATCTCTTCGAGAAGCTGTGCCTTACAGGGTTGAAAAAGCGACGGGTTCAGGGCTGAGGCTTTCTCGACAGCATCCGCACACCTCATCCTGACAACTGGGTCTGATTCCATCATCCCATTAAAGACCTCTCTGAAAAGATCCGGGTCTTCCTGGATTTCCATGGCTACCTCGTTTGCCCTACCTATGGATCTGAGGTCGCCACCCCTTAGCTTGTTGAGAATCATCAATGAGAAAAAGTGGGGGAGGATATTTCACTGCTTTGCCAGTGCCTCAGCGAGGAATTCTTCACGGGACTTGCCTCTGCTCTCACTGAGTGTCTGCTTGAGGGTTTCACCGTACTCCTTGAGCCACTGGAACTTGGTGCACTCGTCAAGTTCGTCGCATTGGCTGCAGAGCTGGATGCCTTTCCCTGTTGCACATAGACTTATAGCGCAGTCGGGCGGGCCTCCGCCGTTGCCGCAGCCAGCGCAGAAAGCATACTTGCCCAACCAGTTCAGGGTCTTCTCTGTTGCCTCCCAGTTGAGTTCTGAGCCCCCGGGGACCATGGGGGACCAGTCTTTGACTCCGCACTCGTTGATGTAATCCTTGGTGTTGATAGCGGTCTCAGATACTGTACCGTTGCCTAGGATACATGTGCCACAAGCGATGCCACATGGACCCAGTTGGCCACAGATGTTCTTGAGGTCCTCTTCTTTCATGGTGAATCAAAAACTGTTTTTCTTTTATTAAACATTCACAAATGTTCGTCAAGCAGGGGCGTCAGTGAAACTGGTGGCTCATTTATTATAATTATCAGTTTTTTTATGCCTCGGGAAACGTTAAAAAATGAAAAACTCTGCGTTTCGTGGACGAAATATTTCACTAAAAATAGCTACACCGGTAGAGATCATCGACTGAAAGTTCTTCCGTCTCCGAACCGACGTCATCATTGTCCTTGACGGAGTCGAGACTCCCGAGAAGACGACCCCCGAGGGCAAAAAGTGCATGGAAAAGCTTGCTGAGCTGGTCCTGAAGAAGAAGGTCGAGTACGAGGCCACTGAGTGGACCCCTATGGGTCAGACCAAGGCCTTTGTGAAACAGGAAGGCGCAGACATCAACGAACAGATGAAAGACTTCGTTGCAAGTCTGTAGTGGCTATAATTTCTTTTTGCGAAGCGTTAAACGCTGTCACCTCGCATTAATCGGTGATTTAGATGAGCATGTTCCAGAAACGCAGGGTCAAACAGGTCCTAGAGCTACTTAAAATAAACAATGTTGACGTGCTTATTCTCTTCCCGGGAGCCAATATCGCTTACTACACGGGGTTTCCCATAGGGATGAGTGAGAGGCTCGCTGCAGCTGTTATCCCTGTGGAGGGCGAGCCTTACTTCGTTGTCAACAAGCTGGAGGGAGAGCTACGTGGACTGGAGCCCTGGTTCAAGAAGGTGGAGGTATGGGATGAACACGAGGACCCAGTGAAACTATTGGCGGATACGTTGAGACGGGACGGCTACGAGAAAGGCACCCTCGGGATACCCATCGAGGCTCCCTGGGGATGGGTCAACGCACTCAAGAAACACCTTCCAGAAGCAAACTTTGTAGATGTCGGCGACCACCTTGGCTACATCAGGATGATTAAGACCAGTGAGGAGCTGGAGACCATCGAGAAAGCCTGTATGATAAGTGATGAGGCGATGGAGGAAGCCTTCACCCAGCTCCACACAGGCATGACAGAGAAAGAGCTACAGGCTCTCATGGTAACTGGGATGCAGAAACGCGGCGCATCAAGAGCGTTCGCCGGGGTACTCTTCGGTGAACGAGCCGCGTTACCTCATGGAGGCGCATCCGACAGGAAGCTGAAGCCAGGTGAGTTCGTGCTCGTTGACATGGGCGGCCTCTACAAGGGGTACTGGAGCGACTGCACACGGACCGTGATGTACGGTGAGCCATCGGATCGACAGAAGGAGATCTACGAGATCGTGCTCAGGGCCAACCGGGCTGCGTTTGACGCTATCAAGCCCGGTGTGACCTGCGAATCCATCGACATTGCTGCGAGAGACGTGATCGATGCTGCTGGATACGGTGACTACTTCATCCACAGGCTGGGCCACGGCGTAGGCATGGAGATTCATGAGCATCCGTATATGGTCAGGAACAACCATCAACTCCTTGAATCCAACATGGTGTTCAGCGACGAACCGGGTATCTACATAGTAGGTGAGATCGGTGTAAGAGTCGAAGATACTGTGGTGTGCACCGAGGACGGGGCGCGAACTCTTACCCACTTCGACAGGGAGCTAAGGGTCTACCCGGAGAGAGGTTAGATGACCACGCTTGATCTGGTAGTCACGGCAGCTGGAGGTGTCTTTACGCTGGTAGGGGTAGCCATCTGCGTCTACTGGTACACTTTCTGGCAGAGGAACTTTCAGGGCAAGCTCATAACCCATGGACCATACGAGTATGTGCGTCACCCCTTTTACACTGGTTTCCTATTACTGGCGTTGGGAGCTAACCTTGTGTTACCGATTTTTGAGGTACGTCTCCTCTTGGTGTTCACTCTGGCTGGCATGACGGTTATAATACCAAAAGAAGAGGAAGCACTCATCAGGCAGTACAAGAAAAAGTATCGGGACTACATGGCGAAGGTCAAGTACAGGCTCATCCCGGGAATCTACTGACCCAGTACAGGTGAATGAATTGAATGTCGTCGGGGGCATCATTGAGAAAAATGGAAGATACTTGATAGCCCAGCGGAAGCGAGGAGACACGTATGAGCTATGCTGGGAGTTCCCCGGGGGAAAAGTAAGGGAAAACGAGACACCCGAGACTGCGTTGAAGAGGGAGCTATTAGAGGAACTTGAGCTGGATGTAGTTGTCCAGGATTTTCTTGGCTCATGCATGGACTCGGACTCATATGGCTTGGTGCAGCTCCACTATTATCGGGTGAAGGTCAGCTCAGGCAGCTACACTCTCAACGCTCATGAACAGATCAAGTGGGTGACCCTGGCTGAGATGAGTCAATACGATCTACTGGAATGTGACAAGGATATCGTTAAGCAGTTGATTAACGCCATTGATGAGTAGCCTCGCAGGTTTTTTCAACCTCAAGCCACATTTATCCGCCTATGTCCGATGACATGGTCAAATATTACCGGGACAGAGCCAAGGAATACGAGCAGATCTACGAATGGAGAGACCCCAACCGCCAAGAAGAACAAGACAAGATGGAGATTGAGCTGAAACGGGTATTCATAGGATTAGATGTACTGGACATTGGATGTGGCACAGGGTATTGGACCCAGCGGATAAGTGAGACCGCGAAAAGCATCGTGGGCATCGACGTCAATCAGGCGGTGCTGGACATCGCAGGCAGCAAGAAGTATGGTTGCCCCACCGAGTTCAAGGTCATGGACGCCTACAAAATCGATTACCCCGAGGACACTTTCACTGGAGCAATAGCGTCCTTCTGGCTTAGCCACGTTCTACTTGAAGATATTGATGCCTGGATAGAGCAGATGCACCGCGTCATGAAGCCGGGTGCACGCGTGTTCATCGCTGATAACACGTTCATCGAGGGTGTCGGTGGTAAGCTTCAAACGAAGCCCGATGACCTCAACACGTATAAGCTCCGGACACTGAACGACGGCAGCCAGCACCTCATCGTGAAGAATTATTTAACCACTGAGGAACTGGTGGAAACTTTCAGCAGGCACACTGGTGGTGTAAACAAGAAAAACGTGTTCATGGGTAGTTGTTTCTGGTGGATCAGCTACACCCTAGAAAAATAGGTTACCCCTCGTGAGGGGCGAACTCTTCCTTGGGTGCTCCGCATAGGGGGCACTCCCAATCATCCGGTAGATCGGAGAACGCTGTTCCGGCTGAGTAACCGTTTTCTGGGTCACCTATAGCTGGATCGTAGATGTATCCACAAACCTGACAAATGTACTTTTGTGACATAGTGAAGCCAAGGGAGCGGAATTATTTAAAACAAGTGAAAACATGGCACCAGAGCCGCGACATAAACGATAAAGCATGCCATGCTTCCAACTATTCCGAGATGATGTCGGAGAGGGAAGCCGCCAAGTACCCATTCATCCAGGCGGGTGTCAAGCTAGTGGAGGGACTGAACCTCCAGTTAGACGACCTCACCGACCCCAACTACCGTAAAGTTCTCGACAGGGCAGCTGAGCGAGTCACCGAGGCGATCATCCAGGGTGAGGTCTCAGCAAAGCTCGCGGAACCCCTGACGGAGTTACTCAGTTATCCAATAGCAGTCATGTATGTCACCCTCATCGGTGAACAGTTTCTAAGCAGAAGGTTCGCCCTCGCTGAGGCAGTGCGTTCCTATAATCTTCTCCAGCAGGAGTACGAGGACAAGATAATGCAGATAGCTGAAGACGAGTTCAGCTGGAATATAGTGAAGGACCCCGAGTACATCGATGGCACTCAACACAACCTCAAGCTCAGGTTCAGCGACTACCTTAGATCAGCCTCAGGGTTCCATGAGCCTAAATGGAAGCTGGTGAACCGCAAGATGGAGGATGGTTTTGTTAGCCTTACGGGCATCGAGGCGGCGAGGCTAATTCAGGTAGAAGTAGATAACTGGGTGAAGGAACGCGTAAGCACGCCGTCAAAGTTCTCGCTCCCCCAAGAGATCCAGAGTCGTGTTGACGCCGTCAGGAAGGTGTTCGAGGAGAACAGGTCCAAGCTTGGCGGCAGTAGGCTTCCCGAGGAGATCATCAACGAGGCGTTCCCCCCATGTATGATATACTGTTTGGAGGGATTACTGTCTGGTAGAAGAGCCAGTCACATGGAGCGTTTCGGGCTCACAAGCTTCCTAGTCAATATTGGTATGCCCATCGATCAGATGGTGAGCTTCTACACCGATGTCACGGACTTTGACGAGTCATTGACTAGATATCAGATAGAGCACATCGCGGGCCTCAAGGGCAACCGCACCAGGTACACTCCACCCACCTGCGCTACGCTGCGCACACACGGAATCTGCAGGAACATGGACAGCATATGCAAGACCGTGAGTCACCCCCTCAGCTATTACCGAAAGAAGGCTTGGCGAATCCAGAGACGTGAAAAAGAGAAAGCCAAGGAAACACAAGCTGAAACCTCAAATACCACCAAACAGGAATAACAGGAGCCATGGCAAAGGAAACCGCTGAAGACAAGAAACTTCGACTTAAAATCGTCGGTCTCCACTACTGTACACTCTACGAGAACGTAGTAAGGTATAACGCTCCAGCGTGTCACAAGTGCCCTCACTGCACCTATCCCCGATAGTATCCAATTTTAAGCACCAAAGCACCCATTGATATCCATGGAAGAGGAGTGGGGCAGCCCAAAGTTTGTGGCTGAGCAGTTCCAGAGATGGTACGCCCAGCACAGCCACACAATACCAGCCCCAATAGAACTCCCTCAACGAGAGTTCGCGTTCCTCAACTTCTTCGGCCGAGGCATGCACCGCCACATCAAGCTCCCCACATTACAGGAGCTACAGCGATACCTCCGCCAGAACGCCCCGGCTCACAGCTACCACAGCAGCGGCTACTACGATGACCCGACAGCCGATATGACCCGTAAGGGTTGGCTGGGAGCAGACCTAGTCTTCGACATAGACGCCGATCACTTCGAACTGCCATGCCAGAAGGTGCACGACAAGTGGTGGTGCAGAAACTGCGATGAACAAGGCACAGGGCACCTACCAGAGATATGCAAATGTGGAAAAGCACAGTTCACAACAGAGACATGGATATGCGAGAAATGCCTCCAAGCCGCCAAACATGAGACCCACAAGCTACTGGACATACTGATACAAGACTTCGGGGTCCACCCAGATGAACTCATCACCAACTTCAGCGGAAATCGGGGCTACCATGTCCACGTCCACAACAATGACTTCAAGACTCTGAATCAGCACGCACGCCGAGAGATAGTAGACTACATAATGGCTATAGGCCTCGAACCCGAGTTCCAGGGCTTCAGCCAAAGAAACAGAGGAACACGGTCAACCCTAGCCATGGGTGGATGGAGAGGAAGGACAGGCAGAGCCCTCTACGACTACATCTCCGAGGCCAAGCCCGAGGAGATCAAGAAACTGAAGCTAGGCAGAAAAGCCTCAAGCAACATAATCAACAACAAGGAACAGGTTCTTGAGACTCTGATGGAGAGGCATCCAAGCAACATCACGCCCCTCATCGACCCCAAGAGCCTCAAAACTGTGCTAAACGAGGCTTTAGGACTTCAGGCCAGCGAGATAGACACTGTCGTCACAACGGATATTCACCGGCTCATCAGACTTCCAAACACTCTCCACGGAAAGACTGGATGGCAGGTACAGACCATCCCCTACGGTGCGCTACCGGACTATGATCCCTTGGTCAAATCAGTCGTCATGTCAGGATCGCCGGTGAAGCTGGAGTTTAAGCGTGCTCCCAAAATCCAGTTAAAAGGTGAGGGGTACGGTCCATATAACGAAGAGGAGGTAACTCTACCCATGGAGGCAGCCCTCTTCTACCTATGTAAGAAAGGAGCCAGAGTGAAAAATGAGTGATCTGTATCAGCGACTTCTCAAGGCATGGGAGAAGGAAAAGGCTACGGAGGAACTACAGAACATCCCTGATGGATTCATCAACGAGATGACCCAGTACGTAAAAGAGTTGACCAAGACCGAGGCAGACACTGAGACCCTAACAGGTCGCATCACCCAGAAAGAGAAGGGGTTCAGCGGTAAGATGCTCAGGGAGCTTATCAATACAAGACTCGGAAAAATAGTGAGAAGGGAGCTGGAAGGCAAACCAATAGACGCGAAGTCACTTACTCCTGAGGAGCAGAGGCTACACTCTAACCTAAGGCAGCTCCTCTACAGCTTCAGGGAGGGCTCCGAGTTACCCCCAACCGAGCCAATACAAGTGAAAACAAAGCCGCCGCCAATAGCTCAACCCCCTAAACAGGCGCCTCCACTTAAGCCTGTGCTGCCAGAGAAGGACTCCACGGAGCTCGTGGTGGTTAGGTTCATGCAGCAGTTGCCCGCCATCATGGGAGTGGACATGAAAGCATACGGCCCCTTCAACCCTGAAGATGTCGCGAGCATCCCAAGGCAAAATGCGGTAAACCTAATAAGGAGAGGTATAGCTAAGCTGGTGGAGCTAGAGCCATGAAAGTACCAAGGACAATGCGGACTTTCTGTCCTAAATGCAAGACGCACACCGAGTTTACCGTCTCCATCTACAAGGCCGGTAAGAGAAAAGGCGCCAAAAAAGGAGAACGGCGTCAAGCCAGACGAAAGAAGGGCTACGGTGGACAGAAATTCCCTGAGCAAAAAAACCAAGCTAAGGTTACAAAGAAGCAGGCGCTCACGCTGAAATGCACAGAATGCAACTATGGTTTGATGCGGAAAGGAATGCGGCTCAAGAAACTGGAGATAGTATAATTTGGCAGAATGGGAACACCTCATACCGAGGCCCACATCAAGATTCCTCCGCGTAAGATGCATTAGCTGTGAGAGCGAGCAGATCATTTTCAGTCACTGCAGCACTAAAGTAGAGTGCCAGATGTGCGGTGAGGTATTGGCGGAGCCCACGGGCGGTAAAGCCAAGATAAACGGCTCCGTTATAGCGGTATTAGGGTGATTATTTTGAGTCTAGGACGAGCAGAATGGCCCGAGGTCGGGGAACTAGTCGTAGCAACCGTGAAAAGAGTGGAAGGCTACGGAGCCTACGTCGGCCTCGACGAGTACAAGGGAAACGAGGGACTCTTACATATCTCTGAGATAAGCAGCAGATGGGTAAGAAACATCAGAAACCATGTACGGCCGGGCCAGAAAGTTGTCCTACAGGTCATGAGAACCGATCCAGGTAAAGGCCAGGTAGACCTGAGCCTCCGAAGGGTGAACAACGACGAGAAACGCAAGAAGATTGAGCAATGGAAGAAAGAACGTAAGGCAGAGACTCTTCTGACCCAGGCTGCCCATGAGCTCAAGATGACTCCAGAAGCTCTTTACGAGCAGGAAGCCATGAAGATCGTTGAACACTATGAGAGTCTATACACGGGCTTAGAGGCCGCATCCAAGAAGGGAGAGGAAGCACTCGTCGAAGCTGGTGTTAAGCCTAAGGTCGCAGCATTACTAAGCGCCCTAGCTAAAGACAAAATCATTATCAAAGGCGTGACCATCCAGGGAATCATGGAGGCCACGGCGATGTCCAATCGTGGTATCAAGGACATAAAAGACACGTTCCACACAGCGGAGTCAGTGGCCAAGGAGCACGAGGCGTCAATCCAGATATCCACAATGGGTGCCCCCAAATACAGGATCACCTTATCTGCTGACGACTACAAGAAGGCGGAGTACGCTCTGGACCAGGTAGTGAAGCACACCGAAAAGGCGTGGTCAGACTTAGAGGGTTCATTCAGTTTTACACGCGAGTAGACCTATCATGGTTTGGCTTCTAAGACGCTGTGAGAGATGCGCCCAGTACACATTGAAGGACACATGTAGCTGTGGAGGCGTGGCCAAGTCTCCTCACCCGGCGAAGTTCTCGATGGATGACAGGTATCGAAAGTATCGTCTGTTGATGAGGCGTATGGCCGCCCAGAAAACAGGCGACCAAGTATAATAACTATTTTTAGTTGAATTCTAAGGTATTTGCTGAAAGGCTTTTTATAATTTCGTTATACTGTTTTTTTGATCATTATGGTAAAGACCTATGTTCGTATTTATGGTCCTCCTCTCATGAAGGCTATCAAGTCCCTTGAAGGGGTTGCAGTCGAGATGTCGAAAGCCGTTGAGGTCAAGTTCAGTCACAAGTGTATCCCGTATCCTACTAGGATGCAGAGCGACAAGAATGACTGGAACAACTACCTCAAGCAGATGAAGAACACCTACAGGGACTGCTACGAGCCACAGAAGATCATCAGCGATGCGTCGATGACACTCGGTGACTATGACTTCGTCTTCGAGTGGACCGAGAAGCCGGGTATGAAGAAGGTGCAGAATCTCATCAAGAAGATCGACGACGCGCTTACAGGTGTCGGCGTACATTACACGATGACAACTGAGTAAACTCTTTTCAAGGGACAATGTCCCTGATTTTAATTATTTTTTATTATAGAAAAAAGGGAAAAAGGGTTGTTTAGGAACTGTTGGCTTCTTCGGTTGCCGCTTCGGCTTCTGCAAGTGCCTTTCTCTCGGTTATCTCCTCGTAAACGATGAAAGCAGGCATGATGACCCAAAGGGCCATCATGACCCAGAACAGGATCGTGTCCACATCCATTAGGATTCTTCCTCCTTCTTGCCGCCGCCAAATGCACTCATGATGCCACCGATGCCGCTGGAACCCCCGCGTGCCTTTGGAGCGTTTCTCCAGTCGATCTTGACCTCCTCGTTAACCATCTTCGTGTAGTTCACTCCTGGGATGTATAGTAGCTTCTCGGGGATCAGTCCGTTAGGACGGAACATGATTACCGCGATGAGCAACACACCTAGGAGGATGCTCTCGAAGTAGGCTATGGGGAAGAAGAACACGGCCTGCAGGAACCACTTGTTCACGATGATGACGCGCCTCATGGCGACGATCAATGCGCATCCAAGGAATGTTCCAGCGTTGTTACCGGGTCCACCAAGGATCAACATCAGCCATGGCCAGTAGGTCCAGAAGGCTCTCTGGTAGTTGGCCTCGACGACGTAGCTGAAGTAGAACGCTAGCAGAGTGCCCGAGAGGGCTGTGATTCCTGATGCGAACATGAGGATGTTCCTCCTGATACCTACCACGTTCTTTCCTACGCTTCCCACGGTGACCTCGTTCTCACGGATAGCTCTCATCAACCTACCATATGGGCTGTTCAGCATCGTTCTGAATAGGAAGAAGCTGATGATTCCTATGAGCAGCGTGATTACCGCTGAGAGAACCGTTCGATCCCCGGGGTACCACTCGTATATGTTCGGGATGAACATACCGAGGGTTCCGCCGCTGATAGCTGGGATGTTACGACCGAAGATCTGAGCCGCGTCCGCCATTGTGATGAGCACGATCATGAGATAGGTAGCCCTTAGCCTGATGGCTGGAAGGGCGATAACCCATCCGATGACAGCGCCCAGAATCAACGATACTGCTAGACTGAACAAGAGCATCGAAACGCCGAAGGACATTCTTGGGCCAATGAACTCGTTCATTGTGCTGACGTTCGATGGGTTGTTGTAGACCCAATCAAAGTCATTTGCCCATGGCAATAACTCGGTGCCGGCTGCCTCTGCCATAGTGAACATCAGCCTTACTGTGATGCCGCTTACGGTGAAGCCTCCCATGATGACCTGTACGGCGCACCCCATGTTAGGGATTCCTGCGTTACCGTACTGGAAGTTTAATGCCATTGCTACGATGACGAAAAGACCGAAGTACATGGCGATGTCTACGATCAAACGGGCTGTGCCCGAGACGGCCACGCCGCTTGTTAGTAGACCTAGTGCAACATCTTGTAGCATCTTAGTATTCCTCCTTCTGCAAGCCAATCGATTTCAGGAGGTTTGATCCTGTCTCGGAGGCTACGAATTTAGTGTATGCTCCATGCAGTCCATCGGGCTCTACGAGTAGTACAGCCACGAGGAATATCATTGGGACGAGCGGCCTATATTCACCAACCCATACACCGATGATTGCCTGTCCCCATGTGGTCAACATGATCTCGGACAAGCCTACGAGGGCACCTCCGACGACAGCACCATATATGCTGTCGAAGCCACCTAACAGACTACCGGCCATGATACTAGTAATGATCATGGCGCCGGACTGAGGCGTGCTCATGAACCATAGAGGGATCATGGCGCCTGCCAAGCAGGCGAGTCCACCGGTCAAGAACCAGCTGAACAACTGGATCTGGTTGATGTTAATTCCTAATACCGAAGCTAACTCTGGATCCTCGGCGGTTGCCCTCATGGCAACACCGATATTTGTCTTAGTAAGCATATAGTGCAATGATATAACGCTGACGATTGTAAGAGACAACGAGACCACGAAGATTCCCGGGAAGTCACCGATCTTAAAGTCGTTCTGCTTCAACAGGAACGACATGGCGTAAGTGCTGTACCTGTCCCTGAGCCAGTATGCGTATATCTGGATAAGGCCAGTTAGGAAGATCTGGATAGCTAAGGTCGAGATAGTAAGGACGATGGCTCCGCCTCCCATGTTTGTTAGCGCTCCAATGACAATCTTGTAGACTATGACGCTAAACAATCCACCAATCAAGAAAGCAAGTGGAAACCCAAAGTAGGGTGAGAGGTTAAAGATCTTGGCGAAAGTATAGCTAACATAGATACCGATTCCTGCGTATGTTCCGTGTGCGAAGTTTGGTATCTTCGCTGTTAGATACGTCAGAGTAAAGCCGATACTTAGCAGTGTTAGTTCGCTTGCGAAAACTAATGCTGCTACCCAAATTGCTGGGATTAACATGTTTAAACCCACAACGGTTGGGTAAGTATGGATTAATAATACTTTTCATGAAACAAGGGGCTTGTTCAGGAAACAGGGCTAAAAAAGGGCTTATTTAGGTAAATAAATCGTTCTTCTCAAATATAAGGACCTTGAAGCCTCAATCTTCAGTTATTCCAAATAAGTGTATGTAAAAACCTTATATAATGTAAGGGCTGAAATTATGGACTGCGACAAACTACAAGGTGAAACAAAACTTGGAAATGAAAGGTAACACCCTAGCTATTGTGCTACTAGTCGTAGGACTCGTTGTCGGCGGAGGCGTCGGCTATTTTGCTGCCCCCACTGGGGCAGGTGAACCCGGTGAAACAGTAACCGTAACAGTTGAAAAGGCTCCCCTTGAAGGGGTGAAGGTTCAACTAGGTTACATTAGCTCCACCACAGTGGGTCTTGAAACAACTGTACCGCTCGTCAATGAAATTCTGACTGTTGACTATAACGAATACGCCGCTATGCTCGGCTATGACGTTGAGTTCGAGTATCTAATCGACGATGCTACCGGTCAAGCAGCTGTCCACCTAGAGAAAGTCCAGAGCTACAAGGCCATCGACATCAGCGTGTTCATCGGTGGCGGTTGGTCAAGCCAGGCCAGCGGCGCCCTATCCTATTGTAACGATAACGACATGCTAATGTGGAGCTCCAGCTCAACGAGCCCGCTGCTCGCTATCCCAGATGACAACCTACTGCGTATGTGTCCAACGGACCTGGTGCAGGCACCCGCTATCAGCAGGATGCTTTCCAGCCATGGTATCAAGGCAGTAATCTGCATCTACCGTGGAGACGCTTGGGCTGACGGTATCATGAACTACTTTGAGCCAGCCTTTACCGGCGAAGGCGGAGTAATTATTGAGAAAATCCGTTACGCAGGTGAGGCAACAGAGTTCGCAAACTATCTCCAGACAGCCGAGAACCTCATGGAGGACGCTGTTGCTGAGTATGGTGCGGATGCGTGTGCCGTTGAGATCATCAGCTTCGCTGAGTTCGTAGTCATGATGACACAGGCAGCGGATTTCCCACTCCTGTACAGTCTACCATGGTTCGGCTCTGACGGGACAACTCTGTCACAGCAGGCAATCGACGATGCGCCTGAAATGGCAATGCATCTGAAAGTCTACAGCACTTATGCTGCTCCTGCTGAGTCTGAAAAGTTCTTAGCCCTGTATGATAGGTACTTTGATCTGGTAAGCCAGCCATTTGGCTTCTACTCAGCTTGCAGCTACGACATCGGTTGGATCCTGACTACAACCATTCTGGAGGCTCAGAGCTCCGACGCTATGGACATCATATCACTACAGGAACCCACTGCATTCAACCAATTCGGTGCAAGCGGCTGGAACAGGCTGAACCTAGACGGCGACAGATATGCCAGCAACTACCAGATATGGGGCTATGGAGACCACGAGCGTGGTCCGGGTAGCTACGTGTATGGTCTGTATGACGGCGTAACTGACACCGTGACTTGGAACACAGGGATGATGGGCTACACTCCTGTAGCTCGTGTCATCGGATAAGCACAATAATCTTTCAATTTTTTTTAATTATCTATAGGTTATTAAGAACAAAGCCGTCTCAATTTTCAGTTTTATCATAATAACCATTAATCGAGTAGTTACAACGCAATAGTTGAAATCATAAAAGTCAACGACTGATAATTCGAAGTTTCTCTACGAAAACATAAGTAAACCGAGTGTTCTGTGTGTAACAACTAAATAATTTTAAACTTTGCATTAAATAAAGTATATTTTATATATGTGCCGCTGACCGATCAGGAGAAATTCTCTAATTTGCTACTTTTTCCTTGTTTATTCAAGTAGTTTAAGCATCTATTCGTATTCCTCTTGAAAACTTATTTAAACAGTGTCTGTACGCTATATGGATAGTTGATGCCGACATGTCGGAAGTACTAAAAATAGATAATGTTCACAAATTTTTCGGCAAGTTCGCAGCGAACGACGGTATTAGCTTCAGCCTAAAGGAAGGCGGTATCTACCTGCTAGTTGGTCCTAACGGCTGTGGCAAGTCGACACTCGTTAACTGCATTTCAGGCATTTTCGTTCCAGAGATTGGTAAAATCTACTATCGTGACGCTGATATCACAAGCGAGGCTATGTACAAGATTGCACGGAGGGGACTTGTACGTACCTTCCAGATCGCGTCCCCATTCCTACGACTCACAACTCTAGAGAACATGCTTGTAGCTTTACCGGAGAACGCCGGAGAGAACATCGCGTTATCCCTATTCAAACCAACATGGGTAGACAGCGAGATCAACGCCGTAAGAAGAGCATCTGAACTACTACGCGTCCTTGGACTCAAACACGTATGGAACAAGCCTGCAAACACCCTGAGTGGTGGAGAACTCAAACTACTCGAGATCGGAAGGGCCCTC